>JBGAIS010000160.1:0-9067 GCA_044225355.1 Casimicrobiaceae bacterium | reverse complement strand
CGGAGACCATGTCGTCCGGGACCGCCTTGGCCTTCAGCACCGCGAGGTCGTGCTCGGGCCGCACGCCGACGACGGTGGCCTCGGACTCCATGCCGTCGAAGAAGCGCACCTTGATCTTGTCGGCGCCGAGGACCACGTGCAGGTTGGTGAGGATGGTGCCGTTGTCGACGATGACGACACCCGTGCCCACGCCGGTGCGGCTGTAGCCGGGGAAGCCGCCGTCGCGAGGCTCGGCGTCCTTGTCCTTTTCCTTGTCGGCGTCCTTGGGGTCGGCATCCTTGCCCGGCTCGCGGGCTTTCGCGGGCGCCTTGTCGCGGAAGCCGCGCGAGCTGTCGCCGGGAAGCTCCTTGCCGTCGTCGTTGCGAGCCGTCTTGTCCTTCGGCGCCGCCTTGCCCTTGGCGCCGTCCTTGCCCTTGCCCTTCGCGTCGTCCTTGTCGTCGCCCTTGTCGGGGCTGTAGCCCGTGACGCGCACGACGGAGGGCGCGATGGCCGCGACGGCCTTGGTGGCCATCGACGGAAGGTTGTTGTTCTCGAGGGTGTGGAGGACCGCGGCGTCGATGTCCTTCTGCGTGAGCTCGTACGGCACCGGGCGCGTCTTCGCGAAGAGGGCGACGAGCCCGACGGCGAACAGCGCGCCGGCCAGGACGAGCAGCGGCTGCTGGTAGCGCCCGAGGAAGCGGCGCAGCCTGCCCGGCGGCCTGGCGGCGACCGGCTCCGCGGCGGCCGCCGCCTGCGGCTCGGGCGCGGGCTCCTCGGCCGGCGCCTTGCGCGAGCGATTGGAACTGCTGTACAGCGCGACCTTCTTCATGGCGCCCCGTCAGGATGCAGCGCGGCTTCGATGCGTGCTTTCGAAACGTTAACACGCGCCGGCATGCGAGCATAGGCACCGCGCAATCGCGCTAAGTTCCGGATCGCCCCCGGTTGCGGTCGTGGCCGGCGGCCAGGCCCTCGTTGCCGCGCTTGTAGCGCCCGGTGACCCGCGCCATCGCCTGCTGCTGCGCGGCGGGCGCGAGGCTCGCCATCCTCGCCGCGAAGTCGCGCGCCGCCGCGCCGCGCAGGCACGTGACCTCGCGCCCGGCGCGGGTAATGGTCACGTCCCCGGACTTTCGCACCAGGAACGCGAAGCCCAGGTCGTCGTCAGAAGGACGTGCCATCCTTGCGGCGATATTGCCAGCGGCCGTCGTCGCCCATGCGGACGGCGAGGTCGTCGTCGGGATACTCGGCCGAATCGCCGGGCGTGCGATCGCCGACCTCGAGGTACTCGACCACGTCGCTGCCGCGGTTGACGAGGTGGTGCGCGTCGCCCGACCCGGCCGCGAAGCCCGCGCACATGCCGGGCGCGAGCGGCGTCTCGCCGCGATCCGTGACGAGCACCGGATGCCCGGACAGGATGTAGACGAACTCGTCCTGCCTCGAGTGCGCATGGCGAAGCGACGACATGGCGCCGGGGGCGAGCCTCGTCAGGTTGACGCCGAAGTTCGACAGCCCGAAGAGATCGCCGAGCGGTCGCTTGTCGCGTCCCGCGACGCGCGCGGCGTAAGGCGGCGGGTAGCCGGTCTGCTTCGCGCGCGGCGGCGCCTGCGACGCCATCACGGCCACGGGACGTTCGATCTCGGGAGCGCTCATCGGGCCATGCTATCGCACCGGCGGATCGAACGGGATGCGTGTCGTGCGCACGTCGAGCAGAGGCGCGAGCTCGTACACGTTGCGATAGCCGTAGATGTAGAGCGTGGTGTAGGTCGACAGGTTGAGCGCCGACGCCGGGAGCTTGCTGGGGAAGGGATCGGGCGCGCCGGTGAAGTTGTTGTTGCAGTAGATGAGGATGCGCGTCGCGCGATCCGGGAGCGCGGCTTCGAGGCTCGCCACCGTGATGTCGGGAAAGCTCAGGTTGATCGCGCCGCGCACGTGCAGCCGGTCGTACATCGGGCGGCTGCGCGCGTCGAGGATCACGGTCCCGGGTAGGCGCGACAGCCGGAGGAACTCGTCCTCGGATACGAGGCGCTCCTCGCGGTGGGTCGCGGCCTGGCTCGCGTAGCGCAGGAAGCCGGGGCCGTCGACGGAAGGATTGACGAGGGCGTCGATGGCGAGCCTCGCGCGATCGGGATCCTGCGCGGTGGTGACCGCCCACGCCGCGCACGTCACGCAAAAGAAAGCGAGCGGGAGCAAGGCGCGGGCTGCGAGCAGGCGCATGGCGAGTTCCTCCGGAAGGGCACGCACGTGCACGAAAGGCACGTGTCCATCGTCCACAACGCCTAGGCCGAACGGCCAGTTGACAGCGGACTTGACGGACGTCCAATACCGATTACAATGACGGTACCGATCATCCATACGGTATCGAGCCGACCCCACCATGGCCCCCCGCCTTCCGCTCCGCGAGACGTCCGACCCGCCGCGGCTCACGGCCCGGCAGCAGCAGATCCTCGACTGGATCCGCGGCCACGTGGAGGCCACGGGCATGCCGCCCACGCGCGCCGAGATCGCCGCGGGCCTGGGCTTCTCCACCGCGAGCTCGGCGGAGGATCACCTCCAGGCGCTGGCGCGCAAGGGGGCCATCGAGCTCACGCCGGGCGCCGCGCGCGGCCTGCGCCTGCGCGAGATTCCCGGCATCCCCATCCAGGGCAGCCTGCCCCTCGTCGGGCGCGTCGCCGCCGGCACCCCCATCCTCGCCACCGAGCACATCGAGGCGCAGTACCGTATCGACGCCGCGCTCTTCACGCCGCGCGCCGATTACCTCCTGCGCGTCAAGGGCGCGAGCATGCAAGACGCGGGCATCCTCGACGGCGACCTCCTCGTCGTGCACAAGACCGACGAGGCGCGCAGCGGCCAGATCGTGGTGGCGCGGCTCGGGGAGGAAGTGACCGTCAAGCGCCTGAAACGTCGCGGGCGTGAAATCACGCTGGTGGCGGAAAACGCGGCGTTCGCGCCCATCGTCGTCGATCCCGCGAAAGGCGCGTTCGCCATCGAGGGCGTGGCGGTGGGCGTCATCCGCCCGAGCCGTGCGCTTTGAGGCGCGCATGACGCGCCTGCGCGGCACCTGCGAGAACCCTTTCCCCTCTGCCTGAGCCTTGGGAGAAAAATGGGGTCAGACCCCATTTTTCTCCGCCCTTTTTCCGGCAGGGGCCTTCGAAGACCCCAAGCATAAGGAGTGCGACATGGCCGTTTCCGCGATTCCCCCGGGCTATCACAGCGTGACGCCCTACCTCATCGTCGACGGCGCCGCCGAGGCCATCGATTTCTACAAGCACGCCTTCGAGGCCCAGGAGCTCCTGCGCATGCACGGCCCCGACGGCAGGGTCGCGCACGCGGAAGTGAAGATCGGCGACTCGCCGGTCATGCTCGCCGACGAGCAGGAGGAGTTCCGGGGGCCCAAGGCGCACGGCGGCTCGCCGGTGAGCCTCATGATCTACGTCGACGAGGTCGATCGCATCTTCCGCCAGGCGCTCGCGGCGGGCGCCACGCAACTGCGTCCCGTCGTGAACCAGTTCTACGGCGATCGCAGCGGCACGCTCCGCGATCCTTTCGGCCACACGTGGACGGTGTCGACGCACGTCGAGGATGTCTCGCCCGAGGAGATCGACCGTCGTTTGGCGAAGATGATGGAATGAGGGCGAGTCCACCCATGCTCACCCTGTACGGCAGCAAGGGCTCCGGCTCGGCCTCGGTGGAGGCCGCGCTCACGATCGCGGGCGCGGCTTTTCGCGTGGTCGAAGCCGCGCCCTGGGAGCCGGGCGACGGGCTCGAGGCGCTGAAGCGCGTCAACCCGCTCGCGCAAATTCCCACGCTCGTGCTCGACGACGGCTCGGTGATGACCGAGAGCGCGGCCATCCTCGTGCATCTCGGCCTCGCCTATCCGCACAGCGGCCTGCTGCCTGCCGATCCCTCGCGGCGCGCGCAGGCGATGCGCGGGCTCGTGTACATCCCGGCCAATTGCTACGCGGCCATCGGCGTCATCGACTATCCCGAGCGCTGGTGCGACGGCGCGAGCGACGACGACAAGGCGCGCATCCGCGCCGGCACGCGGGCGCGCCTGCATCACCTGTGGAACGTGTTCGCCGACACGTTTCCCGCGCAGCCCTTCCTCACCGGCGACGCACCGGGCGCGCTCGACCTCCTCGCCGCGGTCGTATCGAGATGGTCCGGCGCGCGAGCGCACCTCGCCGCATCGCGGCCCGCTTTCAGCGAGCTCCTCGCCCGCATCGAAGCCGATCCTCGCGTCGCGCCCATCTTCGCGCGCCACTGGCCCGCGTAGCTCGCGATGCCATGCCGCCGCCGTCATCCGCCCTCGCCACGCTGCTTTCGCATCCCGCGATCTGGCGAGGCCACGACGTCGCGCCGGAGCCTGCCGCCGTGCCGTCGGGATTCGCGGCCCTCGACGCTGCGCTGCCCGGACGCGGCTGGCCCCAGGCCGCGCTGACCGAGATCCTCCTCGAGCGCGACGGCATCGGCGAGATGCGCGTCACGCTGCCCGCGCTCGCGGCGCTCCAGTCGCAGCGCCGCGACGTCGTGTGGATCGCGCCGCCGCACAAGCCGTACGCGCCCGCGCTCGAAGCCGCGGGCCTCGACTTGCGACGACTGTTCGTCGTCGCGTGCAAGACCCCGCAGGATGCGCTATGGGCGTTCGAGCAATCTCTGCGCGCGCCCGAATGCGGCGCCGCCTTCGCGTGGCTTCCCACGCACGACGACCGCGCGCTGCGGCGCCTGCAAGTGGCCGCGCGCGACGGCCGCACGTGGGGCGTGCTGTGGAGGCGCCCCGGCCAGCGCGGCAGCGCCACGTCGGCGCCGCTGCGCCTTGCCATGTCGCGCGAGGACGGGCGGCTCGCGGTGCGCGTGCTGAAGCGCCGCGGCGCGGAATTGACGCCCCGTGCTGCTCTACGGCATCGCGTGGCCTGTCGCCGATGACGCCCGTGCTGGGCCTGCCTCTCTTCCCTTCGCTGCCCCTCGACGTCTTCGCGCGCGGGCAATCGCAAGACGATGCCGCGCGTCCTTTCGTCGTCGGCAGCGGAGGGCACTATCCGCGCATCGTCGCCGCGAGCGACGCCGCGCGCGCCGCCAGCATCCGCGAGGACCAGCTCGTGTCGGGCGCGCTCGCCCTCGCACCGCACCTTGCGATGCGACGGCGGTGAGCCGAGCGCGCGCCCCCAGCGCAGATCGCCACGTGGGCGCTCTCGTTCACGCCCGCTTGGCCTGCCTCGCGCCGCCGCCCAACGCCGTGGTCGCGGAGATCGGGGCGAGCCTGCGTCTTTTCGGCGGATTGCCGAAGCTCATCGCGCGCCTCGCCTCGGGCGCGCACGCGCTGGGCTACGCGAGCCGGCTCGGCATCCGCGGCCACGCCAGGCGCGGCCCTCCTCCTCGCCGCGCATGAGCCTGGCGCGCGTCGCCGATCGCGCCCGCCTGCGCGACCTCGCCGCTCGCCGCGCTCTCGACCTGCCCGGCCGCCGCGCGAGACGCCTGCCGAGGCGGGCGTGACGACGTTCAGGCGAGCCGCCGCGCTGCCGCGCGACGAGCTGCGCGGCGCTTCAGCCGGCGTCATCCAAGGCGATCGTCGTGCGCTGACCTCGTGCCCGATCCGCGCGCCTCGTTCGTTCCCCCGCCACGTGCCGCGGGACGCCTCGACCTGCTGGCGCGCCGGCGCGTGACGTCAGGCGCTGGGCTGGTGCCAGCGCCTCGTGCGCGATCTGCGACTGGCTGGCGGCGCGCGAGCTGGGCGCGCTTCGCCTCACGCTGACGCTCGACCCTGGCGAAGAAAGTACCTGCGGCGGCCGGTCGCCTGCCGTCGTGCGCTCGCATCAGCGCCCCGCGCGCCAGGACCTCGCACGTGCTGGGCGTGCTGCGAGCAGCTCGCGCGCGTCTCGCTGGCGCGCCGGGGCCGAGCGATCGCGCTCGCGAGCGACGAGACCGCGCCCGCTCGCGGGCAGGAAGCGAGCCTCATGCCCGGCGACCAGGGCGGTCATCAAGGCGTGCCATCGTCGATGTTCCCGCGCGGCCTGAGCGGCGACGCGCTCGATGCGGCTGGCGCCACACGCCGACCATCGTCCCGAGCTCGCGACGCGCGACGGCCCGCCGGCGCTCGCGCGCGCGCGGGCCATCCCGCTGCCCGTTCCCCTGCCCGACGCCCCGCGCCCGATCTGGCTCCTGGCCGAGCCGCAGCCGCTCTCGGACCCGTTCGAGAAGCGCCCGTGGACGCTGCGCGACGGGCCCGAGCGTATCGAGTCGGGATGGTGGGACGGCGCCGACATTCGCCGCGATTACTTCGTCGCCGACACGCCCGGAGGCGCCACCGCGTGGATCTACCGCGATCACCGCTACGGCCTCGAGGCCGGCGAGTGGTTCCTGCACGGGCTTTTCGCGTGACACAATGACACGCCTCCATTCGCTTCGCGAGGACGCACGATGAACGCCCGCAGGCGCACCCTTGCCGCCCTCGTCGCGGCGCCCGTCGTCTCTTCCGTCATGGCCTCGCGCGCCGCCGCGCAAGCGCCCGCCGCGACCGATCCCCTCTTCGCGGTCGAGCTCCGCACCGGCCCGCAATGGGACGCGTCGCGCAAACCGCACGAGCAGGCGCACTTTCGCGAGCACTCCGCCAACCTGAAGAGCATGCGCGACGCGGGGCACGTCAAGGTCGGCGCGCGCTATGCCGACAAGGGCTTCCTCGTCGTCGCCGCGCCGTCCGAGGCCGCGGTCCGCGCGCTGATGGACGCCGATCCCTCGGTGCAGGCGCAAGTCTTCGCGTACGACGTGCATCCGTTCGCGGTCTTCTACCCGGGCTGCGTGGAGGCGCGCAAGCGTGGCGCGTAAGGCGATGCCGCCCGTCGCGGTGGGGCCGCCGTTCGAAGGCGGTTGCGCGTGCGGCGAGGTGCGCTACCGCATGCTCGACGTACCGATGTTCGTGCATTGCTGCCACTGCACGCGGTGCCAGCGCGAGACGGGCGCACCCTTCGCGCACCACGCGATGATCGAGCACACGAAATTCGAGATCGCGCGCGGCGCGCCGGACTATGTCCTCGTCCCGACCGACAGCGGCGGCAAGCACTGGGTCGCGCGCTGCCCTTCCTGCCGCACGGCGCTGTGGAACGAGCACGGCACGCGCCAGGCCATCACGCGCTACGTCCGCGTGGGCACGCTCGACGCGCCGTCGACATTCCCGCCGCTCGCGCACATCTTCGTGCGCTCGAAGCAGCCGTGGCTCGCGCTCCCGCCCGGCACGCCAGCAGCCGCGGAGCTACGCGCCGCGAAGGCATGGCCTCGGAGAGCCTCGCGCGCTACGCGGCGGCGAAGCCGCGCACGCCGCAGCGCAGCAGATAACCATGCAAGCCCGCGGTGGAATTTTGCCGCCCGGTCCACTCGCTCCTTTTGCGTCGGTACTCGCGGAACCGGATGCTGGTCCCCGACGGCCCAGCGCGATCGCCGCGCCCGGTCCGTTTGACGCCGCAAATTATTAATGTTTAATATTGACGACGAAAAACCGCGGGCGTGGGACCCGCATCGAAACGAGGCCCGCGATGAAGATCGTCGCCGTCGACACGATCCAGCTTCCCCACCTGCCCAACCTCGTGTGGGTGGAGGTGCGCACGGACGACGGGCTCGTGGGGCTGGGTGAGACCTGCAAGAGCGCCGACGCCGTCGCGTCGCACGTCCACCAGATCGCGGCGCCCTACCTCCTCGGCAAGGACCCGCTGCAGATCGAGCGCCACAACGCGTTCCTCACCTCGCCCATCTGCGGCTTCTCGAGCACGAGCGCCGAGATTCGCGCGGCGTCGGCGATCGACATCGCGCTGTGGGATCTCTTCGGCAAGGCGCACGCCATGCCGGTGTGGCAGGCGCTGGGCGGGCGCAGCCACGATCGCGTGCGCGTCTACAACACCTGCGCGAGCAACGACTACAACGCGTACGCGACGTGGCGACGTGAGCTGGGCGGCGAGGAGTCTCCCCGCCTTCGCGATCGCTACGACGACCTCACCGCCTGGAACCATCACGCGGGCGAGCTTGCGCAGGATCTCCTCGCCGAGGGGTATACGGCGATGAAGATCTGGCCGTTCGATCGCTTCGCGACGTCGGGCGGCAACACCTTCCTCGCCGCGTGCGACCTCCGCAAGGGCATGGAGCCGTTCGAGAAGATCCGCGCGGCCGTCGGCGACAGGATCGAGATCATGTGTGAGATGCACTCGCTGTGGACGCTGCCGCCCGCCATCGCCATCGGGCGCGCGATGCGCGACATCGCGCCGTTCTGGATGGAGGACCCCATCCGCATGGACGACCCCGCGTCGCTGCGCTGCTTTCGCGAGTCCACGGGCCTGCCCGTCATCGGCAGCGAGACGCTCGCCGCGCGCAGCGCGTTCCGGGGCCTCCTGGAGGCGCAGGCCGTCGATTACGTCATGTTCGACGTGGGCTGGTGCGGCGGCCTCACCGAGTCGCGCAAGATCGCCGCGATGGCCGATGCGTACAAGCGCCCCGTCGCCGCGCACGATTGCGTAGGCCCGGTCGTCCTCATGGCGTCGATCCACCTCGCGTTCCACGCGACCAACACGCTCGTGCAGGAAGTGGTGCGCGCGTTCCTGCACGGCTTCTACCGCGATCTCGTCACCGTGCTTCCCGTGGTCGATCACGGCTACCTCTCGCCGCCCGTGGGCCACGGCCTCGGCACCGAGCTCCTCCCCGATCTCCGCGGCCACCGCGAGGCGCGCGTGCGCCGCTCGTCCCTCCCGTGAGCACCCCGCTTCGCATCGAGCCCGACCGCTTCTCGCGCGCCGAGTGGATCGCGCAGATCCTCCGCGATCGCGTCATCGACGGCACCTACGCGCCGGGCGAGCGCATCCGCGAGGCGCAGCTGCGCGAGGAATTCGCGCTCTCCAACGGTCCCATCCGCGAGGCGCTGCAGCGGCTCGTCGCCGACGGCCTCGCGAGCCGCGCGCCGTGGCAGGGCGTGCGCATCGTCGCGCTGTCCGAGCAGGAGATCGTGGAGCTCTTCGAGCTGCGCAGCGCGCTCCTCGAGTACGCCGCCGAGCGCGCCGCGCTGCGCAGCGGCCCCGAGGACCGCAAGAGCGCGCAGGCGCTTCGCCGGCTCCTTGCG
>JBGAIS010000159.1:0-8769 GCA_044225355.1 Casimicrobiaceae bacterium | reverse complement strand
GATCCACGGCCAGCGAGCGACGCCCGACACGCCGCTCGCCGACGGGGATCGCGTCGAGATCGTGCGTCCGCTGCGGGTCGACGCCAAGGCGCGGCGGCGGGCGCGAGCGGAGGAAGTGCCCCTTCCTCGCACGCGCAAGGTCAAGCGGCGCGGGCCATCGGAGTGACCCCGGGCTTTGCGATGCCCGGCGAAATCCCGCACAATGGCCGGATGCCCGCTCGCCGCGCAGCCTTGGCCGTCCTCGTCGCGCTCCTCGCGACGGCGCCCGCGCACGCGCAGACGGTCGCGAGCGCCGCGCAGAAGGTGTGGACCGGCGCGCAGGATGTCGCCATCTACTCGCTTGGGCTCATCGGCGTCGGCTACAAGTTCGGCGGCAACACGCCCGACACCGGGCTCGACTGCAGCGGGCTCGTGCGCTACGTGTTCCAGGAGGTGACGGGCGTCACGCTGCCGCGCACCGCGAAGGAGATGAGCACGCTCGGCGCCAAGGTCGGCATGGGCGACCTCAAGCCCGGCGACCTCGTGTTCTTCAACACGCGCCGCTTCGCGTTCTCGCACGTGGGCATCTACCTGGGCGACAACCGCTTCGTGCACGCGCCCTCGCGCGGCAGCGAGGTCAAGGTCACCGAGCTCTCGCAATCGTACTGGCGCAAGCATTTCAACGGCGCGCGCCGGCTGGTGGGCGAGATCCCGGCGCTGGTACCGAACGTGATCCCATCCGCGCTCGCGAGCGAGCTCGCGATCCCGTCGACCCTGCTCGCGATCGACCCCGCCGACGTCACGCCCTAGTCGTCACTCCTTGCCGCCCGCTCGCTTGAGCGCGGCCACCATCGCCGACTCGTTCTGACGCTGCGCCCACGCGAGCGCCGTCGCGCCGTTCTGGTTGCGCGCGTTGACGTCGGCGCCTTTCGCGATGAGGAGCGTGACGGTCGAGCCCTTGCCCTCGCGCACGGCCATCATGAGCGCGGACGTGCCGTTGGGCGACACCGCGTTGACGTTCGCGCCCTCGGCGACGAGGTACTCGACGATGGCGTCCTGCCCGCCCGTGGCGGCGTAGATGAGCGGCGTCCAGCCGGCGTTGTTGATCTGCGCGCCCCGCGCACGCAGCTTCTTCACGATGTCCATCTGGCCGGTCAGCGCGGCCACCATGATCGCGGAGTCGCCGACGGAGCTGCGCGCATCGACGTTGGCCTTCGCGGCCAGGAGCGCGTCGACGGTCGCCGTGTAGCCCGCTCGCGATGCGAGCACCAGCGCGGGCTCGCCGTTCGGGCCGACGGTGTTGGGGTCCACGCCCTTGGCGAGGAACTCGCGCACCTGCGACGCGCAGTCGTTGCTGACCGCGATGATGGAAGTCCTCGTACAGGTCGCGCGAGCGTATTCAGGGTGACGGCGAGGAAGCGGAGGGGCAGGCTTACGCATCGTGGGCAATCCGGAAGAGTCGAAGAAATTGGCGGAGGTGACGGCGCCCACCTCCTCGGGCGTGATCCGCGAAGCCGCGCGATCTCCGCCGCGACGTGGCGAACGTACGCGGGTTGGTTGCGCTTCCCGCGAAACGGGACCGGCGCGAGATACGGGCTGTCGGTCTCGATCAGCATCCGGTCGAGCGGGACGCGCTTCGCGACGTCCTTCAGCTCGACCGCGTTCTTGAACGTGACGATGCCCGAGAACGAGATGTGGAAGCCGAGGTCGAGCGCGCGCCGCGCGACGTCCCACGTCTCCGTGAAGCAGTGCATGACGCCGCCCGGCTCGTCCGCGCGCTCCTCGCGCATGATCGCGAGCGTGTCCTCCGCGGACGAGCGCGTATGGATGACGAGCGGCTTGCCCGTCTCGCGCGCCGCGCGGATGTGCCGGCGAAAGCGCTCGCGCGGCCACTCGAGGTCGCCTTCGAGGCGGTAGTAGTCGAGGCCGGTCTCGCCGATGCCGACGACCTTCGGCGTGGCGGCCATCGCGACGAGCCCGTCGACGCCCGGGTCCTGCGTGTCGGGATAGTCCGGATGCACGCCGACCGTGGCGAAGAGGTTGTCGTGCGCCTGCGCGAGCGCCACCACCGACGGCCACGCCGCGAGCTCCACGCTGATGCAAAGCGCGTAACCGCGTTCTCGCGCATCGCCGACAGGAGCTCCGGCACCTCGCCCGCGGTCGGGGAAGTCGAGATGGCGATGGGAGTCGACATGCGGCCATTTCAGGGTCGGGGGTCGGGGGTCAGGGGTCAGGGATCAGGAATCAGGGATCAGGGATCAGTCGCGGTGCTTTCGGGGCGGCGCATTTAGCGCCGGGGACCGTTCGCGCGGTGCTGGGAGGAGTCCACTCGTGGCACGGAGGGACCTGGAGACGGGCGAGCGGCGACATGGTCGCACACTCGGCCAACGCGAATCATCGAGAGAGATCAGAAGCGGCAGCCACGTACCCCAAACACATCCACACCAGCCCCAACGCGCCTGATACCTGATACCTGATACCTGATACCTGATACCTGATACCTGATACCTGATACCTGAAAACTACATCGTGTGTGTCGGCCTTGTCGACGCGAGGCTCTCGCCCAGGATCTTCTCGATGGTGGCGCGGGCGGCGGCGCCGGTCTCGTCCTGCGTGAACTGGACGCCGATGCCTTGCGTGCGATTGCCCTGCACGCCCTCGGGGGTGAGCCACACGACCTTGCCCTGGACCGCGAGTCGGTTGGGATCGTCCATCAGGGAGAGCAGCATGAACACCTCCTCCCCGAGCGCGTACTGGCGCGACGTGGGGATGAAGATGCCGCCGCCCTTCAGGAACGGCATGTACGCGGCGTAGAGCGCCGCCTTCTCGCGGATGTTGAGCGACAGCACGCCCGGCCGGGCGACGCTGGCGCCGGGGGCTGCGGGAGGGATTCGCTTGTCGGCCATCGTCAGCGGAAGAGGTCGCGGTAACCGTACAGGAGCGTCTCGGCGACGAGGCGCGGCTGGAGCGGGTGCGCGACCAGCGCGCGCTGCTCCGCGAGCCTGCGATGATAGCGAAACAGCGCCACCGGCGCCACCGCCGGCGCCAGCGCCTCCAGGGCGGCGGCGTAGTCGGGATTGTGCAGGGCGCGCCCGCCCGCCGCGACGCGCGCCATGTCCGCCGTCCACGAGGAGAGCCAGTCGATGGCGAGCGCGAGGCGCTCCTTGCGCGTGTCCCGGGCCCCCGTCTCCAGCCGCGAGGCGAGCGCCACCGCCGGCAGCGACGAGGGCTTCGCGAGCGCCGCGAGCCACGCGGCGCGCTCCTCCTGCCACGCGGGGTTGGCAAGCTCCATGGCGACGAGCGGCGCCCCACCGGCCTGCGCGAGCACGTTGCCGGGATTCGCGACACCCTGCTTCGCGAGCCACGCCTGTCCCTCTTCCGCGGTGGGCGTCGGCGCGACGAGGCGCAGGCAGCGGCTCCTGAGCGTCGCGGGCACGCGCCCGGGCTGGTGCGCGAGGAGCATGAGGTACGTCGCGGGCGGCGGCTCCTCGAGCGTCTTCAGGAGCGCGTTGGCGGCCGCCGCGTTGAGGTCCGCCGGCGCGACGATGGCGACCTTGGCCACGCCTCGATGACTCGTCACCTGCGACCACTCGATGAGGCGCCGGACGTGCTTGATGGGAATGGCGTCGAGCGACTTCGCCTCGCCGTCGTCGTCGTGGTCGACGGGCTCGATCCACACGAGGTCCGGATGCTGCCCGGCGGCGACGTAGCCGCAGCTCGCGCACGCCCCGCACGCGGACCCATCGGGACGCGGCGACTCGCACAGGAGCGATTTGGCGAAGTGGCCCGCGAGCGCGCGCTTGCCGATGCCGCGCGGCCCCGCGACGAGGAGCGCGTGCGGCCACGTCGCGCGACGCGCGAGCGCCTCGCGCGCGATGGCCTCATGCCAGGGCAGGAGCTCTACCACGCGTCGATGATGCCCGCGATTTCGGCGCGCACCTCGTCGACCGGCCGCGACGAATCGATGACGCGGAAGCGCGCGGGCTCGCGCGCCGCGCGATCGAGATACGCGTCGCGCACCCGCTCGAAGAAGGCGCCCTGCTCCGCCTCGAACTTGTCGAGCTCGCGCCCGCCCGCCATCGCGCGCGCGAGTCGCTCCCTCGACAGCGCGAGCGGAACGTCGAAGAGCAGCGTGAGATCGGGCGACACGTCGCCGTGCACGAACGCCTCGAGCGCCGCGATGTGCCCGCGCGAGACCCCGTGGCCGCCGCCCTGGTAGGCGTAGGTGGCGTCGGTGAAGCGATCGCAGACCACCCACTCGCCGCGCGCGAGTGCCGGGCGGATCACCTGCTCCAGGTTCTCGCGCCGCGCAGCGAACATGAGGAGCGCCTCACTGTCGTGCGTCATCGGCGCGTTGAGCAGGAGCTCGCGCAGCGTCTCGCCCATCGGCGTGCCGCCCGGCTCGCGCGTGAGCGTCACGCGATGGCCCTTGGCGACGATCGCCTCGGCAAGCCACGGGACGTGCGTGCTCTTCCCGGCGCCGTCGATGCCCTCGAGCGTGATGAAGCGCGCAGGCGCGGTCATGGTCCGCCTTTCTGGAATTTCGACACCGCGCGATTGTGCTCGAGGAGCGTCGCCGAGAACTTGGACGTGCCGTCTCCGCGCGCGACGAAGTAGAGATACTCCGTGGGCGGCGGGTTCAGCACGGCGTCGATGGCCGCCTGCGACGGCAGGGCAATGGGCGTGGGCGGAAGGCCGTCGCGCGTGTAGGTGTTGTACGGCGTGTCGGCCTCGAGGTCGCGACGGCGGAGGTTGCCGTCGAACGCGGCGCCCATGCCGTAGATGACGGTGGGGTCGGACTGCAGTCGCATGTTCTTGCGCATCCGGTTGACGAACACCGACGCGATGAGCGGACGGTCGACCGCCTTGCCGGTCTCTTTCTCGACGATCGACGCGACGACGAGCGCGTCGTAGGGCTTGGCGAACGGCAGGCCGGTGGCTCGCTGCTCCCACGCGGCCGCGAGGCGCGACGCCATCGCCTTGCGCGCGCGGTCGAGGATCGCGACGTCCGTGCTACCCGATACGAAGAAGTAGGTGTCGGGAAAGAACATGCCTTCCGGATCGACGCCGGGCGCCCCGAGCCGCGCCATGAGGTCGGCGTCCGCGAGGTCGAGCACCGTGTTCTTCACGTCCGGGCTCGCGCGCAACGCGCGCTTCACGTCGGCGAACGTGGCGCCCTCGACGATCACGAGCGAGCGCTGCGTCACGTCGCCCTGCGTGAGCTTGGCCAGGAGCCTCGGCAGCGTGATCCCGTCCTCGATCTCGTAGCTGCCGGCCTTGATGTTGCGGTCGGCCCCGCGCATTCGCGCGAGCGCCACCAGGGTGAACGGATAGCGGATGACGCCGGCGGCGCCCAGCTCGCGGGCCACCACCGACAGGGGCGAGCCGGCGCGCACCTCGAAGGCGTAGGACGGCGTCGGCAAGGGCAGCGGCTCGGTGTACGCGCGCCAGGCGAGCCAGCCGGCCGTGCCTGCCAGCGCGACGAGCAGCAGGAAAAGGACGCCGAGGACGCGTTTGACCATGGCCGTGTGGAGGTCGCGCCGGCACGTGGCAGGAGGCGGCAGGTCCCGCGCGATCCCGCGCATTATAATCGTCCGATGCGAAGCTTCCTTTCCGCGCGCGCCGCTCGCCGCACCGGCTTCACGCTCATCGAGATCCTCGTCGTGATCGTGATCCTGGGCGTGCTCGCCGCGCTCATCGTTCCCAACGTGATCCAGCGTCCCGACGAGGCGCGCGTCACGGTCGCGAGGAGCGACATCGCGGCGATCATGCAGGCGCTGAAGCTCTATCGCCTCGACAACCAGCGTTACCCCACCGCCGAGCAGGGAATCGGCGCCCTCGTCGCCAAGCCCGAGATCCCGCCGGTGCCGGTCAACTGGAAGCCCGGGGGATACCTCGAGAAGCTCCCGAAGGACCCGTGGGGGCGGCCTTACGTCTACATCAACCCCGGCGTGCGCGGCGAGATCGAGGTGATGAGCTTCGGCGCCGACGGCCAGGCCGGCGGCACGGGCATCGACGCCGACATCGGCTCATGGGACCTCTAGCCCGGGCAGAGCCTCGGCGTCCGCATTGCTGGCGATTCGGCTCGCGCTCCGAATGGAGGGCGCGGGAGCGGCGCCGTCGAGCGGGATTCACGCTCATCGAGGTGCTGGTCGTGGTGGCGATCCTCGCCATCGCCGCCGGCGTGGCCGTGATGGCCTTCGACGGCAACGACCGCGACCGCACCGTGCGCGAGGCGCGCCTCTTCGCCGCCGCCCTCGAGCACGCCGCGGCCCGCGCGCAGGCTCGAGCGGAGACGCTGGGCGCGTCGGTGGACGGCGCAACCTGGCGATTCTGGAAGCGCGACGCCGACACGGGTCGCTGGCAGCCCGTCGGTGACGACGACATCCTGGGGCCCCACGCGCTGCCCGACTCGGTCACGCTCGCGCCCACGTCGTACAGCGGTCGCGCGGTCGAGCCGGCCGTCATCGTCCCGTTCCGTGCGAGCGGGCGCAATGAGCCGTTCACGTTCGAGGTCGCGGGTCGCGGCACGCGGCTCGTCCTCTCGGGCGATCCGCTCAACCGCATCGCGATCGTGAGCGAGTCGCCGTGAAAGGCCGGCGCGGGTTCACGCTGGTCGAGATCCTCGTCGCGCTCGCGATCCTCGCCATCGCGCTCACCGCCGGCATGCGCGCGCTCGCGCAGGCGGCCGACAGCGCTTCGGCCCTGAAAGGCCGCACGCTCGCGCTGTGGGTCGCGCAGAACCGCCTCGCGGCGGCGCAGGTGTCGAAGCCGTGGCCCGCGATCGGCAGCTACGGCGGCGAGGCTTCGCAAGCGGGGACGCAGTTCGTGTGGAAGTCGGTGGTCAGCACGACGCCCAATCCCGCGTTCCGGCGCATCGACATCACCGTCGCGGAGCCTGCCGCGCCCGACTACGCGCTCGCGAAGCTCACCGGCTTCCTCGGCAACCCGGAGCCGCGGCCATGACCCGCTCGAGCGGCTCCGCCCTCAGGCACGCGAGCGGCTTCACGCTCGTCGAGGCGCTGATCGCGCTTGCGATCTTCGGCATCATCGCGGTGCTCGCGTATCGCGCGACGGCGTCGTTGACCGACGGCGAGGCGCGTCTTTCGGCGGAAGCGTCCCGCTGGCGAACGCTGGAGACGCTCTTCACGCGCTTCGAGGCCGACATCCGGCAAGCGATTCCCCGCGGCGCGCGCACGGGCGCTGCGCGCGAGGCGGCGTGGATCGGCACCACCTACGAGGGCCACAGCGCCGTCGTGTTCACGCGCGCCGGAGCGGAGTTCGCCGTCGAGCCCGGTCCCGGCGGGCAACGCATGGGGTATCGCCTCAACGGCAACGGGACGCTCGAGCTCGCGTACTGGCCGACGATCGACCACGCCTCCGGCGTGCAGCCCACGGTGTACCCGCTCGTGAGCGGTATCACGACCTTCGAGGTCGAGTACCTCGCGGCGGACGGCCAGTGGCGCGCGCGCTGGCCGCTCCTGGGCGAGGACGAGCTCCCGCGCGCCGTACGGCTCACGCTCGTCCTCGACGACGGCGCGCGCATCGACCGCTGGTTCACGCTGCGATGAATCCGCGACATCCGCGCACGTCTCGCGGCGCCGCGCTCGTCCTCGCGATGATGGTGGCGGCGCTCGCGGCGACCGTCGCCGTCGCCCTCGCTGCCGACCAGGTGCGATGGCTCGCCGACGTCGGCAACCGCCGCGACCAGGTGCAGGCGCAATCGCTCGCGCTCGCGGGCGTGCAGTGGGCACGGCAAATCCTCGCCGATGACGCGCGCGCGGGCACGCTCGACTACATGGGCGAGGTGTGGTCGTTCCCGCTGCCACCCACGCCCATCGCCAACGGGTCGATCGAGGGGCGCATCGAGGATGCCCAGGGTCGCCTCAACCTCAACAACCTGGCGCTCGAAGGCGCCGCGGGCACCGCCGAGCGCATGCGCCTGACGCAGCTCCTCATCGCGAAGGGCGTGGACCCGCGGATCCTCGATGCGCTATCCGACTGGATCGACGTCGACTCGATGACGCGCGCGAACGGCGCCGAGGACGACTTCTACGGGCAGCGCACGCGCGGCGGCCTCGCCGCGAACGCGCCGCTGCTTCGCACCGCGGAGCTCGCGTCGGTGCGCGGCGCCACGCCGCAGACGTGGGCCGCGCTCGACGCCGCAGTGGCGGCCCTGCCCGCCGGCACGTCGCTCAACATCAACACCGCCACCCCCGAGGTCGTGGTCGCGGCCATCCCCGACCTTTCGGGCGACAAGCTCGCCGCGTTCCTCGCCGACCGCGCGAAGAAGCCGTTCACCACGATGTCCGAGCTGCGCGAGCGCCTCCCGCAGGGCGCGACGCTGCCCGAGGGCGCGTCGTTCGGCTTCGCCAGCAGCTTCTTCCTCGTCACCGTGCGCTCTCGCCAGGGCGAGTCCATGGCGCAGGCGCGCGCGCTGCTGAAGCGCGACGGGCGCACGTGGCCGGTGGTGGTCTGGCAGACGCTCGAATAGACTTGCCGTCCATGTCCACGCTACGCCTCCTGGTCGACGCAGCGCCCCCGCCTTCGCAGGAGGTGCCGTGGGCGCTGTACGACGACAAGGAGCGGCTCGTGCGCTCGGGCACGAGCGCGGCGCCGGGCTGGCCGTCCGCGTCGCGGCGCGAGGCCGTGCTGCGCGCGGTGCGGCTCACGGTGGTCACCCTGCCGCCCATGCCTGCGGACCGCGTCCCCGCGGCCGCCGCGTTCGCGCTCGAGGACCGGCTGGCGGGACCGGCGCAGGCGCAGCACCTCGCGACGTCGCCGCGCGAC
>JBGAIS010000158.1:0-8125 GCA_044225355.1 Casimicrobiaceae bacterium | reverse complement strand
ACACCCGTGGTCGCCGCGAGCAGCGCGCCCACGAAGATCACGGCGTACGCGAGGCCGCCGCGGATCGGCCCGAAGAGCTGGCCGATGGTGTCGAGGAGATCCTCCGCCATGCCGCTTCGCTCGAGGATCAATCCCATGAACGTGAAGAACGGCACCGCGAGCAGCGTGTCGTTGGACATCACGCCCCAGATGCGCTCCGGCAGCGCCTGGAAGAGCGTCGGCTGGAGAAGCCCGAGCTCGATGCCGACGAGACCGAAGACGATGCCGACCGCGCCCAGCGCGAACGCGACGGGATAGCCGATCAGCAGGACGATGACGAGAGCGCCGAACATGAGCGGCGCGATGTTCGCGGTGAGGAAGGCGGTCATGGGTTTTCCTTCCTGCCGACGCCGATGGCTTCGATCTCCTCGGCGATGTTGCGGTCACCGCGCGACTTCAGGATCTCCTCGGCGAGCTCCTCCTCGGCGGTCTTCTCCACCTTCTTCTCGCTGGGATCGGCAATCATGCCCTTGAGGAACGCGAAGCGCTTGATGAGCTCGGACAGCGCCTGGACGATGAGAAGGAAGAAGCCCACCGGAACCATGAGGCGCGCCGGCCAGATGATGAGGCCGCCGGCATTGGTGGACACCTCGTTGCGCTGGAACGCGTCGACGAACACCGGCCAGGAGAGCCACATGATGATAATCGACATGGGCATCAGGAAGAACACGGTACCGAAGATGTCGATCCACGCCCGGACGCGCGCGGACATGCGGCCGGTGACGATGTCGATGCGCACGTGCTCGTTATGGAGCAGCGTATATCCCGCGAGGAACAGGAAGATCACCGAGAACAGGTACCACTGGATCTCGAGGTAGGCGTTGCTGCTGTAGTTGAAGAGCTTGCGGACGGTCGCATTGGCCGCGCTGATGAGCACGGTGACCAGCACGAGCCAGTAGAGCCAATGGCCGAGCTTGTCGGTCGCCCGGTCGATGCCTCGGGACAGGGATAGAAGGGCGTTCACGCGAGCCTCCGTCGTAGGGCGTTGCGTTGGTGGGCGGCTGTCGGCGGGCTTCGCGTCGTCGCCCGCGCTTTGGAGTCGCCGGATTATACGGGGAAGTCCAGCGGCGCGAGCGCGGGGTAGGCGCACGCCGTGGAGGCCGATCGCCCGAATGGTAGAATCCCCCGTTCCCCATTCGTGCAGGCCCCTCATGTTCCGCCGCTCGACCTCCCTCGAGAAAGCCGACCCCGAGATCTGGGGCGCCGTCTCGCGGGAAAACCAGAGGCAGGAAGATCACATCGAGCTCATCGCCTCCGAGAACTACGTGAGCACCGCGGTCCTGGCCGCGCAGGGGACGCAGCTCACCAACAAGTACGCCGAAGGCTACCCGGGCAAGCGCTACTACGGGGGCTGCGAGTTCGTCGACATCGTCGAGCAGGTTGCCATCGACCGGGCGAAGCGCCTCTTCCACGCGGACGCCGCGAACGTTCAGCCCCATTCCGGTGCGCAGGCCAACCAGGCCGTGTTCTTCGCCGCGCTGAAGCCCGGCGATACGGTGCTCGGCATGAGCCTTCCGCACGGCGGTCACCTCACGCACGGCTCGCCGGTCAACATGTCGGGCAAGTGGTTCAACGTCGTGCCTTACGGCCTCGATCCCGAGAGCGAGCTCATCGACTACGCGGCGGCGGAGCGCCTCGCCCACGAGCACAAGCCGAAGCTCATCGTCGCGGGCGCCTCGGCGTATTCGCGGGTCATCGACTGGAAGCGCTTCCGGGAGATCGCCGATGCCGTCGGCGCCAAGCTGATGGTCGACATGGCGCACTATGCCGGACTGGTCGCGGCGGGCGTCTATCCCACGCCCATCGGCATCGCGGACTACGTCACCACCACCACGCACAAGACGCTGCGCGGACCGCGCGGCGGCATGATCCTCTCGCGGGCGGAGCACGAGAAGGCGATCAACTCGGCGGTGTTCCCCGGGCTGCAGGGCGGACCGCTGATGCACGTCATCGCGGCCAAGGCGGTCGCGCTCGGCGAAGCGCTACATCGCGATTTCAAGGTGTACCAGGAGCGCGTCCTCGAGAACGCACGCGTGCTCGCGCGCGTGCTCGCCGATCGCGGCCTGCGCATCGTGTCGGGCGGCACGGACAGCCACATGTTCCTGGTCGACCTTCGCCCCAAAGGCATCACCGGGAAGGACGCCGAGGCCGCGCTCGGCCGCGTGCACATCACGTGCAACAAGAACGCCATTCCGAACGATCCCGAGAAGCCGTTCGTCACGTCGGGCATCCGCCTCGGCAGCCCGGCGATCACGACGCGCGGGTTCACCGAGATCGAGTGCGAGGAGCTCGCGCATCTCATCGCGGACGTCCTCACGGCGCCCGACGACCCGGCCACCGAGGCGAAGGTACGGTCGAGCGTCGCGGCGCTGGTGGCGATGTTCCCGGTCTACCGCACCTGACGCACCGGGGCGCCGCATGAAATGCCCGTTCTGCGGCAGCGGCGACACGCAGGTCATCGATTCGCGCGTGTCCGAACCGGGCGACTCCATTCGCCGTCGCCGGCGGTGCCTCGCGTGCCAGAAGCGCTTCACCACTTACGAGACCGTCGAGCTGCGCCTGCCGCAGGTCGTGAAGACCAACGGCAATCGCGCCGATTTTTCCGTCGACAAGGTGCGCATCGGCTTCGCGCGCGCCCTGCACACGCGGCCGGTGCCCACCGAGTACGTCGACGCCGCCATCGATCGCATCGTCGCGCAGGTGCTCGCGCTCGGCGAGCGCGAGATCCCCGCGCGGCAGATCGGCGAGATGGTGATGCAGGAGCTCTACAAGCTCGACAAGGTGGCGTACATCCGCTTCGCGTCCGTCTATCGCTCGTTCCAGGACGTCTCCGACTTCCGCGACGCGCTGCGCGAGGTGGAGGCGCCGCCGTCCGTGCCCAAGCGCACGCGACGTTGATGACCTCCGCGGACGTCGATCGCGCGCACATGGCGCGGGCGCTCGCGCTGGCGGCGCGCGGCCTGTGCACCACCACGCCCAATCCGCGCGTGGGCTGCGTCATCGCTCGCGGCGAGGAGGTCGTCGCCGAAGGTTTCCACGAGCGCGCCGGCGGTCCGCACGCCGAGGCGGCGGCTCTGGCCGATGCCGCGCGCCGCGGCGTCGACGTGCGCGGCGCCACGCTGGACGCGACGCTCGAGCCCTGCAATCACCATGGCCGGACGCCTCCGTGCGCGGACGCGATCGTCGCCGCCCGGCTGGGGCGCGTCATGATCGCGATGCCCGAGCCCTCGACCGTCGCGGCCGGCGGCGCCGCCAAGCTGCGGGCGGCCGGGATCGAGGTCGCGAGCGGCGTGCTCGAGGCCGACGCGCGCGAGCTCAACCTCGGGTTCGTGTCGCGCGCGACGCGCGGCAGGCCGGGTTCGCGTCAAGGTCGCGGCCAGCCTCGACGGCGAGTGCTCCTGCGAGCGGCGAGACGCCAGATCACCAAGGATGCCGCGAGCTGATGGCTACGTGGCGTCGCCTGCGCCATCCTGACCGGCATCGGCACGGTGCTCCAGGACGATCCTGCGCTCACGGTGCGAGCTGTCGACAAGCCGCGCCCCGGCGCGTCGTCGTCGACCGGCATGCGCGCACGCCCCGGCGCCCGCGTGCTCGAAGGCGACGGCGCGCTCGTCGTGACCGCGGGCGAGCGCAATGCCGCATGGCCCGCGCAAGCGGAGTGGCTCGCGCTTCCCGACGGCGACGGCCGCGTCGATCTCGCGGAGCTCATGCGTGAGCTCGCCTCGCGCGGCGTCAACGAGCTGCACGTGGAGGCGGGCGCCAAGCTCGACGGCGCGCTCCTCGAGGCGGGGCTCGTCGACGAGGTGCTGCTTTACCTCGCGCCATCCGCGTTCGGCGATCCGGCGCGCGGCATGTTCGAGCGATCGGCGCCGCTTGCCTCGCTCGCCGATCGCGCGCGATTCGAATGGCGATCGGCGGAGCGCGTCGGCGACGACCTGCGCCTTGTCGCGCGAAGATTCGGGGAGAGCTAGCGTGTTCACGGGCATCGTGCAGCGCGTGGGAACCATCGTCGCCGTCGTGCCGCACGCGGACGGCGTCCGCATCGACGTGGAGACCGGGACGCCGTCCCTCGGCGACGTCGCGGTCGGCGACAGCGTGGCCGTGAGCGGGTGCTGCCTCACGGCCGTGGCCGTCGAGCCCTCGCGGTACTCGTTCGACGTATCGGCCGAGACGCTGCGCTGCACCCGCGGCCTCGACGCCGAAGGCCCGGTCAACCTCGAGCTCGCCATGAGGATGGGCGACCGGCTGGGCGGCCATCTCATGACGGGGCACGTCGACGGCATCGGGACCGTCGTCGCGTTCGCGCCCGTGCCCGCGGACGCGCGGGGCAGCGTGCGCCGCGACGTCGAGGCGCCGCGCGACCTCGCGCGCTTCATCGCGGCCAAGGGGTCGGTCGCGGTCGACGGCGTGAGCCTCACGGTGAACGAGGTCGACGGCGCACGCTTCGCGGTCAACCTCATCCCGCATACGCTCGCGGTGACCACCCTCTCGCGCCTCGCGCCGGGGGCACGCGTCAACCTCGAGATCGACCTCATCGCGCGCTACGTCGCGCGCCTCGCCTCGGCCTGACGGCGATTCGCTAGACGGCGCCTTGCGTCGTGAGCTCGTCCTTCAGGAAGGCGTAGAAGATCGGCGCCGCCACCACGCCGGGGAGGCCGAAGGTCGCCTCCATCACGAGGATCGCGACCAGGAGCTCCCATGCGCGCGCCTGGATGCGCGTGCCGATGATCCGCGCATTGAGGAAGTACTCGAGCTTGTGGATCACCACGAGGAACACGAGCGACGCGATGCCTACCTCCGGCGAGTGCGTGAGGCTCGCGATCACGATGAACGTGTTCGAGATGAGGTTGCCGAGCACGGGAAGCAGTCCCACCACGAACGTCATCACGATGAGCGTCTTGGTGAACGGCACGTGCACGCCGAAGAGCGGCAGCGCGACGGCGAGGTAGAGCGCCGTGAACACGGTGTTGATGAGCGAGATGCGCACCTGCGCGAACACGACGCGGCGAAACGCGTTCGCGAGGTTCTCGGCGCGGACCATGAGCTCGCGCGCGAGCGGGCCCATGGGGACCGACGGCAGCTCGTCGCGCAGGGCGATCATCGCGCCCACGATCATGCCGAGGATGGCGTACGTGATCGCGCGACCGGTCTCCCGGCCCGCGAGCTCCAGGTCCTTGGCGTGCATCTTCATCCACTCGGCGAGCGAGTCGTTCACCTCCTCGGGGCTGCCCGGCATCACGCCGGCCAGCCACTCGGGGAGCTTCTCCTTGGCCTTCAGCACGAGGTCCGCGAGCTGCGCGAGGAACGCCGCCGGCCGGTCGGGGTCGTTCTGCAGGAAGACCACCAGCGCGAATATCGCGGCCGAGAACACCCCCACCACCAGCGCGGCGAGGATCGCTACCACGACGAGCTTCGCGCGATAGTCCGACAGGTGACGCGAGAGCACGGGCGCGGCGAGGTGCACGAGCTGGTAGACGAGCAAGCCCGCGAAGAGGGCGGGCAGGAGGTGCACGTACAGCACGAGGAGCAGGAAGCCTCCCGTCAGGATCCACGCCGCGACCAGCGCGCGCGAGGGAGCGGCAGGCGCGGAGGGAGAGGGGCGCAGATGCGGCATGCGACCAGTGTAGCGCCCGGGCAGCCGCCGCGGACGGGGACTTGTCCCCATAAACCGTCGCTTGGTCGCACGCGGGCGCGAGGGTAGACTTTCGGGCTCACCAGGGAGGATGCACAGGATGGATCTCAGCACGCTCGAGCGGCTTCCGATGTGGATCGCGGGACAGGCGCGCGCGGCGCACACCAGGCGCTACGGCGAAGTCACCAACCCCGCGACGGGTCACGTCGTGCGTCACGTCCCGCTCGCGGACGCCGAGGACATCGAATCCGCGGTTGCCGCGGCCGCGGCGGCGTTCCCGTCGTGGCGCGCTCACCCGCCGCTGCGCCGCGCGCGCATCCTCATGCGATTCCGCGACCTCATGGAGTCGCATCGCAAGGACCTGGCGAAGATCATCACGCAGGAGCACGGCAAGACGCTCGCGGACGCCGAGGGCGAGGTCACGCGCGGCATCGAGGTCATTGAGTTCGCCACGGGCATCCCGCATCTCCTGAAGGGCGAGTTCAGCGAGAACGTCGGCACCGAGGTGGACAGCTTCTCGATTCGCCAGCCGCTCGGCGTATGCGCCGGCATCACGCCGTTCAACTTTCCCGCGATGGTGCCGCTCTGGATGTATCCCGTCGCCATGGCGTGCGGGAACACGTTCGTGCTGAAGCCTTCCGAGCGCGATCCCACGCTTGCGATTCGCATGGGCGAGCTTCTCAAGGAGGCGGGCTTGCCCGACGGCGTGTTCAACGTCGTCCACGGGGACAAGGAGGCGGTCGACGCGCTGCTCGCACACCCGGACGTCAAGGCGATCTCGTTCGTCGGCTCCACACCCATCGCGAAGTACATCTACGAGACCGGCGCACGCAACGGCAAGCGCGTGCAGGCGCTCGGCGGCGCCAAGAATCATGCAGTGGTGCTGCCCGACGCGGACCTCAAGTTCACGACCGAGGCCATCATCGGCGCGGGATACGGCTCGGCGGGCGAGCGCTGCATGGCCATTTCGGCCGTCGTCGCGGTCGGCGAGGTGGGCGACGCGCTCGTGGCGAAGCTCGCCGAGCGCGCGCAACGCGTGAGCGTCGGGCCCGGGGACACCAACGTCGAGATGGGGCCCGTCATCACCGGGGCGGCGCGTGACCGCATCAAGGGTTACATCGACCGGGGCGTCAACGAAGGCGCGAAGCTCGTGGTCGACGGCCGCGAGCCGCCGGTCGCGGGCGACGGCTTTTTCGTGGGGCCGACGCTGTTCGATCACGTCACGCCGGGGATGTCGATTTACCGGGACGAGATCTTCGGGCCCGTGCTGTCGGTGGTGCGCGCGGATTCGCTCCAGGACGCGATCGCGCTCATCAACGCCAACGCCTACGCGAACGGCACGGCGATCTTCACGCGCTCGGGGCACGCGGCGCGGCGATTCCAGCAGGACGTGGAAGTGGGCATGGTGGGCGTGAACGTGCCCATTCCCGTGCCGATGGCGTTCTTCTCGTTCGGCGGCTGGCGCGCATCGCTGTTCGGCGACCTCAACGTTCACGGCATGGATGGCGTGCGCTTCTACACGCGCGGCAAGACGCTCACGACCCGCTGGCCCGACGACGGCAGCGCGGCGCCGGGATTCCACATGCCGATGCTGGGGTAAGGACACCTCGGTCAGCGGTGTGCTCCGGCCGGATGGCGGGTGACGTCGTCGAATCCGGAGTGCCCTTGACGAGGCGCCAAGCCACTTCCGTGTGACCGTCGAAGGCGGGTAAGCACGCCTGGCCATGCCTCGCGCGGCGGCCTTGAAATGGGGTCAGACCCCATTTCCGCCGAGGCGTCGAAGAGTCCGGGAAATTGGGGTCAGACCCCATCTCGGGCGTTCCGGTACCTGCGGTACGGCGGCCGGTGGCGCCGTCAGCGAGGTTGACCCGAGCAAATGGGGTCAGACCCCATTTTCGGACGGCGAGAAATGGGGTCTGACCCCATTTTGACGAGGCGCCGAGTGAGCGGGGAAGGGGGGTGTGGGGCCGTCAGCGAGGTGGCGTGTCCACAGCGACGCTTGCCGCGCCGCTGTGGAAGTCGAACGTCATCACCACCCAGAACGGTATGCGCTCGCCTCGCTCGATGGCGGGCTTGAACGTCGTGCTTGCCACGACGGCGTTCACGGCGTCGACGAAGGGCTGCTCGCCCGAGTCGATCACGACGTCCTCGATGCTGCCGTCGGGCGCGATCGCGAGCCACGCCACGACCGAGCCGTCGCGACCTTCGGCAAGGGCGTCAGGCGGGTACGTGACCGCAGGCTTCTGCAGGATCTCCACGGGCCGCTCCACCTCCCGCATGTAGGTGCCCTGCGTGCGCATGAGAAGGTCCTGGGACAGGCCGGACATGATGCCGTAGTTCGCCGCGACGTCGACGCGGCCGACGGGCAACGGATTGTCCGTCGCGACGACCGGTGGCGTGGGGGCCGCGGGCTCGACCGCCGGCGCGGGCACGGCCTCGCTGCGAGTCGCCGGC
>JBGAIS010000157.1:0-8164 GCA_044225355.1 Casimicrobiaceae bacterium | reverse complement strand
GGCGAGGTGCTGACGCTATTCTCTGAGACGTCGCCCTCGAAGCGGCGCGGCGGCGAGGTGCTCATCGTCGGCGACGACGCGTTCGCCTACCGCACGCGCGAGACCGTGCCGGCCGACATCGACATGCTGGACTATCTCCTGGCCGCGTCCAACATGACCACGCAGCTCGTCGCGATCCTCCTCGACCAGGCCGTGCTCGAGGCGCCGTCGGCCGTCACCGCGCCGCGAGCGGTCGCGGGCGAAAGCGCGACGCAGTACATCCGCACCGATACGCCGAACACCGCCGCCGCGTACGCGCCGCCGTGGAAGGTCACCGGCACCGTGCGCCCGCAAGGCGGCGGCGCGATCGCGTTCGACCTGGCCTTCCAGTACCGCCCCGTGGACAAGCGCGGCAAGCCCCAACCGGGGCGCGTCGATCGCATCGCGCTCACCGGCGTCGTGACCTACGGCGACTTGAAGCCTTCCATGCCCGACACGTTCGACCTCGTGGGGTGGAAGCTCATCCGCGGGGGATCGCCCGTCGCGGGCGTGTCGACGCTCTCGGAAGCCCGGCGCGTCGCCGGATCGTAGGGAGCGCCAGAAACCCTCACTGCCCGCGAAATCGCGCGGCCGCGACCGACGAGGTCAACGACGCGCGTCCCGCACGCGGTTGCGCATCGGCGTGCCGTTTCGCCGGCAGCGAAGGGCTTCCCTCTCGCACCGTCAGGCGCCGTCGCGGTCGAGGCACGCGGACAGGAAGCGCGCGCGATGGCGCTCGGGCTCGACCGGCGCGTCGAACACGTCGCGCGCCCAGCGCAGCAGGAACTGCTCGTCGGCCTCGTCCTTGGCGAACCAGCGAAGCTCCGGCGGATACGCCTTGATCAGCAGGAAGTCGCCCTCCATGCGCTCGAGGAACGTGGCGCGCGGGATGCCGTTGTCGCGCGCACGCGCCGCATTGGCGATGAAATCGGAACCCTCGAAGCACTCCTCCACCGTGAGCGCACTCGCCGATGCGAAAGTCGACACGGCGGCAAGCACCATCGCAAGCGTGAATCGCAACGTTCCTGTCATGGGCCACTTTCCGCGCGAGCGCGCGTGCCGCTGCACATCCCCTGTAGGTCCACTGTAGTTGCACCGCCCGTCACATTCAACCTTGCTGCGCAGCATCGGGACCGGCACAATCCCCGCGTCACCCACGAATCGACCCCCATGGCCCGCAAGCGCGCGCAGCACGATCCCGGCAAGACGATCATCGTCGAGCACGTGTCGAAGGTCCTCCGGGACAACCCCCTGGGCGATCCCCACGTCCGCAAGCTCGCCGTGTGGCTGCCCCCGGGCTACGACGAAGGCGCGGGCCGCGGCCGCGGGCGCCGGTACCCGGTGCTGGTCGATCTCGTGGGATTCACGGGCTCGGGACTCGCGCACCTCAACTGGCGGCCGTTCGACGAGAACGTCCCCGAGCGCGCGGCGCGACTCATGGCAGAGCGCCGCATGGGGCCGTGCATCCTCGTCTTTCCGGACTGCTTCACGTCGCTCGGCGGCAACCAGTACGTGAACTCGTCCGCCATCGGTCGCTACGCCGACTACCTCACGCAGGAGATCGTGCCCTTCGTCGACCGCGAGTTCCGCACGCTCGCCTCGCGCGAGCACCGCGGGTGCTTCGGCAAATCGTCGGGCGGCTACGGCGCGATGATCCACGGCATGCAGTTCGCGCAGCACTGGGGCGCCATCGCCGATCACTCGGGGGACGCGTACTTCGAGTTCTGCTACATCCCCGATTTCCCCCGCATGCTGAACGAGCTCGCGCGCTACCGGCGCCCGCCGCGCCATGCCGGGCGCCAGGCCGTCGCCGCGAAGGGCCGGCGCGACGGCCGCGACGACGGCCGCGTCAAGCGCTTCCTCTCCGCGATCTGGCAGAAGGACAAGCTCACCGACGGCGAGGCGCACGCGCTCATGGAGATCGCCATGGCCGCGACGTACGACCCGGACCCTCGCGAGCCGCTGGGCTTCCGCCTGCCCGTGGACCTCGACACGGGCGAGATGATCGCCAAGCGCTGGGCGCGCTGGCGCGAGCACGATCCCATCAACCTCGTGGCGCGCCATGCGCGGAGCCTCAAGTCGCTGCGCGGGATCTACATCGACTGCGGCTGGCGCGACCAGTACCACCTGCACTTCGGGTCGCGCATCCTGTCGCGCGAGCTCGCGGCGCACGGTGTCGCGCACACGTACGAGGAGTTCGACGACACGCACTCGTCGATCGACTACCGCATGGACGCGAGCCTGCCGTTCCTCTACCGGGCGCTGAAGCCATGATCGCCGCCGCGCGCCGGGCCCTCGTCGCGCTCGCCGTCGCGCTCGCGCCCCTTGCCGCACTGGCGGACGCCAACGTGACCGCGCCGCCGCTCGCCAACCCGGACTTCGACTTCGGCGTCGAGGCGGTGCGGGCCAAGGACTGGGACAAGGCCATCTATCACCTCGAGATCGTCGCGCGCGCCGAGCCTGCGAACGCCGACGTGCAGAACCTCCTGGGCTACTCGTACCGCAACCAGAAGAAGTACGACCTCGCGTTCAAGCACTACGGCGAGGCGCTGCGCCTCGATCCGAAGCACAAGGCCGCGCACGAGTACGTCGGCGAGGCCTACGTGCTCACCGGCAACAAGGCGAAGGCGCAGGAGCATCTCGCGGCGCTCGAGCGAATCTGCGGCAAGGGCTGCGAGGAGTACCAGGACTTGGCCAGGGCGATCGCGCAGGCGAAGTAGAATGGACGGATAGGGGAACTCACGAGGAGAGCGCCATGCGTTGGGGCGACATGCGTCCGAGCGACAACGTCGAGGAGCGCGCCGGCATGGGCGGCGGAGGGGGCGGCTTTCCGCTCGGCGGCGGGATGCGGCTGGGCGGCGGCGCCATCATCGTCGTCGTCATCGTGAGCCTCCTCTTCGGCATCAACCCGCTCTCGCTCCTCGGCATGCTGGAGGGCGGCGGTGGAACGGTGGTCGCGCCACCGCCGCCGCAAAGCGCACCGCGGACGCAGCCGCAGCAGCCGCAGCAGCCGCGCTCGCAGGCGGCGGCCAATCCGCAGATGGACTTCGTGCGCCGCGTCGCGGGCGATACGGAGGACGTGTGGACCGCGCTCTTCAACCAGATGGGCAAGCGCTACGAGCCGCCGCGCGTCGTGAGCTTCCACAATGCGACCCAATCGGCGTGCGGCACGGCAAGCGCCGCGACGGGGCCGTTCTACTGCCCGGCCGACCAGAAGGTCTACCTCGACACGGCCTTCTTCCAGGAGCTCGCGCAGCGGTTCGGCGCGCCCGGCGATTTCGCCGCGGCGTACGTGATCGCGCACGAGATCGGGCATCACGTGCAGAACCAGCTCGGCACGATGAACCAGTTCGAGTCCTCGTCCCGGCGTGCCGATGCGCGCCAGCGCAACGCGCTCTCCGTGCGCCTCGAGCTGCAGGCCGACTGCTACGCGGGCGTGTGGGGCTTCTACGCCGCCAAGCGCAACCTCCTCGAGCCGGGCGACGTCGAGGAAGGCCTGCGCGCAGCGGCCGCGGTAGGGGACGACTCGATCCAGAAGGCGTCGCGGGGATACGTCGTCCCCGACGCGTTCACGCACGGCAGCGCGCAGCAGCGCTCGTACTGGTTCAAGCAGGGGCTCAACGGCGGCGACCCGCGCAAGTGCAATACCTTCGCGCAGACGACGCCCTAGGACCGCGCTATTTCTTCTTGGGCGGCGGGGCGCCGTCGGCCTGGAAGCGCACGCGGCGCACCACGCGGTCGTACTCGGCCTCCACGGCCATCGTCACCTCCTCGCCCTTTTGCGTGAACACGCGGCCGCCGCTCGCTCGGCACGCCTCGCGCTCGTACTGGCACGGCCCCATCTCCGGATGGCGGCGGCACAGCTTGTCCACGCGGGGCTCATAATCGATCGGCTTGCGTCCCGCCGCGCTCTCGCACACGTAGAGTGGGCCCGGCGGGAAGTCGAGCGAAGGCAGGACGACCCCCGGCGGAACCACGATCGCCGGCTCGATCTTCATCGGCGGCGAGGGTGCGAGCGCGGCGGTTGCCGGCGCGCTGGCGGTGGTCGTGGGAGGCGGCGCCGCCTGCTGGTATGCCGCGAGGGCAGCGCAGGCCAGGGTGAGCGCGAGCCAGGGGCGGAGGTCGACGGTCTTCATCCTTCGATCAAACCATGCGTGGAACGAGCCGCGCAATCGGCCCCGTCCTACATATCCGGGGCCGGGAGGTCGGAAGGCTTAGAATGCGCAGTTTCGTAAACGCCTGAAGGAGTGAATCGCATCATGACCCACCTCCGCCTCGCTGCCGCGGTCGCCTTCGCCGCCACCGCCTCGCTTGCCATCGCCCAGGCGCCCGCACCCGCCGCCGCACCGGCCGCGCCGGCCGTCGACACGTCCAACTGCGGCAAGCCCGACCCGCACCCGGGCCGCCTCGCCTCTACCGAGAAGATGCGCGGCTGGAACAAGGAGATCAACGTCTGGCAGGAATGCATGAAGAAGCACATCGGCGAGCTGCAGGCCAAGGCCGACGCCGCGGTGAAAGCCGCGAACTCGGCGGTGGCCGACTCGAACGGCGCCATCGCGTCGTACAACGCGACGGTCAAGGACCTGCAGGCGCAAGCCGACGCCGCGAAATAGCTATCGATCGAGGACGCGATCGACGCGCGCCACGACCCCGTCGTCGCAGAACACGGTCGTGGTCTCGTTGTCGGGCGGCGATGACGGGAACACGTAGCGCATGAGCGGTCGCGCGAGCTCCGCGTCCTCCACGCTCACGATCGTGTCCGCGGGGCCCAAGTCGCGCAGCAGGTCGCCGCACGAGCGCCCGCGAACGATCTCGCGGCGCGACACGCGCACCGGCGGCGGCGTGAGGTCCCCCATGCCTTCCTGGACCCACGCGACGACGCCGTTGCGAAACCCGATGCGCCGCTCCGCCTCGCCGCGGCGGTAGATCCACACCTCGGCGGCGTCGTCCGCGGGCGTTCCCGCGCGCATGACGGTGGGCGACCCCACCGCGCGCGCGACGGTGGCGCGCGGCATGCCGTTGACGACCACCTTCTTCGCGACCTGCTCGGCCCACGGGTCCGGCGCCGCGGCGCCCCCGGCGTCGTTGCGCGGTCCGAGGTTGATGTCGAGCTTCCTCTCGGTGGGTGCGTCGGGACAGGGCGTCGACTGGTACGACACGCGGCCCTTGGTATCGACGCACTTGAACACCGGCCCGTGCGCGAGCATGGGCGCGGCGCAAGCGACGAGCAGCGCGGCGAGCTTCCCGCGGGTCACGATCGAAGTCTCATCGCACGAGCGTGCGCTCGACGTCGGCGACCTTGCCGTCGACGCACGTGAACACCGTGCGCATCGAGGGATCGGCCGCCTGCGGCTCGTACACGTAGCGAACGGCGGACGGCGGAAGCGGCTCCTCGCGATCGGCCTTGCCGATCTCCGCGAAGACGTGCTCGCAGTAGCGGCCCGCGATCACGAATTTTCGATTCTGCGCGCCGCGCGTGGCGACGGCCGGCGGGGCGGGCGCCGTCGAAGCGGGCGCCGGCGCCGCCGCGGGCGAGCGCGCCGATTCCTCGCGCACCCACGCCACGTTCGGCCCCGCGAAGCCGACCAGCACGCTGCCGTCCCTGGCGACGTAGCGCCAGACCTCGGTGGCATCCTCGCGCGCGCCCCCGGGGCGGATCTCCACCGGGGCGCCGCGCGAGCGGAGCACCCAGCGCTTGGGCATGCCCTGGATCACCTTGGCGTCGCGCGCGGCGGCTTCCCACGGACCCGTGTCCTCGCGCGTCTCGGCCTTGGGAAGCTCGACGGGACGGCCCTTCTGCCCGCTCGTGCACGGCGAGTCCTGGTACGTCACGTTGCCGTCCGCGTCGATGCACTTCACCACGCCCTGCCCGAGGGCGGGTGCGCAAAGCGCGAGCAAGGCGACGGCAGGAAGCAGGCGAAGCATTGCGCTATCATGCCCTAAACGATCGTATCGCGATCATGTCTGCCCGCGCCCTGGCCGCCGTGCCGCCCCCTGCCGCACGGCCCACCGCCGAGGATACCGCGCACGCCATCGCTCTCGCCCTTCGCGAAGGCTTCGACCGCCACTACGCGCTGTTCCGCGATTGCGCGCGCGCGGCGAAGTCGTATTTCGAGAGCGGCGATTGGCGGGCGATCGGCCACGTCGGCCACGACCGCATCGACTACTACGACCGCCGCGTGCTCGAGACCGTCGATCGCATCGAGCGCGAGTTCCGGTCGGCCGGGCTCGAGGGCAGCGGTGCCGACGCGCTGTGGGAGCGCGTCAAGCTGCACTTCATCGGACTTCTCATCGACCACAAGCAGCCCGAGTGCGCGGAGACGTTCTTCAACTCGGTGTCGTGCAAGATCCTGCATCGCACGTACTTCCACAATCGCTTCATCTTCGTGCGGCCCGCGATCTCCACCGAGCACATCGAAGCCGATCCGCCGACGTACCGCAGCTACTATCCGCAGGCGCACGGGCCGCGCAACGCGATCGTCGACATCGTCCTCGACTTCGACCTGAAGCGCCGGTTCGTCGACTTCCGCCGCGACCTTCGCAACCTGCTGCGCGCGTTCCGCCGGCGCTTCCCGCGGCCGTATCGCATCGAGGCGAACCACCAGATCCAGGTGCTGTCGTCGCTCTTCTTCCGCGACCAGACCGCCTACGCCGTAGGCCGCGTCGTCAACGGCATGCACAACGCGCCGTTCGCGGCCGCGCTGAAGCACGGGCCCGACGGCCGCCTGTACGTGGACGCGCTTCTCATGGACGACAAGGAGCTCGCGCTCCTCTTCTCCGCCAACCGCTCGTATTTCCTCGTGGACATGGAGGTGCCGGCGGCGTACGTCAATTTCCTGCGCACCATGCTGCCCGACAAGACGGCGTCCGAGCTGTACACGATGGTCGGGCTGCAGAAGGGCGGCAAGAATTTCTTCTACCGCGACTTCCTGCACCACCTCGCGCACTCGCGCGATCGCTTCATCGTGGCGCCGGGCATCAAGGGCCTCGTGATGAGCGTGTTCACGCTGCCCTCGTACCCGTACGTATTCAAGGTCATCAAGGATCGCATCGCGGCCAGCAAGGACACCGACGCCGCGCGCGTGCGCCAGAAATACGCGCTCGTGAAGCACCACGACCGCGCCGGGCGCATGACGGACATCCTGGAATACTCGGACGTCGCGTTTCCGCTCGACCGCTTCTCGCGGGAGGTCATCGACGAGCTGCTCCACGTGGCGCCCTCGCAGGTCGAGATCGAAGGCGATCGCATTACCGTCCGCCACCTGTACATCGAGCGGCGGATGACGCCGCTCAACATGTACCTCGAGACGGCCGACGACGCGCGTCGCGCCCGCGCGATCCGCGACTACGGCGACGCCATCCGCGAGCTCGCGACGGTGAACATCTTCCCGGGCGACCTCCTGTTCAAGAATTTCGGCATCACGCGCTACGGGCGCGTCGTGTTCTACGACTACGACGAGATCGAGTACCTGACCGACGTCCGCTTCCGCCGCATCCCCGCGGTCCCGCCGGGCTTCGACGAGATGTCGGGCGACGTGTGGTACCCCGTGGCGCCGAGCGACGTCTTCCCTGAGGAGTTCGAGACCTTCCTCCTGACCGATCCGGGGCTTCGCGCGGCCTTCGTCGCGCATCACGCGGACCTCCTCGACGCCGCGTGGTGGCGATCGCGCCAGGACGCGCTTCGCAATCGCGATCCCGCCGAGGTCCTCTCGTATTCCGCCGGCACCCGATTCGGCGCCCCGCGGCTGTAATCGACAACGACCGCCGTTCGGCGGACGGAGTGCGCCGACCTTCGGTTGGCGCATCGCGCCGACCCCTTCGTTCGCATACTCGCGTTCACATCACAACGAGGCTCGCGCGCGCTGCGCGGCCGACGGCACGCGTCGCACCGCGGCGCCTTCTTGGGGGAACATGCGCGTGTACGTGAGCGCATTCGAGCTTTACCGGATCGGGCCCGGGCCCTCGTCGACCTACACGGTCGGGCCGCAGCGGGCTGCGCTCAGGTTCGTGCACGACCTGGCCGCCGACGGCGTCGTGCCGACCGTGCATCGCGTCGAAGCCGAGCTCTACGGCGGGCTCGCCTTCCACGGGCGTGAGCACGCGAGCGCCGAGGCGATCGTCGCGGGCCTGTCGGGCTTGCTCCCGG
>JBGAIS010000156.1:0-7923 GCA_044225355.1 Casimicrobiaceae bacterium | reverse complement strand
CGAAGACGAGCGGCCCCTTGGTGACGGGGCAGACCAGCATCTCAAGCAGTTTGGGATCCACGGATCTTGCGCTCCACGAGGGCGACCATCGCCGGGTCGACGATGGCCTGCACCGGAAGGTACCAATACCGGTCGTCGGCGAACGCCTCGCATTTTACCGCGTCCTTCTGCGTCATCAGGATCGCCGTCGCGCCGTCGAAGGCCAGGTCCTCTCGCGTGAACGCGTGATGGTCGTCGAAGGCGTGCTCGGTCGCGACGATGCCCTGGGCGCGAAGCATCGCGAAGAACCTCCGCGGATGCCCGATGCCCGCCACCGCGTGCACGCCCGCGCCGCGCCAGGTGGCGGGATCGGCCACGCGCGAGGGGTCGCGGAGGTTGCGCCACGGCATGGCTTCGTGGGTCATGAACGTGCCCGTGCCGTCGTCGCCGAAGATGCGCGGGACGTCGCCCGACACGAGCCGCACCACCGCGTCGACTTCATCGAGGCGCGACTCGGGCTCGCGCAGCGGGCCGGCGGGCAACGTCAGGCCGTTGCCGAGCCCGCGCGACGCGTCGACCACCGCGATCTCGACGTCGCGCGCCAGCGCATAGTGCTGCAGGCCGTCGTCGCACAGGATGACGTCGCACGCCGGATTCGCGGCGAGGAGCCCGAGCCCCGCCTTCGCCCGCTCGCGCGCGATCCACACGGGAAACCCTGCCGCCGCGATGATGGGCGGCTCGTCGCCCACGATGCGCGGGTCGTCGCCCTGCGCCACCGGGCGGGGCGTGGTCGAGCGCCCGCCGTACCCGCGGCTCACGATGCCCGGATGGAATCCGCGCTCGCGGAGCGCCCGCGCCAGCGCGATGACGAGCGGGGTCTTGCCGGCGCCGCCGGCCGTCACGTTGCCGACGACGACCACCGGGACGCGCAGGCGCGTGGAGTGCAGGAGGCCGCGTCGATAGAGCGCGCGGCGCAACGCGGCTACGCCGCGGAAGACGAGCGACAGCGGGAACAGGAGCCATGCGGCGAGCGTCGGCCGCGGCTCGTACCAGGCGGCGGCGACGCGCGCTGCGAGGCTCACGTCACTTGGAGGGCGTCTGTGTCGCGAACGTGATGTGCACGAGGCCCGCCTGGCGCGCGGCCTCCATCACGTGGATCACCGACTGGTGCGTCGCGTTGGCATCGGCGTTGATGATGACGACCGGGTCCTTGGCGTCGCCCGCCGCGCGCTTCAGGAGATCGGCCAGGGCGCCGACGCTCGTGAACGTGAAGACGTTCTTGTCCACGACGTAGCGGCCCTGCGCGTCCACGCCCACGTTGACCTCCTTCGGACGCTGCTTCGCGGCGTCGGCGTCGGCCTCGGGGAGCGTGATCTGCAGCTCGGCCACGCGCTGGTAGGTCGTCGTCACCATGAGGAAGATCAGGATGACGAGGAGGACGTCGATCAGCGGGATGAAGTTGATCTCCGGGTCCTCGCGGCTGCGGGCGGCGCGGAGATTCACTTGCGCTCACCGTGCGCGAAGTCGACGAGCTTGATCGCCTGCTGCTCCATCTCGACGACGAGGCCGTCCACCTTGGAGCGGAAGTAGCGGTAGAAGATCATCGACGGGATGGCGACGATGAGGCCCATCGCCGTGTTGTACAGCGCGATGGAGATGCCCTGCGCGAGCTGGATGGGATTGGACGCGGTCGACCCTTGCGAGCCGAAGATCTCGATCATGCCGACGACGGTGCCGAAGAGGCCCATGAGCGGCGACATCGCGGCGATGGTGCCGAGCGTCGTGAGGAAGCGGTCGAGGTCGTGCGTGACGACGCGACCCACCTCCTCGATGGCTTCCTTCATGACCGGGCGCGGTGCCTTCACGTTGGCGAGGCCCGCCGCGAGGATGCGACCGAGCGGCCCCTGCGCCGCGGTTTTCGCGAGGAGCTCGGGGGTGGCGCCGGTCTGCCGGTACTCGTTCAATACCCGATCGACCAGCGCGGGAGGTGCCACGACCGACGTGCGAAGCGACCACAGCCGCTCGAAGATGAGCGCGAGCGCCACGATGGACGCGAAGATGAGCGGCCAGATGGGCCAGCCCGCGGCCTGGATGATGGACCACACAGTGACGATGCTCCTGGTGCGATGGCGATGCCGGGAAATGTAGCAGAAAAGACCGCGGGCCCGCCCGCAGGTTCAGCCGGGCTCCGCGAGCGACGCCGTCACGGCCGCGCCAGCGAGCACGATCATCCAGAACAGGAAGACCCACAGCATGAAGACGGGAACCGCGGCCAGCGCGCCGTAGAGGATCTCGTAGGTCGGCGAGTTCGCGACGTACAGGGCAAACCCTGCGCGCGTCACCTCGAAGGCGACGGCGGCAAGGAGTCCGCCGACGAACCCGTGGCGCCAGCGCACCGGTCGCGCGGGGGCGATCACGTACAGCAAGGTGAATCCCGCCACCGCGAGCAGGAAGGTGACGATGTGCACCACGTCGCCGATGGCGGCGCGGTCGAGCGACGCCGCCGAGATCGAGAGCACGATGATCCAGCGCACCAGCACGATCGCTCCACCCAGCACGGCGGGGCCGGCGGTGACGGCGATCGTGTAGAGCAGCACGCGGCGCAGGATGGGACGGCGCTTGCCGATGCGCCAGATCTCGTTGATCTCGGTCTCCACCGTGTCGACGACGAGCGCCGCGGTGACGATCACGAAGACGATCCAGAGGCCCTTGAGCTTTGCGGCCTCCTGCGCCATGCCCACGACGTACTTCTGCACGAGCGCGGCCGCCGTCTCGGGCAGCATGTAGCGCAGGAGGTAGTTCTCGAGCGCCCGCACGAAGTCCTGGAAGATGGGGAACTGCGCCACGAACGCGAACGCGACCGTGGCGAGCGGGACGAGGCCGAGCAGCGTGACGAACGCGAGGCTTCCCGCCGCGCGCGTCCAGCCCACGCCGTTCAGGCGGGCGAGCGTGCGGCGAACGAGCGTGAAGGGACCGACGAAGGCCACGTGCGGATCGCGAGGCGGCGTAGTGGGTGGCGAAGGAAAGGCCCGGCACGCGGATTATCGCAGACGACATGCCCGCGGGGCGTAAGCTTGCGTGCGGGGCGATCGACCTTACCTTCGAGACCTTATCCCTCACCGGAGCCTTCCATGACCGTATCCTCCACGCACGAAGTCGCCGTCCTGGGCGGCGGCTGTTTCTGGTGCCTCGACGCCGTGTTCCGGGACCTCGACGGCGTGGTGAGCGTGGAGTCCGGCTACGCGGGCGGCGCGGGCGCCCATCCCACGTACGAGGCGGTGTGCTCGGGACGCACCGGTCACGCGGAGGTCGTGAAGGTCACGTTCGACCCGTCGAAGCTCTCGTACCGCGACCTCCTCACCGTGTTCTTCACGATCCACGACCCGACCACGAAGGACCGGCAGGGCAACGACGTGGGGACCCAGTACCGTTCGGTGATCTTCGCCCAGGACGCCGCGCAGCGCGACACGGCGGAGGACGTCGTGAAGTCGCTCGAGGCGCAGAAGCTCTTCGGCCGCGCCATCGTCACCGAAATTGCCGACGCGGCGCCCTACTATCCTGCCGAGGGCTATCACCAGGACTACTTCACGCGCAACGGCGGCCAGCCCTACTGCGCGATGGTGGTCGCGCCCAAGGTCGCGAAGTTCCGCAAATCCTTTTCGGATCGCCTGAAGCAGCGCGCGTAGCCGGCGCGCAGCGGCGGCATCAACGCTGCCGGCGGGTGACGTAGCCCGCGGCGGCGAGGCACACGCCCACGGACCAGAAGACGGGCGTGAGCCCGACGGTGGCGCCGAGCGCGCCGAACGTGAGCGGCACGCCCACCGCCATCGTCTGCACCAGCGACAGCCGCACGCCCGCCGCCTCGCCCATGCGCCCGGGCGGCGCGTGCGTGTGCAGGAGCGACATCACCATCGGCTGGCTCATGCCGAGGGCGAGGCCGAGCGCGAACGACAGCGACATGAGCGTCGGCGCGCTGTGCGACAGCGGGAACAGCGTGTACACGATGCCCGCCGCGACGAGCGCGATGGTGAGCACCTGGTGCTCGCTCGCCCGGCGCACGATCCACGGCATCGAGAATCGCACCACGAACGTGGCCGCGCCGAACGACGCGAGGATGAGCCCGATCTGCGACGCGGACAGGCCGATCTTCTCGCCATAGACCGGGATGACGATGGTGTGCAGGTCCCACGCCATCGCGAGCAGCACGTTGGTGACGAACACGCGCCGCAGCTTGCGATGCATCAGGAGCTCGAGCGCCCCGCCCTTGTGCGCGCTGGCGTGCGCCGGATGCGGGCCGGGCAGCGCCACCTTGCCGCGCCCGAGCACGACGAGCGGCACGAGCGGCAGCGTCGCGAGGATGCCGAAGGCGACGACGAAGCCGCCGTGGTCGATCGAGAATCCCGCGATGAGCGGACCCAGGAAGCCCGATACCGAGTAGCCGAGCGCCAGCAGGCTGAAGTTCTGCGCGCGATCCGACGGCGGGCCGAGCTCGCCCGTCGCATTCTGCGCGGCCACCTGCCCCAGCATGAACGACAGCCCGATGAGCGCCGCGCTCACGAACAGCACCGTGAGCCCGCCCACCGCGAGCGGCAGCAGCGTCCCCACGACGAGACCGCCCGACGCGAGCATGATCGGCCGCCGGATGCCGACGCGATCGGAGAAGCGCCCGGCCCACACCGCGCAGAGCATCGGCAGCAGCGCGTACAGCGCGAGGATCACGCCCACCACCGCGGTGGACACGCCCTGGCGCAGCGCCTCGAGGGTGACGGTGACGCGGTTGCCGGTCAGGCAGACGTGATTGCAAGCGGCGAGCGCGACGAGCGCGGAGAGCGTCGGGTTGCGGCCATACGGCAGCGTCACGGCGCGAGCCGCCCGATGCGCCAGTGCGTGCCGTCTCGGCGGTAGACGATGCGATCGTGCAGCCGTGATGCGCGCCCCTGCCAGAACTCGAGCGTCGAGGGCACCACGCGGTAGCCGCCCCATCGAGGCGGGCGTGGCACGTCCTCGCCGGGGAAGCGCCGCTCGGCGTCGGCAAAGCGCAGCTCGAGCGCGGCGCGATCGGGCAGCGGCTCGCTCTGCGGCGACGCCCATGCGCCCAGGCGCGAGAGGCGCGGGCGCGACCGGAAGTACGCGTCGGCGGTCGCGCCGTCGACGATCTCCACCTCGCCCTCCACGCGCACCTGACGTTCGAGCTCGGGCCAGAAGAAGACGAGCGCCGCGGACGCGCGCGCCGCGAGGTCGCGGCCCTTGCGGCTGTCCCGGTTCGTGTAGAAGACGAATCCCGTGTCGTCGACGTCCTTCAGGAGCACGATGCGAGCGGCCGGGCGGCCGCTCGCATCGGCCGTCGCGAGCGTCATCGCGTTGGGCTCGGGCACCTTCGCGGTGCGCGCCTCGCCGAGCCATCGCGCGAACTGCGCGAGCGGGTCGGCGTGCACGTCTCCTTCGTCGAGCGAAGCGCGCTTGTAGTCGGTGCGAAGGTCGGCGAGCGCGACGGACCGGTCGGGGTCCGCGCTCACCGGGACGGGCTCCACGCCGCAGGCGGATGCCGCAGGAAGCCTCTCGCGCGGCGCCCTTCACCCCAGGGCCGGCCCGTGCTCATTGCGCGAACTTCTTTTCGTACTGGGCGGCGAGCTTCTCCGGCAGGCCTTCCGCGCGAATCTTCTCGAGCGACTCCGAGAGCGCGCGCACGATCGCGGGGGAGGTCTGCGGGCTGCACGCGAGGTAGAGGGGGATGTCGCGCACGACGAACACGAGCTTCAGCCCCTCGACCTTGGCCGCGTGCGCGACGTCCCGCGCGCCGTAGTACCCGGTGACCCACAGGTCGACGTGATTGGGGTCGTCCTTCGGCAGCAGCAGGCGCTGCGGATTCTGGCGGTCGTCCGTCACGAGCCGGATGTTGGTGACGCCGTTCTCCTTGAGGTAATCGACCTTGGCGTCGTTGGCCACGCCCGCGATGCGCAGCGTCTTGAGGTCCGCGAGCGAGCGCACCTGCGTGCCGAAATCGCCCTTGCCATAGGCGCCCCACAGGTTGCTCGCGTACGGGCCCACCCACGTGAAGAGCTTCTCGCGGCTCTCGAGGCGGGCGGTGGCGAAGAGGCACGTGTCGCGCTCGGCCTGGGTCCTGCCATAGGCACGATTCCAGGGCAGCACCTCGACGGTATAGGGGACGTTCGCGCGCCTGGCCGTCTCGAGCACGAGCTCGGTGACGAGCCCCGTCACCTTGCCGTTCTCCGTGTAGTTGAACGGAGGATTCTCCTCGGTGAGGAGGGTGACGGCGACAGCGGGACGGCAGAGCGCCGCGACGGCGGCGAGCGCAAGGGCGATGCGGAACGGAAGGCTCATTCGACGGCGACTTTCGGTGGCGGGCGCGACGCGAAGCGCCATTTTCGCGCGTCGTCGGCCCGCTGCCAACAGCGCTCTCGCACGCCCTCGGGGCGACGCGCGCGCCCACCCCCGGTGGCCGGGTGCTCGCGCACCCTCGACGCACGACGCAACAAGGTCGCCCGACGGTGCGATTTTCCCTCTGGAATCGGCTTCCTTCCCTCGGAAAATGCGGTATAGTCGGCCGCGATGAAGCGGTGACCCCTGACAGGAGGGAACGCTTCAGGTCGAACGGCAACAGTCCGCTCGCGACAAACGACAGGAAGGAGACCCATGGCTACTGCCAAGAAAGCTGCGAAGAAGCCCGCCGCCAAGAAGCCCGCCGCCAAGAAGCCTGCGGCGAAGAAACCCGCGGCGAAGAAGCCGGCCGCCAAGAAAGCCGCGCCCGCAAAGAAGAAGCCCGCCGCCAAGAAGCCCGCCGCCAAGAAAGCCGCCAGCAAGCGCAAGCCCAACGCCGCGTTCATGAAGGCGATGACGCCCTCCGCCGTGCTCGCAGCCGTCGTCGGCAACTCGCCGATGCCGCGCACCGAAGTCACCAAGAAGATCTGGGACTACATCAAGAAGAACAAGCTGCAGGACGCGATCAACAAGCGTCTCATCAACGCCGACGAGAAGCTCAAGGCCGTGTTCGGTGGCAAGGGCAAGGTTTCGATGTTCGAGATGACGAAGCTCGTCTCGAATCATCTGAAGTAAATCGAGCGCATCGAAGGCGGGGCACGCCCCGCCTTACGCGGTCGCAGGACGGCCGGCCCACGCGAAAGACGCGTCGGCCGGCCGTTTGGTTTCTGGGAGATCCCGCGCGATGCGCGACGCCCGCGCGCGATGACGGATGCGCGCGCTATTCGCGCGACGTGCGATGCGCGAGCCACAGCAGCACGAAGCCCGCGAGAGGAATCAGGAAGTCGGTATAGAGGATCGCGCCCGCGTTGCCCGGCGCCATGTTGTGGGTCTTCGCGATCTGGTACAGGTGGCCGATGCCCGCGCCCACGAGGAAGCACGCCGGACCGACGATGGCCGCGAGGCGCACCTGCCAGCCGCTGCGGAAGGCCATGAAGCCCACCACCGCGAAGCCCAGGCTCGCGAGCCCCACCTCGATCTGGAACGGGCTGTCGGCCCAGCCGATGAGGCGCGCCGTCATCTCGCTGAAGAACACGTGCAGCACGAAGTTGTAGAGCATCGACGCGCCGATCGAGAAGAAGAGGAACCAGCGCAGCAGCGCCTCGTACACGAAGCCGCGCGGGCGCGGCGCGGGATGCCGCAGGATGGCCGCGACGGAGACGACGAGCCCGATCACGAAGAACGTGACCGTGAAGTTGCCCAGGACTGCGCGGATCAGATCGGCCAACGTTGCCTCGGGGCGAGGGCCACGATCAACCGGCGAGCGTCATGGCGCGAGCGAGCGCCGGTCGCTCCGCGAGAGACCGCGCCCACTTCACGAGGTGAGGAAGGTCGCCCGCGGCCTCGACGGCGGCCTTGCGCACCGCGTAGACGGGATAGAGCGCGAAGTCCGCCACCGAGAGCTCCTGCGCGAGATACGGGCGATCCGCGAGGCGCTGGTCCGCC
>JBGAIS010000155.1:0-7981 GCA_044225355.1 Casimicrobiaceae bacterium | reverse complement strand
CGATCGGCGCGACGCCCGTGAGCGGCGGCTTGGAGGTCGTCGTCATAAGGGGGAGCACATGCCTACCGCGTCGGGGCCGTAGCCTTCGGCCACGTAGCCCTTGGCGATCATCTGCTCCTTGATCGCGGCGTCGGTGGTGTAGCGGTGATTGGAATCGGCGCGCTGGTTCCAGAGGCGATACACGGCGGTCCAACCGCTCGCGCATGCCCCGGAGGCCGTCGGCAACGCGACCGCGAAGGCCTCGCTCGTCTCGAGGACGTAGCCGCTGTAGTTGGGATCGGTGCCGACGCGCGAGCCGATGGTCTCGCACTCGGTCTTCGATGCCGAGAAGAAATGCGAGTTGCCGTGCTCGGGCGGGATGTAATAGCGGCATACGTCGTTGAGGAAGCCCATCGCGATGGGCCAGACCTTGAACGACCTGCCGGTGCGGGACCAGCCGCCGATGCGGCCCGAGTCGAGCGCGTCGATATCGGGGGCGAGGTCGCTCACGAAGTAGTGGTCGAGCGTCGCGTTGTAATACTCGAACGCCGTCACGGGGATGACGGGCAGGCTCACGCTCACGCCGCCGAAGTTCTGCGGGCTGTTGTCGCGGACCGCGCTTCCGGTCCGGTACACCGCGGAGAAGCCGTCACGCGGCAGCGCGCCGAACGCCCATGCGTCGGCGCCCGCGAATGCGATGGTTCCGCCCTCGGCGGGAAGGAACTGATTGGGCAGCACGTAATCCGGCGCGAGCGACTTGAACTCCGGATAGTTGATGGGCACCGTGAGGTAGCCTTCGGTGACGAGCAGCACCGCGCGATTCGCGGTGGACGTCGACGGCAGGTCGGACGGAAACGTGAACGTCCTCGTGACGCCGTTGTTGCGCGTGACGGTGAGCGTCTTGCCCGCGAAGCCGTTCTGCGCGAGCTGGCCCTTCGACTCGCGGAGCTGCACGAACTGCACCGTCCCGTCGGCGTTCGAGAAGACCTGGGTCACCTCGAACGACGGGTCGGCCGCGCGCGCGGGCAACGCGAGCAGCGTCGCGAGCGCGGCGAGGACGGCGGCGGTGGTCGAGGCCTTCATCGAACCCCGAACGATAGGAGCACGCCGGCGTTTACGCAACCTCGTGCGGAACGCCGGCGGGCCGCCTGCTAGTTGGACCAGCGCTCCGCGGACGGCGAGAGCGGCGGGCGCGCGGCATTGGCAATGAGTCCGCTCGCGAGGCCCGGGCCGGCCTGCGCACCGGGGTCGCCGGCCTCGAGCCGCTTGAGGTCGCCGGTGATCTCGCCGCCTTCGGCGACAATGAGCTTCCCGTAGCGAATGGTGCCCGTCACGCGCCCCGTGCCGTGCACCACGAGGCGCGTGCGAACGGTGAGCTCGCCCACGAATTCGCCGTGGATCTCGGCGACGTCGATCTGCGCGTTGCCCTTGAGCGTCCCGGGCTTCGCGATCTCCATCGCCTTGCTGTGCACGGTGGCCTCGACCTGGCCCTCGATCACGAGGGCGTCGCAGTCGGCGATCTCCACGCCCTTGAGCTTGATGTTGACGCCGACGAAGAGCTTGCTCTCGGGGGCGTCACCGGCCGCCTTCGCCGCGGGGGCGCCTTGCGAGCCGGGCGACTGCGGCTGCGAGGGCGAGCGCGACGCGCCCGCCGGATCGCTGCCTTGCGGACTCGCCGCCGCGCGAGACGCGCCGCCTCCCGGGTTGCCGCTGCCCGGCGGGTCGTACACGGCGGGCTTCAGCACGGTGGTCGCGCTTTGAGAGGGATCCGCGGGGCGATCGCGGCGGTTGATGTTCAGCATGTCGCCTCCTTGCGCTTGGTCACGTAGCGCGGCTATGACGACGTCATTATTGTCCCGAATCTCCCGCCGGCGCAATCGACTCCGTCCTACAAATCGCGGCTTTTTGCGAGGATTGAGCAAGCGCGGGGACGACTCTGCGCAAGCATCTGCCATATCGCGACTGCCGGGTGGAATGCCGCTCCGACCCTGCCTAATCGGCCCCGCCACGCGCCGCATGGCAGAATCGGCCGCATGCTCATCGCCTGCCCGCACTGCCACACACGCAACCGCGTTCCCGACGAGCGCATGGACGACGCGCCTTCGTGCGGCAGCTGCCATCGCGCGCTGCTGCCGGGCGCGCCGGTGTCGATCAGCGGCAACGACCTCGCGCGATTCGCGAGCGGCGACGGCGTTCCCGTGGTGGTCGATTTCTGGGCCGAGTGGTGCGGCCCGTGCAAGATGATGGCGCCCGCGTTCGCCGACGCGGCGAGGCAGCGCCCGCACGCTCACTTCATGAAGGTGGACACCGAGGAGGCGCCGCAGGCGTCCGCGGGCTACGGCATCCGCAGCATTCCCACCATGGTGCTCTTCAGGAACGGCGCGGAGGTCGCGCGCGTGTCGGGCGCCATGTCCGCGCCGCAGATCGTCGCGTGGATGGACGGCGCGACGCGCTAGCACGAACGCTTTGCGTCGACCGCGCCTCCTCGCCAGCGTCGAAACGACGCGGCTAGCTCGAAGCCGGCACTAGTGGGCTGTAACGGAGGAATCGGAAGTGAGCGACAGCGGTATGGCGCCGCTATTCGTGCCGAGGGCGAGGCGCCGTTGCGAAGCAATGGCCCATCCCCTTGCGAGCCGCTATTCGTGCCGAGGGCGAGGCGCCGTTGCGAAGCAATGGCCCATCCCCTTGCGAGCAACGGCAACGAAGCCATCGGCACGACGAGCAAGCCAGACACTTTCGATTCCTCCGTTACAGTCCACTAATTGTCCTGCGTGACGATGACCGACTGCGCTCCGGCGGGCCCGATGAGGTAGATCGAGGACGTCTGGTTCGCGGTCAGCACGACGTTCTCCTGCGACGCGAGGACCGCCCCCGTGGTCGCGTCTGTGAACACGATGGTGACCGTCGCCGCCTGGATGTCGGAGTACGCCGACGCATTGGGGAACGCGAGGTTCGACGCGAGCTGCGTGCCGTTCACCGACGCGTTGACGGGGTTCGAGTTCCACGAGGCGTTCACGAACCGCAGCCGGTCGCCGCCGACGATGGGCAGGATGTTCGAATCCTGCAGCACGTACGCCTGCTGCGCGCCCGAGGGGCCCGAGATGAACGTCGAGACGTCGGTCGCGGGCAGGATGTTGGCCGGCGTCGACGCGATAGTCGCGCCTGGCGTGGCGCTGGGCTCGTAGCTCACCGTCGTCTGGCCGGCAGGGATCACCGAGTAAAGGGACGCGTTGGCGTACGCCACGTTGAGGTTGACCTGCAGCGTCGCGATGAGCTGGTTGACGGTGCCCGCGTCCGCCGAGGCGTTCACGGCCTTGATCCTCGCGAAGATGGTGTTGAGCAGCGCCACCGGCCCCCGGCTTTGCAGCACCATGCCGTTGACGAGCGTGCCGCTGCCCACGCCGTAGTTGATGAGCGTGAGCGCGACGTTGGGCGTGAGCGCCGTGCCTCCCGAGTCGTAGATGACCGTCTTGGTGCCGGCCGTCGTGATCTGGATCTGATAGGTGCCGGGCGGGAACGCGAGGTTGAAGGTGTTGCCGCCGTACGTGACGCTCGAGAAATTCGGGTTGACGGTGGTGATGTCGGTGCCGGGCGCGTTGACGTAGATGTCGAAGCTCGCGTTGTTCTGTGCGGCGTTGAACACGGCGAGCTGGATGTTGCCGTTGGTGGGTGCGTTGGCAACCTCGGAGATGAGCGTGAGCTGCGGCGCGACCGTGGTGCCGTAGAGCAGCAGCGTGTACGGCTGCTCGCCCGCGAGCGGGTAGGAGAAGCTCACGAGCGACGTGGAGCTCCCCGTCAGGAAGACGTTGAAGGACGTCGACGTGTTGTCGAAGCTCTGGTAGGCCGTCACCCCCTGGAACGTCACGTTCGAGAACGTGGGCGTGCCGTTGACCTGCACGTCGATGCTCGGCGCATCGGTCATGAGGTTCAGCACTCGAACGGTCGCGGGATGCGGCGGGAAGTAATTGATGGAGTTGACCTTGCACCCCGCGAGGACGAGGGCAACAAGGAACGGAACGACGAGCAGGAGCTTGCGGCGCAGCGACATTGCGTAAGGATCGGGTCGAGCCGGGGGTGCGCGCATTATGCCACCGATCGGGTACCATGCCCCGCGTGGCCCGCACGCCCCTCATGCAGCTCCTGCAGCGCGTCGCGCGCGATGCCGCGCGGCGCGAAGCGGACCCGGCGTTGCCTTCACGGCGCACGTTCCTCCGGCGCACGGCCGCGCTCGCCGCGGCGACCGCATGGTCACCCCTGTCCCTTGCCGCGCGCGAGCAGCGCGTCGTGATCGTGGGCGCGGGGCTCGCGGGGCTCACCGCGGCCTGGACGCTCGCCGGCGCCGGCGTGCGCGCGACGCTGATCGAAGGATCGCCGCGCCTCGGCGGCCGATGCTGGACCGATCGTCACGCGTTCGCCGACGGCCAGGTGGCGGAGCGCGGCGGCGAGCTCATCGACACCACGCACGAGCGCATCCGGGCGTTGTGCGCGCGACTCTCGCTTCCCCTCGACGATCTCGTCGCGGCGGAGCCCAAGGGCAGCGCGCCGGCGTTCTTCTTCGACGGCGCGCCGTACACCCTCGCCGACGTCGAGCGCGACTTCCGCGCCGTGCGCCCCGCGCTCGCCGCCGACGCGAAGGTCCTGGGCGACGACACGACCTCCCCACGTATCGCAACCACACGGCGGCGCAGCGCAGGCTCGACCGCATGACGGCCGCGGAGTGGATCGACGCCCGCGTGCCGGGCGGAAGCGCATCGCGCCTCGGCCAGCTGCTCGTCAACGCGTACGGGGAGGAGCTGGGCGGCGATCCGGACGAGATCAGCGCGATCACCGTGGTGTCGCTGCTCTCGGGGTCGCCCGAGGACCGCTTCTCGCCGTACGAGGAATCGGACCAGCGCTATCACATCCGCGGCGGCAACGACCAGCTCGTGACGAAGCTCGCGGACGGCACGGGCGGACCCATCGAGACGCGCACGCGCCTCGTCTCGCTCGCGCGCCGCCCCGACGGGCGCTACCGGCTCGTCGTCGTACGTGACGCCGCGGAGCGCGAGGAGATCGCCGATCGCGTGATCCTGGCGCTGCCGTTCACGCTGCTGCGCCTCGTCGATTTGCGCGACGCGGACTTCGGCGCGCGCAAGATGCAATCGATACGCGAGCTCGGCATGGGACGCAACACGAAGCTCCAGCTACAGTTCGACGACCGCTTCTGGCTTCGCGGCACCGGCAACGGCGAGTACCGCCTGCGCGGGAGCTTCCAGACGACGTGGGACGTGACGCGCGCGCAGGGCGGCACGCCGGGCGTCCTCAATTTCTTCTCGGGCGGCAGCGCTGCCGTCGCAGCGGGCCTGCCCGACATCGACGCGCAGGCGGAGGCCTCGCTTCGCGAGCTCGCGCGCTACGTGCCCGGCGCGCCGCCGCTTTGGAACCGGCGCGTCATCCGCAACGCGTGGGACCGCAACCCGTGGTCCTTCGGCTCGTACGCGCTCGTCAAGCCGGGCCAGTACACGTCGTTCTACGGCGTCGAGGCCGAGCCCCGCGGGCATGTCTACTTCGCGGGCGAGCACACCTCCATCGAATCGCAGGGCTACCTCGACGGCGCCGTCGAGACGGGCGAGCGCGCCGCGGGCGAGGTCCTGCGATCGCTGGGCGCTACGCCGCGCAAGGCGGCCTGACGCGCAACGCTCGCAGGTCCACGGGAGAGGGCGTAGCCTGCCGGCCGGCGCCGGGCCTTTCGTCCCGCATCACTTCGCGTCGATCGCCTCACGCGTGCTTGCGAGGTACTGGTGGATGAACGCGATGGCCATGCTGCCCTCGCCCACGCCCGAGGCCACGCGCTTGACGGACCCATGGCGCACGTCGCCCGCGGCGAACACCCCGGGCACGCTCGTCTCGAGGAGAAAGGGATCGCGCTCGAGCGGCCACTCGCCCTCGTTGCTCGCGACGAGATCCATCACGTCGCGGCCCGTGCAGACGAATCCCTTCTCGTCGCGGATGATCGCCTGCGGGAGCCACTCGCACTGGGCGTCGGCGCCGATGAAGGCGAACACCGCGAACGCGGGGAGCGTCGACATCTCGCCCGTGCGGCGATCCTCGACCACGATGGCCTCGAGGCGATGCTCGCCCTCGACCGCGACGATGCGGCATCGCGTGCACACCTCGATGTTGCCTTTCGAGGCAAGCTGCTCGATGAGGTAGTGCGACATGCTGTCGACGAGCGACGCGCCGCGCACCAGCAGCGTGACGTGGCTCGCGTAGTTGGCGAAGAACATCGCCGCCTGGCCCGCGGAGTTGCCGCCGCCGACGAGGAACACGCGCTGTCCCGCGCAGCCCAGCGCCTCGGTCTGCGCGGCGCCGTAGTAGATGCCGCGTCCGACGAGGCGGTCGGCGCCGGGGACGTCGAGCTCCCGCCACGCGACGCCGTTGGCGAGGATCAGCGTGCGCGCCCGGACCCGATCGCCGCCGTCGAGCACTACGGCATGCTCGCCGCCATCCTGTGATAGCGCGAGGGAATCGACGCATCGCGCGACCAGGAGCTCCGCGCCGAAGCGCTGCGCCTGCGACAGCGCCCGCCCCGCGAGATCCTCGCCCGAGAGACCGGTCGGGAAGCCCAGGTAGTTCTCGATGCGTGAGGACGTGCCCGCCTGCCCGCCGGGCGCCTCGCGCTCGAGGAGGAGCGTCGTGAGCCCTTCCGACGCGCCGTACACGGCGGCGGCAAGGCCCGCCGGGCCGGCGCCCACGATCGCGACGTCGTAGACCTCGCGGCGGGGCGCGGTGGGCAGGCCCAAGCCTTCCGCGAGCTCGCGCAACGTCGGCGTGACGAGCTTGCCGCCGTCCGGCAGGAGCACCATGGGAAAGCGGTCGCCCTCGACGGGACGGTTGCCCGCCTGCGCGAGATCGTCCCAGCGGAACACGACGCGGTTGCGGCGCAGGAAGTCCCGCAGGCGATGGCAGGCGACGTCGTAGCGATGCCCGACGATGGTGGCGGTAGGCGGCGGCGCCATCTTCGCGAGCTCCTGCAGCCGCGACACGCGATGCGTCATGGTGCCGAGCAGTTCCCCCGCGAACGTGCTGCACTCCGAGAACATCGCTCGAAAGTCTTCGGATGCGAGCTGCGCGACGCGCGACGGCTCCTTCGCGCGGAGGCTCGCGATGGCCGGCGAGCCCAGGAGCAACGGCACCTCGCCGAAGTAGACGCCGACGCCGTATTCGTCCAGGCGGCGCTCGACGCCGTGCACGACCTTGAAGAGCTCGAGAGTGCCTTCGAGCAGGAGGAAGAACGACGGCTGCTCGCCTTCGTGGATCAGCCACTCGCCGGCTCGGAGGTGAACGTCCGCGAGGCGGCTCGCGACGGTGCGCGCCTCGTCGTCCGGCAGGTCGCGGAAAAGGGGGATCGCGTGGAGGTCGTCGACCGTGATCAATTGGCGGGGTTCGGGAAATGCGCCTGGATGGCCGCGATCTCCGAGAGCGTCTGCGCGTCGAGCTCGACGCGCATCGCGGCGATGTCCTCCGTGAGCTGCGCCATGGTCGTGGCTCCGATGATCGTCGAGCCCACGAACCAGCGGCTGCGGACGTAGCCGAGCGCCAACTGCACGAGCGTGAGCCCGCTGCGCTTCGCGAGCTTCGCGTAGGCGTCGGCGGCCTCGACCACGAGCGGCTTGCGGAAGCGCCCGCCGATCGCGTCGAACAGCGTGAAGCGCGCACCCGCGGGCCGCGCCCCGTCGGCGTACTTGCCGGTCAGCATGCCCATCGCGAGCGGGCTGTAAGCGAGGAGCGACATCTTCTCGCGATAGAGCGCCTCGGCGAGATCGTTGTCGACGTTGCGCGAGACCAGGTTGTAGCCGTTCTGCAGCGTGACGGGGCCCGGCACCCCGAGCTCCCGGGCCACGCGGTGGAACTCGCAGACGCCCCACGTCGTCTCGTTGGACAGGCCATAGTGGCGGATCTTGCCGGCCTTCATGAGGTCCGCCATGCCCTGCACCTGCTCGCGGATCGAGGGGCCCTCGCG
>JBGAIS010000154.1:0-8266 GCA_044225355.1 Casimicrobiaceae bacterium | reverse complement strand
CTTCGTCGGCGCCGGCGCAGTCGAGCCCTCGGCGGACTTCGTCGGCGTGGCGCACGCGCCGTTCGAGCTTCTGCTTCCGCGCTGCCGCGCGATCGTCCACCACGCGGGCATCGGCACCGCGATGCACGCCTACGCGGCGGGCATCCCGCAGCTCCTCGTGCCGCGCGCGCACGACCAGTTCGACAACGCCGCGCGCGTGGTGCGCACCGGCGCGGCGACGCAGGTGCGCTACGAGAAGCTCGACGCCGCGACCGCCGCCGATGCGCTGCGCTCGCTCATGCACTCGGACGCCGTGCGCGCCGCGTGCGCGACCGCCCGCGAGCGGATGCGCGTCGAGCGCCCGCTGCCGGCGCTGTGCGACTTCGCGGAGCGCCTCGCGCTATAGCTCGACCTGGGTGCCGAGCTCGACGACGCGGTTGGTGGGGATCTGGAAGAACTCGGACGCCTTCACCGCGTTCTTGGACATCGACACGAAAAGCCGCTCGCGCCACATCGCCATCCCGGGCGAGACCGTGGGAATGAGCGTCTCGCGCGAGACGAAGAAGCTCGTCTCCATCATCTCGAACACGAACCCGCGGCGCCCCGATTCCTCGAGGAGCTCGGGGACGTCGGGGTCCTCCTTGAAGCCGTAGTACGCGAGGAACTGGTAGAAGTCGCAGCCGAGCGGCTTCACCTCCATGCGGTCCTCCGACTGCACGTACGGGATGTCACGGATGATGACCGTCAGCAGCACGACGCGCTCGTGGAGCACCTTGTTGTGCTTCAGGTTGTGCAGGAGCGCGTGCGGCACGCGATCCTGCGTCGAGGTCATGAACACCGCCGTGCCCTCCACGCGCGTGGGCGGCGACACCTCGATGCTCTGGATGAAAACGTCGAGCGGAAGCGCCTCCTCGGACAGCTTGTCCATGAGGATCGCGCGCCCCTTCTTCCACGTGGTGAGGAGCGTGAACACGACGGCGCCGACGACCAGCGGGAACCAGCCGCCGTCGATGATCTTGAGCGAGTTCGACGCGAGGAACGCGAGGTCGATGAGCGTCAGCGGCGCCGCGATCAGCACCGCGAGCCACGTGGGCCAGTTCCACAGCCGCCGCATGACGACGAAGATCAGGATCGAGTCGATCATCGTCGCGAGCGTCACCGCGATGCCGTACGCGCCCGCGAGGTTGTCCGAGTGCTTGAACGTGACCACGAGCAGGACGACCGCGACGAACAGCGTCCAGTTGATGAACGGCACGTAGATCTGCCCGATCTGGCGCTCCGACGTGTGCTCGATCTGCAGGCGCGGGCAGTAGCCCATCTGGATCGCGGCGCGCGACAGCGAGAACGTGCCGGAGATGACGGCCTGCGACGCGATCACCGTCGCGCACGTCGCGAGCACCACGAGCGGGATGAGCGCCCACGACGGCGCGAGGAAGTAGAACGGGCTCTTGATGGTCGCGGGGTCGGACAGGATCAGCGCGCCCTGGCCGTAGTAGTTGAGGACGAGCGCGGGCAGCACGAACGCGAGCCACGCGCGCCTGATGGGCGATCGCCCGAAATGGCCCATGTCCGCGTACAGCGCCTCGGTGCCGGTGATCGCGAGGACCACGGCGCCGAGCGCCACGAACGCGGCACCGGGCGAGCCCGCGAAAAAACGCACGGCGTGCGCGGGATTGAGCGCGCCGAGGATGGCCGGCGCCTGCGCGACCTCGATCGCGCCCAAGGTCGCGATCACCACGAAGTACACGCACATCACGGGACCGAACAGCATGCCCACGCGCGCGGTGCCGTGCTTCTGCACCCCGAACAGCACGGCGATGATGAGGAGCGTGACCGGCAGCACCCACGGGTGCAGCGCGGGCGTCGCGATCTCCATGCCCTCGACGGCCGACAGCACCGAGATCGCGGGCGTGATCATGCCGTCGCCGTAGAACATCGCGGCTCCGAAGATGCCGAAGCCGATGAGCCACCATCGGCGCCGCTCGTGACGGGCGATGCCGCGCGACACGAGCGCGGTGAGCGCCAGGATGCCGCCTTCGCCATTGTTGTCGGCGCGCAGGATGAGGGTGATGTACTTGAGCGTCACCACGACGATGAGCGCCCAGAACACCACCGACAGGATCCCGTACACGTTGGCCGGCGTGGGTGCCAGGCCGTGCTCGCCCGTGAACGCCGCCTTCAACATGTAGAGCGGGCTCGTGCCGATGTCGCCGTACACGACGCCGATGGCGCCGATGACGAGCGCCGCCGCGCCCTTGCGATCCTTGGGAGGGTGGCTCATGTCGTCCGCAGGAGCCCCTGGGGCGTCCGCTTACGCCGCGTCGTCGACGCGGCGGGAGAAGCGGATGTTGAGCTGCTTCAACTTGCGGTAGAGGTGCGTGCGCTCGAGGCCGGCGCGCTCCGCGACCTTGCTCATGTTGCTCTGCTCGCGACCCAGGAGCTGCTCGAAGTAGATGCGCTCGAACGCCTCGCGCGCCTCGCGCAGCGGCAGCTCGAAGAAGCGCGCCGTGATTTCGGGCGCGGGCGAGGGATTGGGCGAGGCGGCCTCGCCCAGCACGCGCCGGACGTGCTCGGTGGTGATCTCGCCGCGCACGAGCGCCAGGTTCTGGATGAAGCTCGCGAGGTGGTCCAAGTTGCCCGGCCAGTAGGCGTTGTTGAGGCGCGGTGAGGGCCGCGGCGGCAACGCGCGGCCAGGATCGGCTGCGGCGCGTCGTCCTTGCTCGCCTCGCGCCAGAAGCGCTCGATGAGCGGCGGGATGTCCTCGCGGCGCTTGCGCAGCGGCGGCAGCAGGACGGTGCCCGACGAGAGCTGCGCGAGGAGCGCGGCGTCGAACTTGCCCTCGGCCGCGAGGTTGCCGAGCGCCTCGCTCGACGTGCACACGAGCGTCACGTTCTGCTTCTCGAGCTTGGGCAGCAGGAACGCGAGGCCCTTCTGCTCGATCTTCGAGAGCTGGCCGATCTCGGCGCAGTACAGCACGCCCTCGTGAGCCTCCTCGAGGAGCCCGAGCGGATTGGACGTGAGGCGCGAGCCGCCCGTGAGCGCGACCCACGGCGCGTCGGGCGTCTGCAGCGCGCGCGCCGCGATGTCGTGGCCGGTACCGGCCTCGCCCATGAGCAGCACGGGGCGGCGCGCCGCGATGAGCTGCTCGAGCGCGCGCTCGGTGTCGCGGATGGCAGCACTTGCGCCGAGCGAGACGAGCGACACGCGCCGCGGCTCCTGTACCGCCGCGCTCTTCAGCGCGCGGGCGATCGTCGACAGGAGCTTCTGGAGGCCGATGGGCTTCTCGAGGAAGTCGAACGCACCGATCTTCGTCGCGTCGACCGCGGTCTCGATGGTGCCGTGCCCGGACATCATGACGACGGGCATCGAGAGCTGCCCGTTGGCGGCCCATTCGCGCAACAGCGTGACGCCGTCGGTGTCCGGCATCCAGATGTCGAGCAGCACGAGCGCCGGCTGCTGGCGTTGGCGGTACGCGCGCGCCTCGCCCGCGTTCTCGGCGAGCGCCACGCGATAGCCTTCGTCCTCGAGGATCTCCGAGAGAAGCTCGCGGATGCCGACTTCGTCGTCGACGATGAGGATTTCCTTCGCCTGTGCCATGTGTGGAATCTACGCCGCGGCCGCGGGACGCTGCCCGGCCTGATGCAAGGGAAACACGATCGTCACGCGCGCGCCACCCGCGGGAGCGTTCGCGAGCACGATGCGCCCGCCGTGCTCGTCGACGATCTTCTTGACGATCGCAAGCCCGAGGCCCGTGCCCTTGGCCTTCGTCGTCACGTAAGGCTCGAGCGCGTGCTCGAGCACATCCTGGGCAAAGCCGGGGCCGCCGTCCTCGAACGCGAGCGTCGCCTCGCCGTCCCTGCCGTGCAGGGAGATGGCAAAGCGCGGATCGGAGACGTCGGCCTGGGCATCGACCGCGTTGCTGATGAGATTGTGGAACACCTGGCGCAGGCGGGTGGGCTCGCCCTGGATGAACAGGGGCGTGTCCGGCAAGGATAGCGCAACGTGGGGTCCCAGGTCGTCATACAGTGCAAGGACGTCCAGCAGGAGGCCCGGCAGGTCGACGTTCTGCATCTGCCCGGGACGCGGCTGGCGCGCGTAGATCGCGAAGTCGTCGACCATGTGCTTCATGGCGCCGACCTGGGACACGATGGTCTGCGTGCCCCGCCGCAGCATCTCCGAGTCCGCGCCCTCGAGCTTGCCGGCGAGCTTCACCGCCAGGCGCTCCGCGGAGAGCTGGATCGGCGTCAACGGGTTCTTGATCTCGTGCGCGAGGCGCCGCGCCACTTCCGCCCACGCGGCGTTGCGCTGCGCCTGCACCAATTCAGACACGTCGTCGAACACCACGACGTAGCCGCCGGTGGTGGTGGTCCCCGGCAGGCGCGTGCCGCGCATGAGGAGCGTGCGCGAGAGCGTCGCCACGGTCAGCTCGGCCTCGCGCTGCCACTGGCGGTCGTGGCTTCCCCGAAAGCCCTCGGACACGAGCTCGGCGAAGGGCGCGAGCGCGGGCAGGCGCTTGCCCCAGTCGGCGAGCGACATGCCGGTCAGGTCGGCGAGCGGCTGCTGCAGGATCACGGCGGCGCTCGGGTTGACCATGCGCAGGCGATGACGGTCGTCGAACACGAGCACGCCCGCCGACAGGTTGCCGAGGATGCTCTCGAGATACGCGCGCGTCGTCTCGATGGCGCGACGGCTCTCCTCCGCGCGGCCCTGCGCCTCGGCGAGCTGCGCCGTCATGGTATTGAACGACTCGGTGAGCACGCCGAGCTCGTCGCGCGAGACGACGGGCTGGCGGCGCGTGAAGTCGCCCTGCGCGACCGCGCGCGTGCCCTCGGCGAGAAGGCCGAGCGGCGACGCGAACTGCTCCGACAGCACCACCGCGAGGCCGAGCGCCGACGTGAGCGCGAGGAGCAGCGTCAGCGTGAGCGTGAGCGCGTACAGCCGCTTCACCGCGGCGCGCGAGAACGAGAGCTCCTGGTAGTCGCGAACACCCGCCTGCACGCGCTCGGCGTCCTGCGCGAGCGACCGCGGCACCGGCTCGACGATCGACAGGAGCTTGAGCGGATTGAGGCTGTCCTCCGTGTTGATGGGCACCACCACGCGCAGCACGAGGCCGCCGTCGATCCCCTGGTCGATTTTCGAGTACGGCTGCTGCAAGCGCGCCTGGCGCAGCGCCGCGGCCGGCGGCGGTTCGGGCGTCGCGCGCGACCCGCCCACGCCCGCGACCGCGAGCACCGCGCCGCCGGGCGAGAACACCGCCGCCTCGTACACGCCCATCTGCTCGGCCGCGCGCGACAGCGCACCCGCGAGGTTGCCGGGGTTGTCGGCGAGGGCCACCGCGACCTGCGTCGCCTTGTTCACCGAGTCCTTGAGGAGGTAGTCGAGCGTCTTCTGGCCGAGCGCGAGACCGCCTTCGAGCGCGCGATCGACGCGCACGTCGAACCAGCTCTCGATGCTGCGGCCGATGAACTGCACCGACACCGCGTAGACGAGCGCGCCCGGAAGCACTGCGACGAGCGCGAACAGGAGCACGAGTCGCACCGCGAGGCGCGATCCGAACACGCCGGCCTTGAGGTTCCTGCGCAGGCGCCAGAGCTGCCAGCCCACCACCGACATCAGCAGCGCGACCAGCACGGCGTTGACGATGAGGAGCGTGTCGTAGCCCTGCGCGAAGAGCTCGGTGTTCGACGTCGCGGTGGCGAGCAGGAACACGGCGATCGCCGACAGCGACGCGCTCACGAGGAGCAGCCAACGCAATCCGCGCTTTCCCGGGAGCGCGCTCATGTCAGGGAATGAAGCTCCACCGGTACCAGTCGGACGCGAGCGTCCACTCGCGCGACGCGAGCGCGTTCACCTGGAACGGCTTCGGAAGCTGGTTCACGTCGAGGCGCAGCCGGATCTGCGCGTCGTAGCGCGTGCCCTTCGACAGCGCGGACGCCTGCGCCACCGGGCGCGACGTCACGCGGCCGATGTAGCGCTCGACCTCCTCGAGCGAGTTGAAATTCTGCGACAGGAGCCCGCTGCCCACGCGGTACTGGCGCGTCAGGGCGGTGTACGACACGCGCGAGCTGATCGTCGTCTGCGCGACCTTCTCGTCGAGCCAGTACCAGCGCCTTCGCGTGAGCTCGAACTCGAGCTCGAAGTACAGCGGAATGCCCTTCTGCAGCGCCTCCTCGAGGGTCGCGTTGAGCGAAAGGTCGAACTCGGCGTTGAGGAGGACCTCGCCCTCCTCGATGCGCAGCTCCGCGTTGCGCACGTCGATGGTGTCGGCGCGCGCGAAGCCCGCCAGCGCCGCGGCGGCGAGTAAGGCTACGAGGCCACGGAGGAGGAAGGACGGCATGCCGGCGGGATGGGTTGCACGGTCCGGCACGGCGGGAGGCCGCCCGCGCGATTTACGGCCGGGCGCGCTTCAGCAGCGCGTAGAAAAAGCCGTCCTGATTGTGGCTCGCGCCCTTCCCCGAAGGCAAGAGTTGCCCGCCGGCGGTGGGGACCTCCGGCGGGAAGCTGATGGTTTCGCGCAACGCGCCGGGGAGCGCGTCCACGAGCGCCTCGACCTGCGCCTCGTTCTCGGCGGTGAAGACGGAGCAGGTCGAGTACAGGAAGAGTCCGCCGGGGGCAAGGAGCGGCCACAGCGCCGTCGCGATGCGCCGCTGCTGGTCGGCGAAGGACGCGATGTCCGACTTGCGCCGCAGCCACTTGCCGTCCGGATGACGACGCACGATGCCCGAGGCGGTGCAGGGGACGTCGGCCAGGATCCGGTCGAAGGGCCGGCCGTCCCACCACCGCGATGGGTTGCCGGCGTCGCCGGTGACCGCGCGCACCCCGGGAAGGCGCAGGCGGGCGACGTTCTCCTGCACCCGCGCGAGGCGCGAGGCGTCGCTGTCGAGCGCCGTGAGGTCGAGGTCGGCGAGCTCCGCGAGGTGCGTCGTCTTGCCGCCGGGCGCGGCGCAGGCATCGAGCACGCGCATGCCGTCGCGGGCCTCGAGGAGCGGCGCCGCGAGCTGCGCGCCCGCGTCCTGCACGGAAAAGGCGCCCTCCGCAAAGCCGGGCAGCCCTCCGACGGGCCGGGCCTCGCGCACCACGAGCCCCGCCGCGCCGACCGGCTCCGTCTCGATGCCGTCCGCCGCGAACGCGGCAGCCAGCGTATCGCGGGAGGTGACCCGCCGGTTCACGCGCAGGGTCAGCGGGGGACGCTCGTTGCCGGCCTCGAGCACCGCCTGCCAGTGCGCGGGCAGGTCGGCCTGGACGCGCCCGATCCACCAGCGGGCGTACGACCACCGCGCCACGGGACTGGCCGCGGCGACGGCGGCGTTGAGCGCCTCGCGCTCGCGAAGGTAGCGGCGGAGCATCGCGTTGGCCGCGGGCTTGGCCTGCGGCCGCACGAGCAACGCCGCGGCCTCCACCGCGCGGTCCACCACCGCGAACGCCGGGGCATCGGTGTGGTCGAGCTGGTACAGCGCGACGGCCATGAGCGCCGCCATGAGCGGCTCCGGCGGCTTCGTCGCGAGCGCCTCGGTCAGCGCCGCGAGGCGGCCCCAGTGACGGAGCGTGCCGTAGGCCAGCTCCTGGACCAGGGCGTGGCCGCGTGTGGCGGCGCCGTCGTCGACCGCCGCGAGCGCCGCGGGGAGGGTCGATCCGTCGAGGACCCGTCGGACCGCGAGTGCCGCCAGGCGCTGCTCGTGCTGCATCCGGCGCCTACGAGAAGCGCGCGCCGGGGGCCAGCGCGCGGCCGACCGCGAACGCCTGCGCGGGCATCCGCTTGCCGCCGGCGGGCTGGACCGTGCGAAGCCGGAGCGCGCCCTCGCCGCACGCGACGTCGATGCCGGCGGGCCCGACCGCCAGGATGGTGCCGGGCTCGCCCCGGCCCTGCGCGAGGTCGGCCGCCCACACCTTGACGGGATCGGCGCCCAGCGTCGCCGACGCGCCCGGCACCGGGTCGAACGCGCGGACGTGGGCCTCGAGGGCCGTCGCCGGCTTCGTCCAGTCGATGCGGGCGTCGGCCCGCTCCACCTTGGACGCGTACGTCACCCCCTCAGTGGGTTGCGGCACGGATGGAAGGTGACCACTCACTTCGGCCATCCCGAGCGTCAGCACGATGGCCGCCGCGCCCGCCCCGGCCAGGCGCTCGGTGAGCGAGCCCGCGGTGTCGTGGGCGCCGATGGCTACCGGCAGGCGATCGATCATCGGCCCGGTGTCGAGACCCGCGTCCATCTGCATGATCGTGATCCCGGTCTCGGCATCGCCCGCGGCAATGGCGCGCTGGATGGGCGCGGCGCCGCGCCCCCGCGGA
>JBGAIS010000153.1:0-8239 GCA_044225355.1 Casimicrobiaceae bacterium | reverse complement strand
CATCGTGCGCGTCGTGGTGTCGATCGACGCCGCCGTGCGCGAGACCTCGCCCTCGAACGTCCGCCCGCGAAGCTCGGATTGCGTGACGACCACCTTCTGGCCGGGCTTGACGAGCTGCGAATAGGACTGCGGCACGTTGACGTAGACGCGCAGCGGATCGGTCTGCGCGAGCTGGAAGAGGGCGCGGCCGCCGCTCGAGCCTGCGTCGATGAGGTCGCCCACGTCGACGTTGCGTCGCGTGATCACCCCCGAGAAGGGCGCGACGATGCGCTTGAAGCCCTCGAGCTGGCGAAGACGCTCGACGTTGGCATCGGCCGCCGCGAGGTTGGCCTGCGCCTGCGTGTACGCGCTGCGGCGCTCGTCCAGCTCCTGCGCCGAGACGGCGTCGCGCTTGCGCAGCGCTTCCCAGCGCTCGACGGTGCTTTTCGCGAGGTCGGCGCTCGCGGCCGTCTGCGCGCGCGCGGCCACCGCCTGCGAGAGCTGCTGGTCGATCTCGGGCGTCTCGATCTCGGCCAGGAGCTCGCCCTTCTGCACGGGGCTGCCGATGTCCTTGTACCACTTGCGAAGGTATCCGCTCGCCCGCGCGGCGATGGGCGACTGCACGAAGCCCTGCAGGGTACCCGGCAGCGCGAGCGTGGGCCCCGCATCGGCGACGCTCGGCTTCGCGGTCTGCACGTAGACGACCGAATGCTCCGCGGTCGCCTGCTCGAGCGTCCGCGACGTCGACATGCGGCTTATCACCGTGCGCGCGGCGCCGAGCGCCAGGGCCATGAGGACGATCGCAAGGATGACCTTGGTCGCGCGCGACACGCGCCTTCGCTCGTCGGCGGACGGCGGCGGGATGGCGGGCGCGTCGGGAGGAGGCAGCGCGTGGGCGGGATCGGGCATGGCTTTCTTTTCAGGCGTCCTGATGCGCGGGCACGGCAGGGAGCGGCGCCGCGGGGCGGGCTTCGCGGCGCGCGGCGAGGCGACGGTGGATGCCCGCATAAACGACGGGCACGAAGAAGAGCGTGGACACGGTGGCGAACACGAGGCCGCCGATCACCGCGCGGCCGAGCGGCGCGTTCTGCTCGCCGCCCTCGCCCAGGCCCAGTGCCATCGGGATCATGCCGATGATCATCGCGAGCGCGGTCATGAGCACGGGGCGCATGCGCGTCGCCCCCGCCTCGAGCGCCGCGTCGAGCGCGGACGCGCCTTCCTGCTCGCGCTGGCGCGCGAACGCGACGACGAGGATGCTGTTGGCGGTGGCCACGCCCATCGTCATGATGGCGCCCGTCAGCGCGGGCACGCTCAGCGTGGTGCCGGTGATGAAGAGCATCCACGCGATGCCCGCGAGCGCGGCGGGAAGCGCCGCGACGATGATCGCGGCGTCGATCCACGACTGGAAGTTGACCACGATGAGGAGGTAGACGAGCACGATCGCCATCGCGAGGCCGACGCCCAGCCCCACGAACGAGTCGTGCATCGTCTGCACCTGTCCCCGGATGGCGATCTGGCTCCCGCGGGCGAGGCGCGGCCGCGCCTCGTCGACGATGCGGCGCACGCCGTCGGCGACGCTCGCGAGGTCGGTGCCCTGCACGCTGACGTAGATGTCGACCGCGGGCGAGATGTTGTATCGCGATGCCACCGCGGGCTGGCGCCCGGGGCGTATCTCGACGAGGTTGCCCAGGAGCTGGCCGTTGGCGTTGGCCGCGGTCGTGTTGGCGCCCGTGGGGTTAACCGGCATGTTGAGCAGCGAATCGAGCGAGTCGACGTTGTACTGCGGCGTCTGCACCGCGATCTGGTACACGACGCCGCTCGCGGGATTGAGCCAGAACGCGGGCGACGTCTGCGAGCTGCCCGACAGCGACACGAGCACGTTCTGCCCGACGTTGAACGCGGTGAGCCCGAATTGCTGCAGGCGCGAGCGATCCATCCGCATGTCGAGGAGCGGCGCGTCGAACCGCTGGTGGACGTGCACGTCGACCGCGCCCGGCACGGCCTTGATCTTCTTCGCGAGGTCGGCGGCGAGCGCCGCGTTCTCCGCGAGGTTGGCCCCCGTGAGCTGCACGTCGATGGCCGCGGGGAGGCCGAAGTTCAGGATCTGCGTGACGATGTCCGCGGGCTGGAAGAAGAACTCGACGCCCGGGAAGCGCCGTGGCAGCTCGGTGCGAAGCGCCGAGATGAACTCCTCGGTGGGACGGTGGCCTTCCTTGAGCGAGATCTGGATCTCGCCGTCGAGCGTGCCGATGGTGCCCGCGTTGCTGTAGGACAGGTTGATGCCGCTGTTGGGCACGCCGAGATTGTCGAGGATCGTGTCGAGGTTGTCGCGCGGGATGATCTCGCGGATCGCGGCCTCGACGCCGTCCGCGAGCCTTGCGGTCTCCTCGATGCGCGTGCCCGTCGGCGCGCGCATGTGCAGCCGGATTTGGCCCGCGTCGACGCTCGGGAAGAAGTCGCGGCCGAGGAACGGGTAGAGGAGGCACGACAGTGCGCAGAAGAGCAGGAACACGGCCGCGAACGTGCGCCGCCTGGCGAGCGCCGCGGACAGCGAGACCGCGTAGGTGCGACGCACGCGCTCGAACCGCGCGTCGAAGCTGCGGTACACGCGCTGCAGGAGGCTCGACCCGCGCTCGGAGGGCGCGTGGGCGTTGCGCATCAGGAGCATCACGAGCGTCGGCACCAGCGTGCGCGAGAGGAAGTAGGACGCGATCATCGCGAACACCACCGCCTCCGCCATCGGCACGAAGAGGAAGCGCGCGACGCCCGTGAGGAAGAACATCGGCACGAACACGATGCAGATGCAAAGCGTGGACACGAATGCCGGAACGCCGATCTCGCCGGCGCCCACGAGGATCGCCTCCTCGAGCGGCGTGCCGAGATGCAGGTGGCGCTCGATGTTCTCGATGGTGACGATCGCCTGGTCGACCAGGATGCCGACCGACAGCGCGAGACCGCCGAGCGTCATCAGGTTGAGGGTCTCACCCAGCATGGCGAGCGCGAGGATCGACGCGAGGATCGACAGCGGAATGGTGAGGGCGATGATGAGCGTCGTGCGCCAGTTGCCGAGGAACAAGAGCACCATGGCCGCGGTGAGGAGCGCGGCGATCAGGGCCTCGCTCACCACGCCGCCGATCGCGGCCTTCACGAACAGCGACTGGTCGAAGAGCTGCGTGATCTTGACGTCCTCGGGCAGCGTGGACGCCACGCGCGGCAGCAGCGTGTTGAGGCTCGCCATGATGTCGAGCGTCGATGCGCCGCCGTTCTTGAGCACCGAGAGAAGCACGCCGCGAACGCCGTTCTGGCGGACGATGTTGACCTGCGGCGAGAAGCCGTCGCGCACCGCCGCGACGTCGCGGAGATACGTCGTCGCGCCGTTGACGGTGCGGATGGGAAGGTCGCCCAGGCCGCTGATCTCTTCCGGCGACCCGTTCATCTTGACCGTGTACTCGGTGGCGCCCATCTTCGCGGTGCCCGAGGGAAGGATGAGGTTCTGCGCGTTGATCGCGTTGACCACGTCCGCGCCCGACATGCCGCGCGCCTGCAGCGCCTGCGTGTCGAGGTCGACCGAGATGAGGCGGTTCTTGCCGCCGTAGGGGAACGGCACCGCGACGCCCGGAATGGTGATGAGCTGCGGGCGCAGCGTGTTGACCGCGATGTCGAAGAGCGACTGCTCCGGACGCGCGGTGCTCGCGAGCCCGAGCTGGACCACGGGGATGCTCGACGCCGAGTACTTGATCACGAGCGGCGGCGTGATCCCCGGCGGAAGCTGGCGCACCTGCGTCTGCTCGGCGGCGACCACCTGCGCGATCGCGGTCTGGATGTTGGCGTTCGGCTGGAAGAACACCTTGATGACCGTGATGCCCGCGAGCGACGTCGATTCGATGTGCTCGATGTCGCTCACGGTGGTCGTGAGGCCGCGCTCGTTCTGCGCGGCGATGCGCTGGCCCATCTCCTGCGCCGACAGCCCGTTGTAGTTCCAGATGATGCTGATCACCGGAATGTTGATTTCCGGGAAGATGTCCGTCGCCATCGTGCGCAGGGCGAATGGCGTCGACAGGACGATGAGCATCGCCATCACGATGAACGTGTAGGGACGCTTCAGCGCAATCTGTACCAGCGACACGTGGGCGGGGCTACGTCGGGAGGTGCGGGCGAATCGCGAAGAATATCGCCAAATGCCGCGCTTGTTGCGGCCATTTTGATGACAGCGGCAGCGAAGGCGGGGTTCCTGGCCGGAATGCGGCCAAGTGTTGCCAGATGTTTCAGGCGGCGACGGGAGACGGCTGTCGCGTACAGGCGCGAAGCCGCCGCGATCCCCGCGATACTTCGAGGCGTCGTGACGACTTCGATAGGTGACGCCGTGACCGATCGATTCTCGCCCGTGATCCGGGTCGACGAGGCCCTACGCTTAGTCGCGGTCGTCGATGCGCTGAATCGAGGGGAGGTTGCGGAAGTGGTCCGCGGCTCCCGGCGGGATTTGAGAACCTACGGTTGCCGTATGTATGTACGGTAACGACGACACTTGCCACACCCGTCGCATCGTACTCGTTCGGATCCCGCCGCCTACTTCATGACGCCCTTCGCGATTCCACGTACCTTGCGGATCGCGCGTTGCGATACCGAGACCGGTTGATGGACCAGTCCATCCTTCAGCGGATCCTTCGTGCCGATATCCCACGCTGGCTTTTCCAGGGGCCTTGCAGGGCCGTCCCTTCGAATGAGCAGCAGGTAGTCCAGGAATCGGAGCGAACCTCGAGCCACGTAGCCTTTGATGTCGAAGTACCGTCCCCAATGCTCGTAGATGTAGTGCGGTGCATGGAACGCGGAATGATAGAAATCGGGAAAAGGGCCGTCATCCCAGCCATCGCTGGAGATGAAGACGAAGCCCTTATTGCGAAAGGCCTCGACATGCGCAGACGGATCGCTTTGCGCCGCCCAGGTGTGAACGAAGTCCGTGAACGGTCCCTCGCCCGCCACCGAAAGCACCACCGCCGCGCCCGGCCTGGTGACTCGCATCAACTCCTGCAGCCACACGTCCTGATAGTCCTCGTCCAAATGCGTGAACACGCTCTGGTTGAAGATCAGGTCGAAGTAGCCGTCGGGAAACTCGAGCGGAGGCCGCCATGCGTTGACGCTGGTCTTGGCCCAGGGAATGTGCTTCCGGGCCCACTCGATGCCGTCAGGGTCAATGTCGACACCGAAGAGCTCTACTCGCTTCGCCGCCTCCTTCATATGCAGCAGTACGCGACCGCATCCACATCCGAAATCCAACGCCCTGGCGTAGTCTTGTATGGACGTTCCTATGATCGCCAGCATCGAGTTGATGTTATCTACCGATTGCTGACCCGTTTCCCAGAACAGGTCCGCATCCCGATGACCCGCGACGCGCCAGCGCAAGTCCTCGCTCGGCAGCTCCGGGCGCGGCTCCGAAGGGCGCCCTGGTTCCGTTGCGCGGGGCGCCGCACGCGGCATTTGTTGATCGAGCGCTCCACCCAGGTTGCCCATCTCGACCCGATTCGAGAGCAGCATCTCAAACGCCGCATCCATCGATTCCTCGGACGCATTTCCTCCAAGGATTGTGACCACGTCCACGAGCGTTCGAGCATGATCCACTCGTATGGAGGGGGAGTACTGCTCGGGTGAGGGCGCCCTGCCGGCGCGTCCTTCACTTGCGGCAGCAAGCGAGCTTGCCTCACTTAAGCCCCGGTTCGGAAGTTGCGCGGCCATCGCCGATCCTAAGCTCGTGATCGGTGACGTGTGCAGGCGGAACAGTCGCTTCGAGGCTTGTACGTGGTCCTTATTGAGGGCATCCACGATGGCGATGAAGCGTTGCGCTTGCTCAATCCGAATCGTTGGCGTGAATCGTTCGCTCACAGGACGTCCCATCGAAGTTTTGGGGATCGAACACAAAAAATACCACGGACTCGCAAAGCCGCCGTGCTCTGGCTACTTCCGGGGAACCCGTCCCATCACGAAGAACTCGTCGTTCGGCCGCATGCCGATCAGGTTCGCCATGCGGTTCGACAGCGCGAAGAACGCCGCGACGGCGCCGATGTCCCACGCGTCCTCGGCGGTGAAGCCGTGGGAGGCGAGCGCCGCGAAGTCGTCGTCACCCACTTCGCTGCTCGACAGCGACACCTTGAGCGCGAAAGCGAGCATCGCCTTCTGCCGCGGCGTGATGTCCGCCTTGCGGTAGTTGGCCGCCACCTGGTCCGCCACCAGCGGATTCTTCGCGTAGATGCGAAGGATGGCGCCGTGCGCGACGATGCAGTAGAGGCAGTCGTTGGCGCCCGACGTGGCGACCACGATCATCTCGCGCTCGGCCTTGGTGAGGCCGCTCTCCTTTTCCATGAGGGCGTCGTGATAGGCGAAGAACGCGCGGAACTCGTCGGGCCGATGGGCGAGCGTGACGAAGACGTTGGGAACGAAGCCAGCCTTCTCCTGCACGGCCTCGATGCGCGCGCGGATGTCGTCGGGGAGGTCTTCGAGCCTGGGTACGGGGTAGCGGCTGATGGCAGGTGGCGTCATGGGGTCGACGTTCCAGTGAGGTGGCAGGGACGGGTCAATCGATGATCTCCGTGGCGATGGTCGCGAGCGAGCGCGGGATCGCGAGCCCGAGCGCGCGAGCCGTCTTCCGGTTGAGGACGAGCGCGAACTTCGACGGCTGCTCGAACGGCAGGTCGCCGGGCCTCGCGCCGCCCAGGATCTTGCGCACCTGCGCCGCGGCGCGCGTGAGCGACTCGTCGTCGTCGCACCAGTAGCCGAGCAGCATGCCCGCCTCGGGAAATCCCATCGAGGGCATGCGATGGTCCAGCGCGAAGCGCGCGAGCCGCGCGGCGTGCGCGCTGTTCACGTGCGTGGGCGTGGCGTACATCGCGTCGGCCCGCCGCGCGAGGATCGTCTGGAACGCGGCGTCGAACTCGTCGGGCGCGTCGACGTCGACCCACGTCACCTCGACCTTGAGTTCGCGACCCGCGGCGTCGAGCGCCCGGCGCCATGCGCCGCGGTCGTTCGGACCCTGGCGATAGCAGATCGCCGCGAGGCGCGAGATCGACGGCGCGGCCTCCTTGAGGAGCTGCAGCCGCTTGCCGTGGAGCCCGGGGTCACTCTCGCCCACGCCGGTCAGGTTGTGCCCTGGGCGCGCGAGGCTGTCGAGGAGGCCGGTGTCGAGGACGTCGTCGATGATGCCGACGATGGCGATGCGATCGGTCGCGCGATGCGCGGCCCACACCGCGGGGCCGCCGGAGGTGACGATGACGTCGACGTCCTGCGCGACCAGCTCTTTCATGATGGCCGGGATGGTGTCGACCACGCCGCCGCTCGTCCTGCGCAACACGACGACGTTCCGTCCGTCGACGAGGCCTTGCTGGCGCAGCCCGCGCAGGAACGCCCGGAGCTCGGCGTCCGCGGGCTCCGGTCCGACGCCATCCTCCGCGCGGAAGCTGCTCACGTAGGCGACGCGCGGAACGCGCTTGCCGGCCTGGCCGGACGCGAGCGGCGACAGGAGCGACGCGCCCGCGGCGGCGCCGCTCGCGATGAACCGCCGCCGGGTCGTCATGCGTGGCTCGCGCGCGATGCGCTCGCGATGCGCCGCTTTAGCCGGCGGGCAGCGACTCGACGACCTGCCCGTCCTTCACCGGCAGCGTCGGCCCGGGCTTCGCCTGCGTGCGCAGCGTGCCTTCCTTGCCGTCGTAGCGATAGGTGACGTCGTAGCCGATGAGCTTCTGCGACGTGTCGTTGACCGTCTTGCAGCGGCGCTCGGTCGAGGTGACCACGTCGCGCTGCTGCATGCCCTTCTGCACCTGGTTGCCGGCGTACGCGCCGCCCGCGGCGCCCGCGATGGTGGCGACCGTCCTCCCGGTGCCCCCGCCGATGGTGCTGCCCAGGAGCCCGCCCGCGACGCCGCCGATCACGGTGCCCGCGACGCGCTTGTCGTCTTTCACCGGCGCCTGCTTCTGCACGGCGACGTCCTGGCACTCCTCGCGCGGCGTGACCACGGTCTCGCTCACCTCCTTCACCGCGACGACGTCGGCGAACTTGGGCTTGCTCATCGCCTTGTAGCCCGCGACCGCGCCGGCGCCCACCGCCATGGCGACGGCGCCGATCGCGACGGCCTTGACCACCGATCCTTCCATGGCGCTCCTCCCTTGGCTGAATGGCGGATTCTACCGCCGCGTGCCTCGACGGGCCCTCGCCGGCCCCGGGGGCCGCGGCGTCAGCCCCTGCGCGGGAGCCCGATGAACGTCGACTGCGGAAG
>JBGAIS010000152.1:0-8426 GCA_044225355.1 Casimicrobiaceae bacterium | reverse complement strand
GGCGGCCTGCGTTGGCTGTCTCGCCGCGGAGGAGCACGTCGCGCTGCACGTCCTTGCCCTTGGCCACGCTCTTGAGCTCGAACTGCGTGAGCCAGGTGTCGTCGGGGAGCATCTTGCTCACGGCGTCCACCAGGGAGAGCGAGCCGGGGAAGCCGTACTTGCGCTCGAGCGCGTAGTTGTAGTCGGCGACGCGCGCGTTGAGCTCGGTTCGCAGCGTCTCGGAAACCGCGGCGCGGGCGCGCGCCTGGTCGGCCGCCGCGGCGAGCTCGAGCGCGTACTGGCGCTTCTGCCAGAGCGGAATGGCGATCGCCGCGATCGCCATCGCAGCGATGAGCACGACCGGCACCCAGAATTGCCAGCGCGTGAGAAGCGGCCGCGTCGTGCGGAGCTCCGCTGGCAGCAGGTTGAGCCGCGAGCGCGCGGCGGTGACGGGCGGCTCGGGCACCACGGCGACCACCTGCCCGCCCCACGCGGCGACGTGCCGGAGCGCGGGGTCGACGGCGGCGCGACGCACGGCGGCCAGGTCCACCGTGACGGTGCCGCGCTCGGGGTTGCGGTCGACGACCGCGGCGCCGAAGTAGAGCTCCTCGGGCTTGAAAGGCGTGTGGCGATCGAGGTCGTAGGCGAGCACCTGCGAGAGGTTCTCCTCGACCGCCGCCGGAAGCACGACGCGCTTGCGGAGGACTTCCTGCGGCGGGACGCTCACGACGACGCGGCTCGATCCGCCGGTGCCCGCGAGCGACGCCATCGCGGCGCGGCCCTCGCCCTCGTCCGCGAGCCCGATCACGCTGGCCTCGCGCATCACCGGGACGCCGCTCTCCATCGCCGGCCGCCAGAGCGTCGCGCTGTCGGTCGCGAACACCAGCACGGGCCGCATGCGGCGGCGCTCGATGGCCGCCCGCGGCGTTGCGGGCACGAGCGTCGACAGCTCGCGCGTCCACCACGAGAAGAATCCGGACACGCCGCTGCGGCGCGCGATGTCGCGCATGCGTGCGCCGTAGGACGGCAGCGTCAGTTCGCGGTCGCTCATGGTCGCGCGTTGGAGGGCGTGGCGTTGACGGCAGGGGCTTGCGCAACGGCAGCGGGCGCCGTCGTGGTCCCTTCCTGCCAGTTGAGGATCAGCAGGGGGCGGCGCCCGTCACCGGAAGGCCGGACCACCGCATCGCGGATGAAGGTTACACCATCGGGCGCGGTGGCGACGGCATGGACGCGCCATACCGGCACCGCGCCGGCGACATAGTTGGCGGCGGGCGGGAACGGCGGGATGGGAAGCTTCGCCGCCTGGGCGTCCGCGCGCTGCTGCAGGTACGCGTCGACGATCTCCGGCGTGGCGTTGGGCATCGCAAGGAGCACGTTGCGCGGGGCGAGCTGCGCGTTGACGCCCGGCTGGCGCGATTGCACCGTGAGGCTGTCGGCGATCGCGGCGTAAATGGCGGACGTCACGCCCATCACGCGCGACAGCTCGCTCACGGTCTCGAAGGGCGCGTTCGACGGCTTCTGCTTCAGTCCCGCGGCCTGGTAGTCGGCCTCTTCCGCGCCGTTGGGACGACGGTTGTTGTCGGGATCGCGCCAGTCCTGGATGGCGTCGACGATCTTGGCGGCGGTGTCGGCGTCGGCGCCGCCCACCTGCTCCACGAGGCCCTTCAGCAGCGCCTCGGGCGCCGCGTTGAGGTCGATGCGCGTGGACTCGTCGACCGCGCTGGCGGTGATCGCGACGTCGTCCTCGCTCCACGAGTGCGGGACGCCGTCGCTCAGCCAGGACGCCGCCATGCGAGGACGCGAGAGCTCGAAGGCCATGCGCTCGACCGCGCCGTCGGCAGCCGCACGCGCCTTCGCGACAGAGAGCGAGTTCCGCGCCGCCATCGCCTCGCTGCGCATCGAGAAAGCGAAGCCGCCCGCGATCACGGTGAGCATGATCGTGAGCCAGAGGACCATGATGACGGCGATGCCCGCTTCGCGGTCGCGTCGTGCGCCGGGCCGTCCCGACGCGCTCGCCTCGCCGCCTCGGGGGGCAGCGAACGAAGCCTTTCCGTGGGCGTGGGGGTCCACCTCGCCCCCTCGGGGGGCAGCGAACGAAGCCTTTCCGTGAGCGTGGGGGTCCACCTCGCCCCCTCGGGGGGCAGCGAACGAAGCCTTTCCGTGAGCGCGGGGGTCCACCCTACGCTCCCACGCACTGGATGCGGATCGTGTCCCACGCCCGGCACCCTGCTTCGGGCGAGGCGCGCGGCGCGATCACGATCGGGGGCCACGGGTCGCCGGTGCGCGGCGTGACCTCCACCTGGATGAGCACGGGCAGGAGCTGCGGGTCGTCCCACACGCCGCGCCACGACGGCGCGGTGTCGACCGACGAGCCGCGGTCGCGGCCGAAGTACGTGATCTTGATGGACTTCACGTCGTCGGCGAGGACCGATCGCTCGGCGTCGTCGAACGTCGGCATCGTGGTCGCATCGAGGTCGGGGATGATGCGATCGAGCACGAGCGCGCTTCTCTGCTTGCCGGGCACGTCTGCGACGGACAGGCGGTAGTACCACATGCCGCCCAGTCCGACGCGCCCCGGCAGCGGCGCCGTGAAGCGGACTTCGTCCTGGCTGCCGCCGAAGAGCAGCGGGAACTCGACGATCTTGCGCATGCGCTGCGGGTGTTGCGCGCCGAGCTGACCGCGGAGATAGTCGCTCGCGAGGCGCATGCCGGACGTCGCTTGCGCCTTCTCCTCGCCGGCGTCCGTGCTGCGCCCCGCGAGGCGCAGCGAGCCGAACAGGACGCTCGACAGCAGCGCGAAGAGCCCGAGCGCGATGAGGAGCTCGATGAGCGTGAAGCCGCGGGCGTTCATGACGTGAGCTTCGGCCCGAGCCGCAGGGTGGACAGGCTCATCGTGCGCTCGCGCCCGTCGCCGCTCGCGTAGCGCACGTCGACCGTGACCTTGTACAGGCGCATCGCGAGGCCCTCGGACGCGCGTTCGAGGTCGGGGTCGGCGTCGGGGACGGTGTAGGGAGCGACGCGCGTCTCCCACTGGACGCGGCCGCCGTTCTCGCTTCCGCGCTCCGTCGATTCCTTGAGCGGCTGCATCGCCGCGGCGATCGAAAGACGCGACTCCGCGACCTGCAGCGCGCGACTCCACTCCTCCGCGACCGCCGCGTTGGTGAGCGAGCTCGAGAAGAGCCTGAACAGCGCGGTGGCGACGAGCGCAAGGATGACGAAGGCGACGAGGACCTCGATGAGCGAGAAGCCGCGTTGCGGTCGCATGGCGTCAGTCGAGGATGGCGACGCGGCCCGTGAGCCAGTCGACGTCCACCTCGTACTTGCTGTTGCCGGAAGCGAGCGTGATGCGCCCGCCGTTGCTGCCGCCGTCGGGATAGAAGCGGATCGAGCCCACCTTGTCGTCGACGAGGTCCTTCTGCGCGGTGAAGAGCTTGAGCTCGACGTTGCGCGGCAGCGGGTACTCGCGGAGCTCGCGGTCGACCTTGAAGCGGCGGCCCGCGAGGTCGATGACGAGGAACGTCTCGCGCCGTTGCGCGACCGCCTCGCTCCGCGCGAGGCGCAGGCCCGACGCGAGCTGCCTCGCCGCGCTGCGCATCTCGGCGTTGGACGTGCCTGCGACCATCGGCAGCGAGATCGCGGTGACGAGCGCGATGATCACGAGCACGACCATGAGCTCGATCATCGTGAGCCCGCGCATCGCGCGTGGGCTTCGCCCTGCGCACCTCATGCTAGTTCGTGATGTCCTTGTTCGGGCCTTCGCCGCCGTCCTTGCCGTCGGCGCCGTAGGAGACGATGTCGTACGGGCCCTTGGTGCCGGGCGCGGTGTACTTGTACTCGTTGCCCCACGGATCCTTGGGCAGCGTGCCCTTCTTCCAGTACGGGCCGTTCCAGTTGCTCACGCCCGCGGGCGCGGTGATGAGCGCCTGCAAGCCCTCCTGCGTGGTGGGATAGCGGCCCACCTCGAGCTTGAAGAGGTCGAGCGTGTTGCCGATCTGCGTGATCTCGATGCCCGCGGCCTTGCGCTTGGCTTCCTCGCCCTGGCCGATGAAGTTGCCGGCGACGATGCCCATCACGATGCCGAGCAGCACCAGCACGACCAGGATCTCGATAAGCGTCATGCCCAGCGCGGCGCGACGCAGTCCGTTTGCTTGCTTCATGATCGGCCCCGACACGCACGTGCAGGAAGCGCAGGCGGTGGCAAATGATTAAGACGCCCGATCAGAGCACGAGTTCGCTCATGCCCATCACGCCCATCAGGATCGAGAACACGATGCCGCCGATCATCACCGCGAGCGACAGGATGAGCACCGGCTCGAGCACCGACAGGAACCGCTTGATCGAGCCCTGCACTTCCCGGTCGTAGACGTCCGCGACGCGGCCCAGCATCTCCTCCAGCCGGCCGGACTCCTCGCCGACCAGGATCATCTGCGTCGCGAGCTTGGGATACACCCCCGTCTCCGCGAGCGGCTTGCCGAAGCCCTTGCCCTCGCGCAGCTTGGCGCTCACGCCGTCGAGCGCGTCGGCCATCACGGTGTTGGTCATCGTCTCCTTCACGATGCCGATGCCCGCGAGAAGCGTGACGCCGTTGGCGAGGAGCGTGGCGAGCGTGCGCGAGAAGCGCGCGGTCTCCACCTTCGCGACGAGGTCGCCGAACAGCGACATCCGCAATCGCCGCGCGTCGCGCTGGCGGCGCACCGAGGGGTCGAGCCCGCGACGGCGATAGACGAGGACGACGAGGAACACGCCGAGCGCGACCGCCCACCACCATCCGCGCATGAACTTGCCGAGCATCACGACGGCGAGCGTCGGAAGGGGCAGCGCCTTGCCGGCCTGCGCGAACGTCGACTCGAACTGCGGCACGACGAAGACCAGCAGGATCGCGACCGACACCACGGCGACGAGCACGAGAAGCGCGGGATAGATGACCGCGGACTTCACCGACTCGCGGAGCTCCTTGTTGCGCTCCATGGTGTCGGCCAAACGTTGCAGCACCTCGCCCAGCGCGCCGCCCGCCTCGCCCGCCCGGACGATGTTGATGTAGAAGCGCGAGAAGACCTCGCGGCGGGTGTCGAGCGCCTGCGACAGCGCCTTGCCGCCGCGCACGTCGTCGCGAACGCCCTGCAGGAGCGTCGCGACAGGCGGCGTCGGCGCGAGGCCGATGAGGATCTCGAGCGCGCGGTCGAGCGTGAGCCCCGCGCGCAGGAGCGTCGCGAGCTCTCGCGTGAGCGCTAGGAGCTGGTCGCGCGTCACGCGCTTGGACTCGAAGATGCTTCGCCGTGGGCTCGACTTGGCGACGGGCGCGCCCGGCTTCGCGAGCGGCGCGCCGGTGGCGTGCGCGATCTGCATCGGCATGAGGCCCTTGTCGCGCAGGCGATCGACGATCTCCGCCTCGTTGGCGGCGTCGAGCTCGCCGACGGCGACCTCGCCCGCGGCGCTCACGGCACGATAGCGATAGACGGGCATCGCCGGTCCGCTAGCCTTCGCGCGTCACGCGAAGGACCTCTTCGAACGTGGTGAGGCCGGCGATGGCCTTGCGCATGCCGTCCTCGTACATGGACACCATGCCGCCGCGCTGCGCCTCGGCCTTGAGCTCGCTCGAGTTCGCGTGCTTCATCACGAGCGAGCGCAGCGGGTCGGTCATCGGGAGCATCTCGAGGATGCAGAAGCGCCCCGTGTAGCCCGTGTTGCTGCACTGCGCGCATCCCTTGGCGTGATAGAGCGTCACCTCGCCCGTGCCCGCGAGCTTCGCGAGGCCCAGCTGGTCGACGACCTCCGGCAGGGCGCGGTACGCTTCCTTGCAATGCGGGCAGAGCTTGCGCACGAGGCGCTGCGCGAGGATGCCAACGACCGTCGACGTGAGGAGGTAATCGTCGACGCCCATGTCGAGCAGGCGGTTCACGGTCGACGCGGCGTCGTTGGTGTGCACCGTCGACAGCACGAGGTGACCCGTCAGCGCCGACTGCACCGCGATCTGCGCGGTCTCGAGGTCGCGGATCTCGCCGATCATGATCACGTCCGGGTCCTGCCGCACGATGGAGCGAAGCGCGTTGGCGAACGTGAGGTCGATCTGCGGCTTCACCTGGATCTGGTTGATGCCGACCATCTGGTACTCGACGGGGTCCTCGACCGTGAGGATCTTCACGTCGGGCTGGTTGAGGCGATCGAGCGCCGTGTAGAGCGTGGTCGTCTTGCCCGAGCCCGTCGGCCCCGTCACGAGCAGGATGCCGTGCGGCTGCATGAGGACTTCGACGAAGACCTTGAGCGTGTCCTCCATGAAGCCCAGCTTGTGGAAGTCGAGCGCGACGCCGCCCTTGTCGAGGATACGCATCACCACCGACTCGCCGTGCATGGTGGGCACGGTGGACACGCGAAGGTCGATCTCCTTGCCCTGCACGCGCAGGCGGATCCGGCCGTCCTGGGGCAGGCGGCGCTCGGCGATGTCGAGGTTCGCCATGATCTTGATGCGCGAGATGACGGCCGACGCGAGGCGCTTGGGTGGCGATTCGACGTCGTGCAGCACGCCGTCGACGCGGTAGCGCACGGCGAGGCGATTCTCGAACGGCTCGACGTGGATGTCGGACGCGCGCATGTCGAGCGCGTTGGTGATGACGAGGCTCACGAGCCGGATGACGGGCGCTTCCGATGCGAGGTCCTTGAGCTGCTGGACATCGGCGTCGAAGGCCAGGTCGTCGACGCGCGTCTCGACGTCGCCGATCACCTGGCTCTGCGCCGACTTGCCGGTGCCGTACAGGCGCTCGAACGCGGCCTCGAGCTCGCTCGGGATGGCGACCATCGGCCGCACCGTGCGGCCGGTGACCATCTGGAACGCGCCGATCGTGTACGCGTCGGTGGGATCGGCCATCGCGAGGGCGACCTCGGTGTCGTCCTCGCGCAGCGGCAGCACGCGCGTCTCGCGCAGGAAGCGGGTCGATACGCGTTCCTCGAGGATCGGGAACTCCGGGTACGAGCCGGCATCGACCAGCGGAAGCGCGAGCTGGCTCGCGAGCGCGTCGGCGACGTCGCGCTGGGCGACGACGCCCAGCGTGACGAGCAACGCCCCCAGGCGCTCGTCCGACTCCTGCTGGAGGCGAAGGGCGCGCTCGAGGGTGGCGGCATCGAGCTTGCCGCGCTCGATCAGGATCTCGCCCAGGCGCTTGCGAACGGTGGTGTCCACGTCAGGCTTTCACGTCAAACGTTTTGATTATTCAAGGAAAATCCTGCCATTCTACCACGCGGGGCGCCGCGGCAAAGCGCCCAAAGGGCTTATGGGACAGCGACTTGCGCCCTTTTGTTGCAGCCGGCCCGTCGACAAGGGTTACCCCCGAAGTCTCCCGATGCACCGCAGCATAAAATCGGGGCATGAAGCTGACCTGCTACGCCCTGACCGACAACCCGCTTCCCCTGCGCGCGGCGCCGCCGTCGCGGGAGTGGATGGACCGGATCCCGGACCGTCATGCCTACCGCTGCCTGCCGCTCGCCATCGCCAATGCGCACGGGTGGGAGATCGGCTGCGTGTGCGACCTCGAGGTCTCCTGGGACGGCGGCCCGCACGCCCGCAACCTGCAGGTCCGCGCGCTGGACGGCTTCTCCAACGTATCGCAGTTCGTCGTGACGCACTTCGCGTTCGGCATCGTCACCTTCCACCTGACGTATCTGTTTCGCACCGAGCCCGGCTGGAACCTCGTGGCGACCGGACCGACCAACCTCGCGAAGGACGGCATCGCGCCGCTCACCGGCGTGATCGAGACGGACTGGCTGCCCTACCCGTTCACGATGAACTGGCAGATGACGCGCCCGGGCCGGGTGCGCTTCCAGCGCGACGAGCCCATCTGCCTCGTCTACCCCATTGCCGGCGCGGCCGCCGCCGAGACCGAGCCCGTCATCCGCAATCTCGCGGACGACCCGGAGCTCATGGAGCAGGCGATGGCCTGGAAGAACCGCCGCGACGACTTCATGCAGCGCTTCAACGCCGGCGACCAAGCCACGCGCAAGGCGGGCTGGCAGCGCGACTATTTCCTGGGCAGGCGTGCCGACGGCACCGCGCCCGACGCGCAGCACGTGAACAAGCTGCGCCTCGCGCCGCCGACGGACCTCCGCGGGAAGTAAGGGCGATCTACTCCGCGTCGAGCGTGCGCGGGAAGCTCTTGTGCAAGAGGCGCGAGAGCGCGCGGTCCGCGAGCACGACGCCGCCGGTCTGGCAGCGCGCGCAGTAGTTGGCCTCGTTCTCCGCGTAGACGATGCGCTGCACCGGCGCGCCGCATACGGGGCACGGCTGCCCGAAACGGCCGTGCACCGCCATCTCGGGATGGAACGCCGTCACCTTAGCGGGAAAGGCGCCGGCCGCCTGGTCGCGCAATCGCGCGGTCCACTCCCCGAGCACCTCGCGCGTAGCCTCGAAAAGGCGCGTCACCTCGTCCTCGCCGATCTTGCGCGACAGCGCCAGCGGC
>JBGAIS010000151.1:0-8460 GCA_044225355.1 Casimicrobiaceae bacterium | reverse complement strand
AGCCGTCCGAGGGCGAGGACCAGACCGACATCATCCTGCTCACGCACCGGACGATCGAGAAGAACGTCGACGATGCCATCGCGAGCATCGAGGCGCTGCCCACGGTCCAGGGCAAGATCGTGCGCATCCGGCTCGAAGAGCTGAACTAGGGCCTGTTCACACTATGGGCACAAGCGCGAAAGGGTGGCATGCGGCGCCAATCGAGGCGGACGACGAAGCGAAGACTGGTGGTCTTCGCGAGGAGGACAACGAAGAGTGGTGCTGCATGCCACCCTTTCCCGAAGGGTTGCCCCGGCCATCGCCCATCGCGGAACCTCGCGGACTCGCCATCGGATGCGCCCTTCGCATCGCGTACCTTTGCGCCGGGCGATCCGGCCGCAACGCGCTTGTGCTCGTAGTGTGAACAGGCCCTAGAGTCACCATGCGTTACGTCAGCACGCGCGGCGCGTGGGCGGCCGACCCCCGCCCGTTCTGCGAGATCCTGCTCGAGGGGCTCGCACCCGACGGCGGCCTCGCGGTTCCCGAGTCCTATCCGCGCCTCGATGCGCGCGAGCTCGCGGCCCTGCGCGAGCTTCCCTACGCCGACCTCGCGCTCGCCGTGCTCTCGCGGTTCGTCGACGACATCGCGCACGACGACCTCGCGCGCATCGTCCGCGGCACGTACATCCCGGCGGTGTTCGGCAGCGACGCCATCACGCCGCTCACCACGCTCGAGCCCGGGCTGCACCTGCTGCACCTGTCGAACGGACCCACGCTCGCGTTCAAGGACATCGCGCTGCAGCTCCTCGGCAATCTCTTCGAGCACGTGCTGGCGCGCGAGGGGCGCCGCGTCAACATCCTGGGCGCCACGTCGGGCGACACGGGGAGTGCCGCCGAGTACGCGCTGCGCGGCAAGCAAGGCGTCGGCGTGTTCATGCTCTCGCCGCACGGCCGCATGAGCGATTTCCAGCGCGCACAGATGTTCTCGCTCACCGATGCGAACATCCACAACCTGGCCATCGAGGGCACGTTCGACGACTGCCAGGACATCGTGAAGGCGATCAACGGCGACGCCGCGTTCAAGGCCCACCATGCCATCGGCGCCGTCAACTCGATCAACTGGGGTCGCGTCGCGGCGCAGGTCGTGTATTACTTCTCGGGCTACTTCCAGGCGACGCGCGGCGAGGCGGAGGTGGTGGACTTCGCCGTGCCGTCAGGCAACTTCGGCAACATCCTCGCGGGCTACGTCGCGCGCAAGATGGGCCTGCCCATCCGTCGCCTGATCCTCGCCACCAACGAGAACGACGTCCTCGACGAATTCTTCCGCACCGGCCGCTATCGCCCGCGGGCGAGCGCCGAGACGCACGTCACGTCGTCGCCCTCGATGGACATCTCGAAGGCGTCGAACTTCGAGCGCTTCATCTTCGACGCGACGGGCCGCGATGCCGCGGCGGTGCGCATGCTCTTCGACATGGTCGCGCGCGACGGCGGGTTCGACCTCGCGTCGACGAAGTACTGGCCGGCGGTCGTCGCGGCGAAGTTCGTCTCGCGCCGGAGCACCCACGCCGACCGCATCGCCACGATCCGCGGCGTGCACGAGCGCTACGGCATCATGATCGACCCGCACACCGCCGACGGCGTGAAGGTCGCCCTCGACGTGCGCGACGGCGACGTGCCCGTCGTCTGCCTCGAGACCGCGCTGCCCGTGAAGTTCGGGGTGACTCTGCGCGAGGCGCTCGGAGCCGAGCCCTCGCGGCCGCCGGCGTTCGACGGCATCGAGTCGCGGCCGCAGCGTTTCGCGATCCTGCCGGCCGACGCCGCACGCGTGAAGGCGTACATCGAGGAGCGCGCGGCCGCCGCTTGATGCGCCGGCCCGCGCATCGCCCATGGGCTACGCGCTGGCAAGCCTGTTGCGCAACCTTCGCGCCGGAGCGCGCCTCGCGTTCTTCACGCGCGTCGATCGCCTCGCGTTCCGCTTCGACGTCGTGCAGGTGGTGCTGCTGTTCGCCGTGTCGGCGCTGATCGACGTCGGAGGCGATTTCCTGCGCGCGATCCCGCCGCGCGAGTTCATGGTCGAGGGCCTTGCGTCCGAGCTCTACTCCGGTGCGCTGCTCATGCTCATGGCGGCGCTCGTGGCGCTCATCTGCCGCCAGCGCCAGATGGCGATGTCGGTGACGATCGTCGTGCTGTCCGCGCTGCCGGTGATCCAGGTGCTGCACTACGTGCCCTCGTGGCCGGGCGCGGGGGCGGCGCTCCACGCGTGGATCGACGTGATCGAGTACGTCGTCGTGGTGTGGATCGTGCTGGTGCTCGTGCGCTGCGTGGCGGTGGCGATGTCGCCGCCCGCGTCGTTCCAGTGGCTGCGCGCCATCGTGGGTGGGCTCGTCCTCGCCACGCCCATCTGGATCGGAAGCGCGTTGATGCCGAGCGTCCCGTGGTGGCGCGGCGCCACCGACGATTCACCTTCGACGCCCTCGAGCCCCGAGCTCAGCGCCGGCTCCGAGGCGGTGCTGGCCGCCCAGAGCTACCTGCTCGACAACATGCTCGACAAGCTCGCCGACGAGCGTGCGGGCGACACCGACCTGTACTTCATCGGCTTCTCGCCGCCGCGGCAGGAGGCCAACCGGGAGGACGCGGAAGCCGCGCAGCACGTGATGGACACGCGCTTCGGCACCGACGGCCGATCGATCGTGCTCGCGAACGATGCGAAGACGCTCCTCACCGCCCCCTTCGCGACGGTCACCAACCTGCGCGAGACGCTGGACGAGATCGGCGCCATCGTCGACGAGGACGAGGACGTCGTCATGCTCTACCTCACGAGCACCACCGCGCGCAACAACCAGCTTGCGGCGGAGCAGCCGCCGCTGCGCCTCGTCGAGCTCGGACCCGCCGGATTGAAGCAGCTCCTCGACAGCGCCGGCATCCGGTGGCGCATCATCGTCGTCAGCGCGTGCTACTCGGGCGGGTTCGTCGAGCCGCTCGCCGACGACTACACGCTCGTCATCACGTCGACGGACGCCGATCACCCGGGCTTCGGTTGCGACGGCCGCACGCCGTCCAACCTCTTCGGCGACACGTTCTTCCAGCAGGGTCTCGCGAAGGGCAACTCGTTCGAGGCGTCGTTCGAGGCCGCGAAGGCGCGGGTCGCGGCGCGTGAGCGGGAGGCGGGCTACGCGCCGTCGTCGCACCCGCAGTGGTCGCTCGGCGCCGAGATGGCGGGGAAGCTCAAGACGTTGCGAAAGCATGGCGCGAGCGGCACCACGGTGCTGCGCGCCACGCCCAAGGCGCAGGGATAGTGTCCCCTCCCGCGGAACCGCTCGCGAGCCCGGGGCGGGATTCGCCGCCATGCCTTGGCGCCAGCGGGACGGCCCGCTAGCGTGGCCGCGTCGCTGCGCGTCTCGCGGCTCGAGCATGCGTACGGCGCGAATCGCGTCGTGCGTGGACTCTCGCTCGAGCTCGCTCCCGGTCGCATCGGATGCCTCCTCGGGCCTTCCGGATGCGGCAAGACCACTGTGCTTCGATGCATCGCCGGTTTCGAGCCGCTGCAAGGCGGCGAGATCGCGCTCGCCGATCGCGTGCTCTCGCGGCCCGGCATGCACGTGCTGCCCGAGAAGCGCGGCGTCGGCATGGTGTTCCAGGACTTCGCGTTGTTCCCGCACCTTCGCGTCGCCGCGAACGTGGGTTTCGGCCTCACGCGCCTCGACGCGGAAGCGCGGGCGCGGCGCGTCGACGAGATGCTCGCCCTCGTCGGCCTCGCCGGCGCCGCCGAAGCCTATCCGCACGAGCTTTCAGGCGGACAGCAGCAGCGCGTGGCGCTCGCCCGTGCGCTTGCGCCTTCGCCCGATCTCCTGCTCCTGGACGAGCCTTTCTCGAACCTCGACATCGACTTGCGCGAGCGCCTGTCGATCGAGGTGCGCGAGATCCTGAAAGACGCCGGCATCACGGCGATACTCGTCACGCACGACCAGCACGAGGCCTTCGCGCTCGCCGACGACATCGGCATCATGAAGGATGGCGTCATCGAGCAGTGGGACGGCCCTTACGACCTGTACTACCGGCCGCGGACGCGGTTCGTCGCCGACTTCGTGGGCCAGGGCGTGCTCCTTCCCGGCGTGTGCCTCGGCGGCGGGCGCATCGAGATCGAGCTCGGCGAGCTGCGAGCCGATGCCGGTGGTACGCCCGTAGCGCAGGGCGCGCGCGTCGACGTGCTGCTGCGTCCCGACCACATTCTCCACGACGACGCGAGCGCGCGACGCGCCGTCATCCGCGGCAAGGCATTCCGCGGCGCGGAGTTCGTGTACACCCTCGAGCTCGACTCCGGCGCGCGCGTCCTCTGCCGCGTCGATGCGCGCCACGATCATGCGGTCGGCGAGCGCATCGGCATCCGGGTCGACGTCGACCGCGTCGCCGCCTTCCCGGCGGTCGGCCCGTCCGGATCTTGAGACGAACGCTGTTGACAACGGCGCGTCCGCTCTTGCATTCTGGTTGACGCGCGGGCGACGGGCGCTGGGAGGGGCCCCGGCCGCTTCATCTCGAGGGGATCACATGACCTGTGCCATGCCGTCGTGGATAGATTCGCGTGTCGCCCTGGCCTTCGGGGCAGCCCTGCTCCTTGCGCACGCGGGCGTCGCCGTGGCGCAGTTGCCACCCGGTGGGCTGCCTGCCGTCCCCGGGCTGACCGTGCTGCAGCAGCCGGTCGCCACCACGCTGCAAGCCGTGTGCGTCACGCTGCCGCCGCCCAACGCCAACGGCACGGACGTCCAGCGCCTGTCGAACAGCTGCACGAAGATGGTCGCGAGCGCGTACGGCAATCAAGGCAGTCCCATCGCGCCAAGCTACGACCTGCAGATCAGCAACTCGCAGATCGCCACCGCGGTGCAGGCGATTGCGCCCGTGCAGGCCAACGCGCAGAAGCAGATCGGCACGGAGGCGGCGAAGATGAACACCATCGGGACGCGCCTGCTCGACGTTCGCGGGGGCGCGCGCGGCGTCGTGTTCGACATGAATGGGACTTGCAAGGCGGTCCGTGGGGCGGATTCGTCAACCTCTCGTACAGCTGGGGCAACGTCGACCAGACCACGCTTCAGGATCCGTACGACTACGGAAGCTTCACGGTGCTCGCCGGCGCCGACTATCGCGTGAACGACTCGTGGATCGTAGGCGGCGCGCTGTCGTATACCGACACGCACTCGAACTACGACATGGGCCTGGGCGACGTCAAGGCGCAGACCTTCAGCCTCATCGGCTACGCGACGTACTACAAGGATGACTGGTACGTCGATGCCTTCCTCGCGTGGGGCGACGTCGGCTACGACACCACGCGCAACATCTTCGTGCCGTCGAACAATCCCACCCTCGCGCCCATCAACGCGCAGGCCACCGCGAGCCCCAAGGGCACGCAGTGGTCCGCGGCGCTCGGCGTGGGCAAGAACTACAAGTGGGACGCCGCCACCGTCACGCCTACCGCGCGCCTGGGCTACATCTGGGTCAGGAACGATTCCTTCTCCGAGAGTGAGCCCGTGGCGGGGCTCGGCCTCTCCGTCAACGAGCGTACGATCAGGTCACTCCAGTCCGCGCTGGGCGCCAAGGTGAGCACGGTGTGGAGCACCTCGTCGGGCGTGTTCGGCCCCTACTTCAGCGCGCAGTGGATGCACGAGTTCGAGAACGACGCACCGTCCATCGTCTCGAAATACGTAGCCGACCCGGGCGGGCAGTTCTTTGCGATTCCCACCGCGAGCCCGACGCGCGACTACGGCGTGCTCTCGCTCGGAAGCACCGCGACGCTGCCCAACAATCTGTCGGGCTTCTTCCAGTTCAGCGCCGCGGTGGGCCTCGACAACGAGACCAACTACGGCGTCGTCCTGGGGATACGCAAGCAGTTCTGACGAGCCGCCGCTCGCTTTGACCCCGTCGCGCGAGTTGCGGTATAATTGCAACCGCGGGGTGGAGCAGTCTGGCAGCTCGTCGGGCTCATAACCCGAAGGTCATAGGTTCAAATCCTATCCCCGCAACCAACAAATCGAGGGCCCGCGCATGTGCGGGCCCTTTCGTTTTGTGCGGACTGCGACCCATTTGCGCCGCAAGTTGGTGAAAGGCGATAGTCGCGTCCGCAGATGTACCCTCGATCACGACGCCGTCGCCCGCGCGAAAAGACTTGGCTGACGGGTGATCCCTGACTGGGTTCCCAACCTGAACGTAGTGTGGCGGAAGAAGCATGTCGCGCAGGGCACGAAGATCGAGCTCGTCATCAAACTGAAGATTGCAAGGGAGATGGGACTGACGATTCCGCAGCGATTGCTGTTGCAAGCGGACGAAGTGATCGAATGATCACACGTCAATGATCGCAATCGAGAGCAAGCTATACCTGCCACTTCGGATTGAGACGCGAGACACACGTCGGGCGAACACGAGTTCCAGGACGTTGTCGGATGGGCGTTCTTGATGGCGACTGATCTTGTCAGCGCCGCAAGTGCGACATCGACTGGCTGAGCCGGGCCGACCAGGACCAGGCAATCGCCTATGTCTACGACGACGGCCACTTCGTGCATCCGCTCATGCGCAAACTCGCGAGTGATGGCGGCCGCGACCCGCTGGCCGGACTGATTGAGCGCGAAGATCGAGGGGCTTCGCGCGCCGAGGAGCATTACTGCCTGGCTACTACGTGGGTGCGCCTGCTGGAGCACTTCGATAGCCGCATGCTATCGGTGGCGGATCATCTCCTCGTCTCTCTTGGGCACGCCTACCGGTGCGCCCGGAAGGCAAAGCGACTCGCGTCGACCCAGTCGCCTGTCCCGGGCAAGACGATGCCGGCCTCCTTCCTGCCGGGGCCCTGCCGAACGTTCCGAATGCTGCGAACACCCGAGCAGTTGACTTTGGACTTCCGGGAACAGTTGTCTCCGCTCGAGGAAGCGACCTCTCCGAAACCGTCGCAACGGGATTGCGGAATAAGCACGGGCCGATGTGAGCAGACCTGCGCCCATCCCATCAGGCCGATCGCCGGAGCAAGCCTGCTCGGATCGGTGATGCCTCCCATGAACCTCGCGCCCAGGAGCCCGCTTGAGCGTCGGCCGTGGAGAAATCCGGTGCGCCCGAATTCCGAGAACGAAGTTTCACGTGACCGCTTGCAGTAGCGCGTGACGCGTGCTATAAATACGTCATGCGTCACGCGCTACATGAAACATCGAGTAGCCAGTGGCGAGTGAAATCAATTACTTACGAGGTCTCCGCCATGAACGACGAATCTTTCAAGACGTGGCTCTGCCTGGGCTGCGGCTTCCTGTACGACGAACGACTCGGCCTGCCCGAGGACGGTATCGCCCCCGGCACCCGCTGGGCCGACGTCCCGGACGACTGGTGCTGCTACGACTGCGGCACGCCCAAGCACCGCTTCGAGATGGTCGAGATCCCCTACGCCGAACACCAGCCCGACGCCGCGCTCGCCGCGCGCCCCGGCTACTGATACGGAGAACGTCATGCAAGGCTCCTTCACCCTGCGCGCCCACGAGCGCGGCCTCACCACGATCAAGTCCACCGGACGGGCGTCGAGCTATGTCGCGGGTCACCCCGACGCCTCGATCACGCGCCATTCGAGCTTCAATTTCAACGACTACCAGTCGGGGCGCGCCGGCTTCGGCAGCGTGCGCGTCTTCGGTGACGAAGTCTTCAGCGGTACCGGCTGCGGCTACAACATGCACCCGCACCACGACTTCGTGATCTGCGCCTTCGTGCTGGAGGGCCAACTCACGCACATCAACACCGTCGGCAACGTAGACCAGCTGACGCGCAACGACTACTACGTGTTTTCGGCGGGCTCTGGCGGCAAGCATTCGGAGCTCAACCTCCGCCGGGAGGACATGAACGCGATCTACGTGTGGTTCCTCCCCGGACAGCTTTATCTGCCGCCGTCGTATCACCGTGCGCACTTCGATGCCCAGGCAAACCGCAACAAGTTGGTGACGCTCGTAGGCGACGCCACGGGCGCACTGCCCATTCCCCAGGACGTGCGGGTCTCTCGCCACGTGGCGGACATGTCCGGGCGCTACGTCTACCGGACGATCTCGCCGCGTCACGGCGTGTACGCCTTCGTGATCGACGGCAGCGCCGAGTTCAACGGGGCCGCTCTCTCGCGCCGCGACAGCGCGGCGGCGTGGGGTGTGGATGAGATCGCCTACCAGACCACGGGCGACGCCGACGTGCTGTTCGTCGAGACCCTGATCTGATCAACGCTACGCGAATCCGAGGAACCGAATCATGCCGATCATGAACGTGCATTGCGTCGAGGGCAGCCTGAGCGATGCCCAGAAAGCCGACCTCTCCGAACGCCTGACCGCCCTGATGATCCAGATGGAGGGCGGCGCCGGCACCGAGGGCGGCTACGCCTTCGCCTGGGTCATCTACGACGAGATCAAGGCTGGGAACTGGTGGGCGGGCGGGCGCACCGACAAGACATATGTCCGTCCTCCGGGATGCTTCCTCGTGGAC
>JBGAIS010000150.1:0-9494 GCA_044225355.1 Casimicrobiaceae bacterium | reverse complement strand
AGCCGCACGAGGAGCGACACCTTGTCGGCCTCCGCGAGGCTCGCCACCGGATCGTCCTTCGAATACAGGGTGCGCGCGCAGCCGCGGCGTTCGAGCGGCGCCGACGTCGACTGACCCTGGCGCGCAATGGCGCGCACGGCCTGCGCCGCCTCGCCGAGCGCGGCGAGCGAGATGTCGTCGGAATACGCGTAGGCCTGCTTGTCGCCGGTGACAGCGCGCACGCCCACGCCCCGGTCGATGTTGAACGTCCCCGATTTCACGATGCCTTCCTCGAGGCTCCAGCCTTCGAAGCGCGCGTGCTGGAAGTAGAGGTCCGCGAAATCGACGTCGTGGCGGTGGATGTCGGCCAGGACCTGCGACAGCGCGGAGCGATCGAGGCCCGCGGGCGCGAGCAGCAGCCGCTCCGCGTCGGCGAGGACGTTTTCGGCGAGGGGAGGAACGGAAAGGTCGGTCACGAAGGGCGTGCTCGCTATAGGGGCTTTCACCCTCTATTGTGAGGCCGAAGCCGACGATTTCAAACTTGCGCGGCCGCCTGCCCGAGGTAGGTGGCCGCCACGCGCGGATTGGCCGCGAGCTGGGCGCTGGGGCCCTCGACGACGCACTCGCCCGTCTCCAGCACGTAGCCGTAGTCGGACACCTTGAGCGCGGCGCGGGCGTTCTGCTCGATCAGTAGGATCGACACGCCGGTGGCCTTGAGCGCGGACACGATGGCGAAGATCTCGCGCACGATGAGCGGCGCGAGGCCCAGCGACGGCTCGTCCAGCATGAGGAGGCGCGGGCGCGCCATGAGCGCGCGTCCGAGCGCGAGCATCTGCCGCTCCCCGCCCGACAGCGTGCCCGCGTCCTGCTGCCGGCGCTCGCGAAGCCGAGGGAAGCGCGCGTAGACGCCCTCGAGGTCGCCGAGCGCCCCGCGATCCCCTTTGCGCAGGCGCGCGAACGCGCCGAGCTCCAGGTTGTCGGCGACCTTCATCGAGCCGAAGAGCTCGCGCTTCTCGGGCACGAGCACGAGGCCGGCGGCGACGCGCTCCTCGACCGCCAGTCGGTCGACCTCGCGGCCCTCGTACAGGACCTGGCCCTTCGACGGCAGCGTGCCCATGATCGCGCCGAGGAGCGTGGTCTTGCCCGCCCCGTTGGGGCCGATGACGCTCACGATGGTGCCGGGCTCGACGCGAAGCGAGACGTCGTGGATCGCCTCCACCTTGCCGTACGAGACGGTGAGGTTGCGGACCTCGAGGAGCGCGCTCACTCCACGCCTCCGAGGTACGCCTCGCGCACGGCGGGATTGCGCTGGATCTCCGCCGGCGCGCCCTCGGCCAGCTTCTCGCCGAACTCCATCACGACGAGGCGATCGGTGAGGCCCATCACGAAGTCCATGTCGTGCTCGACCAGGAGGATCGTCATGCCGTCGGCCTTGAGCGCGCGCAGGAGCCGCGCGAGCTCCTGCTTCTCCAAGTATCGCAGGCCCGCGGCGGGCTCGTCGAGCAGGAGCAGCGCGGGGTCGGAGGCGAGCGCGCGCGCGATCTCGACCACGCGCTGCTTGCCGAGCGGAAGGCTGCCCGCGGCGTCGAACAGGTGCTCGCGCAGGCCGACGCGCTCGATGGCGCGCACGGCCTCGGCGCGCGTGCGCGCCTCTTCCGCGCGATCGAGCTTGAGCGCGGCCTTCACCACGCCGGTCGAGCCGCGCAGGTAGGCGCCGATCGCGACGTTGTCGAGGACGCTCATGCCCGCGATGAGCTTCACGTGCTGGAACGTGCGGCCCACGCCGCCGCGCGCGCGATCTCATACGGCGGGCGGCTGCCGATGCTCTCGCCGCGCAGGCGCACGTCGCCGGCGGTGAGCGGCAGCGCGCCCGGGAGATGAGCGCGAACGTCGTGCTCTTGCCCGCGCCGTTGGGACCGATGAGCCCGAGGATCCGCTTCGCGGATCTCGAACGAGAGGTCGTCGACGGCGACCAGGCCCCGAACTGCTTGCGCGCCTTGTCCACGGTGAGGATCGCCTGCGCGCTCTCGCGCGCTCGCGCGTCGGCAGCGGCGGCGCGTCGGGCACCGGCGCGTGGCGGCGCTTGGGCAGCACGCGCTCGATCCAGGGCCAAAGGCCGTCGCGCGCGAACTGCAGCAGCAGCACGATGAGGATGCCGAACACGACGAGCTCGAAGTTGCCCTGCCTTCCGAGCAGTCCCGGCAGGAGATCCTGCAATAGCTCCTTCAGCAGCGTGATCAACGTGGCGCCGAGCACCGCGCCCCACACGCTGCCGGCGCCGCCGACCACCGCCATGAAGAGGTACTCGATGCCCTGGTTGATGCCGAAGGGCGTCGGGTTCACGAAGCGTTGCAGGTGCGCGTACAGCCAGCCCGAGATGCAGGCGAGGAGCGCCGCGTACACGAAGATGACGATCTTGAGCCGCGCCGCGTTGACGCCGAACGCCTCGACCATGTCGAGCCCGCCCTTGAGCGCGCGCACCGCGCGGCCGGGGCGCGAGTCCAGGAGGTTGCGCGTGGTCCAAAGCGCGGCGAGCACCAGCGTCCAGATGAGGAAGTAGTAGCGACGCTCGTCCTTGAGCTCGATGCCCGCGATGGACAGCGCGGGGATGCCCGTCATGCCGGTGTGGCCGCCCAGCGCCTCCAGGTTGCCGAAGAGGTAGTAGAGGCTGATGCCCCACGCGATGGTGGCGAGCGGCAGGTAGTGCCCCTTCATGCGCAGCGTGATGAAGCCGATGAAGAGCGCGAGGACCCCCGTCAGCGCGAGCGCGATCGCGAGCGTGACCCACGGCGACGTCGCGTACTGCGTGGTGAGGTACGCGGACGTGTACGCGCCTATGCCCACGAACGCCGCCTGTCCGAACGACGTCTGGCCCGCCACGCCCGTGAGGAGCACGAGGCCCAGCGCGACCATGCTGTACAGGCCGATGTAGTTGCCGAGCGTGATCCAGAACTGCGGCGCGGCGAGCGGCAGCGCGACGAGCAGCACGAGGAACACCGCGAGTCCGGCGCGCTTCGTCACGCTACTCGTCCTCCTCGTGGTGGTGCGTCGCGAGGCTGCGCCACCTGATGAGGAAGCCCGAGTCGTAGTAGACGGTCGTGATGGGGCCGATGAGGACGCCGCAGAACGCGCACAGGAGGGCCGCGAGGGCGAAGGTGAGCGCACCCGCGAACTCGGGGGAGATGCCGCACAGCCGCGCGCCCGCGCGGTTCACCGCGGTGGCGCGCAGCGCCTTGCCGTACAGCGTGCGGCCGAAGAAGAGCGCGAGGCCGCCGATGAGCGCGAGGCTCGTGCCGATCACGAGGAGGCTCTGGACGCTCACGTTGACGGCGCCGATCGCGAGCGACGCGCTCGTGAACGCCGGCGTGCGGGAGCCTTCCGCGCCGAAGAACCACAGGCCGAAGCCCACCATCGCGAAATGGAGCGCGACGGACACGATCAGCAGCACGAGCACGCTCGCCTCCGCGAGCGGCTGGTACGCGACGCGGTACAGGAGCGGCCCCAACGCCGTCACCGCCGCGAGCGTGAGCGCCACCTGGACCGGCAGCGGCAGCGAGAGCGGAGCGAGCTGCCACAGGAGCGCGGCGACCGCGAGCGGCGCGCCGCACCACAGCGCAAGGGCGCGCGGCAGCCGACGCGCCTCGCCCGCGCGAAGGCATCGCCACGCCTCCATCACGCCGGCGACGAGCGCCATGCCCACGAGGAGGCCGACGACGCCGGGCACCTTGCCGAGCTGCAGGCCCGCGAGCGTGAGCGTTCCCCACGCCACGAACTCGCCCGACGGCACCCAGATCACGCGCGTCACCGTGAAGACCAGGACCAGCGCGAGCGCGAGCAATGCGTAGATGGCGCCGTTGGTGATGCCGTCCTGCGCGAGCAGCGCGGCAATCGTTGCGTCCAAGACGTCCCCTTCACGGCAAACCGCCGGGAGGTCCCGGCGGCTTGCTCCTTACGCGAGCATCACTTGACGAGCTTCCACTTGCCGTCGTCGATCGTCACCATCACGCGGGCGCGGTTGTCGAGGCCGTTGTGGTCGGTGGGGCTCATCACGAACACGCCGTGCACGCCGGCGACGTTGGTGTTCTCGAGCGCGTCGCGCAGCGCGGCGCGGAACTGCGGCGTGCCGGGCTTCGCTTTCTTGAGCGCCTCGGGGATCGCCTGCCCCAGCATGAGGTACGCGTCCCAGATGTGACCGCCGAACGTCGTGCGCGTGCCGAACTTCTGCTCGTACTTCGTCACGTAGTCCTGCGAGACCTTCTTCACCGCGCTGTCCGGGAGCTGCTCGTACACGAGCATGGGGCCGACCGGCAGGAGCGTGCCGTTGCCGTCCTTGCCCACGACGCGCAGGAAGTCGGGGTTGCCGACGCCGTGCGTCTGGTAGATCTTGCCCTTGTAGCCGCGCGCGACGAGCTCCTTCTGCGGCGTCGCGCCGGGCGTGCCCGCGGCGCCGATCAGGACGGCGTCGGGCTTGGCGGAGACGAGCTTCAGGACCTGGCCCGTCACCGAAGGATCGGCGCGGTTGTACTTCTCCTCCGCCACGATCTTGATGCCGGCGGTCTGCGCCGAGCGGCGCATCTCCGCGAGCCAGCCGTCGCCGTACGCATCGGCGAAGCCGATGTAGCCCATCGTCTTCACGCCGTTGGCCTTCATGCTGACGGCGATGGCGTCGGCCATGAGCGCGTCGTTCTGCGGCGTCTTGAAGATCCACTTCGTCTTGGGATCGGCCGGGTTGATGATGGCCGCCGAGGCCGCGAGAGAGATCATCGGCGTGCTCGTGTCGACCGCCACCTCGCGCATCGCGAGCGACGCGGGCGTGGTCGACGAGCCCACGATGACGTCCACCTTGTCCTCGGTGACCAGCTTCTTGGCGTTGGTGACGGCCTTGGTGGTGTCGGAAGCGTCGTCGAGCACCACCCAGTTGATCTTCTCGCCGCCGATCGAGGTGGGCAGGAGCTCGATGGTGTTCTTCTGCGGGATGCCGAGCGACGCGGCAGGCCCCGTCGTGGAGATCGTCACGCCGATCGTGACGTCGGCCGTCGCGGGGATCGCGACGAGCGTCAGCGCCACGGCGGCCGCGAGCGCGGACAACGACTTGGGGGTGTTCATGGCAGTCCTCCGAGTGAGTATTGGCGTCGCGGGGGCCTTCGTGGCGGGCGCCTCGCGCGAGGGTGGTCCTATTCTAGCAAAGGGGCGTCAGGCGAGCCGGCCCCAGCCGGTGCCCGCCGTCACCCGGAAATGGGGTCTGACCCCATTACTGGGCGCAGAAGGCGACGCCCTCGCCGATCCACCCCGCGGCGATCATCGCGCGGTACGTGGCGCCGTCGGCGGTGTACCGATGGTTGACCGACGCGACCGTCGCCGGATCGTTGTACAGCCGGTAGACCGGGCGCAACGGCGACGGGCACGCGTCGCCCGCCGCGAGCCGCGCGCGGAAGCCGATGCCTTCGTACGTCCACAGGGGGTTCGCCCTGAGCCCCGCGCACTCCTGCGCATTGCCCGTGAAGAAGTGCGTATTGGGACCGAAGAACCGGCAGACGTCGACCGCCGCAGGATCGCCGGCCGCGACCGCGAATCCGTAGCCGGTGCGCGTCCACGCGCCGCCGAACGCGCCGCCGTCGAGGAAGGCCGCCTCCTCCCCAAAGGCCGTGATGAAGTAGTGCCCGAGCGATGCGTTGTAGTACTCCACCGCCACCGGCACCGCCGGATCCGCGACGAGGCGATGCAGCGTGCCGCCGCCGAAGTGCGCCCAGTACACCTCGCCGTCCGCGTCCTCGCCGAAGGCCGACACCTGGTGGCCCGTCTCGAGCAGGATCTCAGCCCTCCAGGCGCCGTCCCGATCGCGCGCGGCCGACCACATCCGCCCGGTGCAGAAATCCGCGTACAGGTAGCGCCCCTGCAGCACCGGCACCCCCTTGCCCCGATAGACGACGCCGCCGGTGATCGAGCATCCCTGCCCGTGATCGTAGGTCAGCACCGGCGGCGTGTACGTCACCGACGCGCACGGCTCCCCGCCGCCCAGCCCCGTGCAGCGCGTGCCCTCGACCACGCGCCAGCCGAAATTCACGCCGGAGGGCGTCCCCCGCGGCAGGAAGTCGACCTCCTCCTGCGTGTCCTGCCCGACGTCGCCGATGTAGAGGTGGCCCGTCGCGCGATCGAAGCTGAATCGCCACGGATTGCGCACGCCCAGGGCCCAGATCTCGGGGCGCCCGCCGTGCGTCTGCGCGTAGACGTTGTCGAAGGGAATCGCATAAGGCGCCTCGCGGTCGACGTCGATGCGCAGCATCTTGCCCAGCAGCGACTGCGGGTCCTGCGCGTTGCCGAAGGGATCGTTGCCGCTGCCGCCGTCGCCCATCCCGATGTAGAGGTAGCCGTCGGGCCCGAAGCGCAGCGCGCCGCCGTTGTGGTTCTCGAAAGGCTGCGCGACGACGAGGAGCTCGCTGCGGCTCGCGGGATCGGCGCGGTCGCGGCTCGCCGCGCTGACGCGGTACGACGCGATCACGGTCGCGCCGTCGCCCGCACGCGTGTAATCGACGTAGAGCTTGCCGTTGAGCGCGTAGTCGGGATGCAGCGCGAGGCCCAGCAGGCCGCGCTCGCCGCTGTAGAGAACCAGCGACCTCAAGTCGAGGTAGGGTTCGGCAACGACCGCGCCGTCGCGCACGATGCGCACGACGCCGGACTGCTCGACGACCAGGAGATCGCGTCCTGCCGCGACGATGTCGACGGGCGCCGCAAGCCCGCTCGCCGCAAGCTGCGCCTTGACGGGCAGCGCGGCGTGAGCGGCCGCGGCGCCCAGCGCCGTGACCGCAAGGAGGAGCCTACCTGCTGCGAAGGAGGTCGCGAATCTCACGGAGAAGCACCACGTCCTCGGGCGTGGCCGCCGGCGCCGCGGGGGTCGCGTCGAGCCTCGCCTTCGCCTTCGCGAACTGGCGCACCATCCAGAAGATCACGAACGCGAGGATGATGAAGTTGAGCACGATGGTGATGAAGTTGCCGTACGCGAGGAGCGGCACGCCCGCCTTGGTGAGCGCCTCGTAGGTCATGGGGCCGTTGTAGCCGGCCGGGGGCGACGCCAGCATGATGTAGTAATTCGAGAAATCGAGCCCGCCGAACACGCGCCCGATGATCGGCATGATGATGTCCTTCACGAGCGAGTCGACGATCTTGCCGAACGCGCCGCCGATGATCACGGCAACCGCAAGGTCGATGACGTTGCCCTTGATGGCGAACTCGCGGAATTCCTTCAGCATCGACATCTCGTTCCCTCTCCTAGACAGCCGATTCGCCGGACTCGCCGGTGCGGATGCGGATGACCTGCTCGACCGACGTGACGAAGATCTTGCCGTCGCCGATCTTGCCCGTGCGCGCCGCCTTGACGATCGCCTCGATGGCGCGCTCGGCCAGGGCGTCGGCGATCACCACCTCAACCTTGACCTTGGGCAGGAAGTCGACGACGTACTCGGCGCCGCGATAGAGCTCGGTGTGGCCCTTCTGGCGGCCGAAGCCCTTGACTTCGGTAACGGTGAGGCCCGTGACGCCGAGCTCCGACAGCGCCTCTCGGACCTCGTCCAGCTTGAACGGCTTCACGATGGCTTCGACTTTTTTCATGCGTTCTCTCCCCGCGCGTGACTCTTCGGCGAAAGCTTACACGATGCGCGGGGCGCTCCGGAGGTTAGCCTACCCCCGCCACGCCGAGGTGATGGGATAGCGCCAGTCCTTGCCGGTCGCGCCCGGCGGACGCGGACCCCGCCGGCGACTGGCGGCGCTTGTGCTCGTTGCGCTTCACGAGGCCCACGACCCGGGCGACGTCCCCCGGCGCATAGCCGGCCTCGACGATCCTCGCGGGGGCCTCGTCCCGCTCGACGTACGCCTCGAGGATGCCGTCGAGCACGTCGTAAGGCGGCAGCGAATCCTGGTCGACCTGCCCTGCCCGGAGTTCGCCGACGGCGCGCGGGTCAGATGCTCGGGAATGACGCGGCCATGCGCGTTCCGGTACGCGCACAGGCGGTACACGAGGGTCTTGGTGACGTCCTTCAGCACCGCGAAGCCGCCCGCCATGTCGCCGTACAGCGTCGCGTAGCCCACGGCCATCTCGGACTTGTTGCCGGTGGTGAGCACGAGCCCGCCGTGCTTGTTGGACAGCGCCATGAGGATCGTGCCGCGGATGCGCGCCTGCAGGTTCTCTTCCGTCGCGTCGGGCGCGAGGCCGCGGAGCTCGCCCGCGAGCGCGCGCTCGAGCGCGGCCATCGGGCCATCGATGGGAATCTCGTCGTAGCGCACCCCGAGCCCCTGCGCCATCGAGCGCGCGTCCTCGAGGCTCATGGGCGCGTTGAACGGCGACGGCATCATGACCGCGCGCACGCGGCGCGGGCCGAGCGCATCGACGGCCACCGCGAGCGTCAGCGCGGAATCGACCCCGCCCGACAGGCCCACGATCGCGCCGGGGAATCCGTTGCGCCCCATGTAGTCGCGCACGCCGGTGACGAGCGCCTCGTACACGTGCGGCTCCGTCGCAGGGTCGAGCGTGCCGCGCACGGGCCTCGGCGCGTCGCCGTCGAAATCGCACAGCACGACGGCCTCGTGCCACGCGGGCGCCTGCTGCGCGAGCGCGCCCTCGCGGTCGACCACGAAAGAGGCGCCGTCGAACACGAGCTCGTCCTGCCCCCCCACGCGGTTGACGTACACGACGGGGATCGAGCACTCCCGCGCCCGCGCCGAGGCCTGCGCTAGGCGCAGCGCCTGCTGGCGCGTGTGATACGGCGATCCGTTGGACACCGCGAGCACCTGCGCGCCCGCGTCGCGGGCCTGCCTCGCGGGGGCTTCGAGCCACATGTCCTCGCAGATCGCGAGGCCCACACGCAGGCCGTCGACGTCGATCACGCACGGACGCGTGCCCGGCTCGAAGTAGCGGACTTCGTCGAACACCGTGTAGTTGGGCAGCGCGTGCTTGCGGTACACCGCCTCGACGCGGCCGCCGCGAAGCACCGCGACGCTGTTGTAGCGACGCCCCTCCTCGCGCTCGGGAAAGCCCACGACCAGCGCCTCGGTGCCCGATTGCGCCGCGAGGGCCCCGAGCTCGCGCGCACAGTCGTCGATGAACGCCGAGCGCAGGACGAGGTCCTCGGGCGGGTACCCGCACAGCGAGAGCTCGGGCGTCAGCACGAGTGAAGCGCGGCCGCGCCTGGCATGGGCCAGCGCATCGAGCACCGCGCGCGCGTTGGCCGCCGGATCGCCCATCGTCGGGTTGAGCTGCGCGAGCGCGATGCGCATCGACCGATGTTAGCACCGGCCCCGTTGCTTGAGCCCGCTGCCCAATCACGCGACAATGGGCTCGCATGTCGTCGCCCGCTCCCCTCGTCGCCGCGTCGATGCCCGCGCCGTCGTCGCCCCTCGTGCGCGACGACGTCCCCCTGGCCGACATCCCCGCGGCGACCTGGAACGCGCTGGCGGGAGGCCAGCCGTTCCTCTCGCACGCGTTCCTCGCAGCGCTCCACGCCACCGGATGCACGACCCCGCGC
>JBGAIS010000149.1:0-10652 GCA_044225355.1 Casimicrobiaceae bacterium | reverse complement strand
CGTAGACGCGGATCAGGAACGACGTCCAGAACGGCAGCACGACGAGGAACAGGAGACGCGCGCGCCAGCGCGGGCCCGCGCGCGAAATCCCCAGCGCCATCGGATAGCCGACGAGGAGACAGATCGCCGTCGACACGCCCGCAATGCGCAGCGACGTCGCGAACGCCTCCAGATATAGCGGATCGCCCGCAACGAGCGCGTAATTGTCGAAATTGAACGACCAGTCGAACGGCGGCGCCCCTTGCGTCGCCTCGCCAAGGCTGATTGCCGCGACGAGCGCCAGCGGGAACGCGACGCTTGCGGCCAGCCACGCGAACGCCGGCACCACGAAAATCCGGCGCGAACGCGCGATCCACGGCGCCTCGCTCACGCGGGAAGCTTCCGTTCGGCATCGGCGGGCCAACCGAAGGGGACCGATGCGCCGTTTTCCGGCACTGGATCGCTGCCCGAGACGCTCGCCGTCACGCGGCCCTGCGGCGCATCGATGAAAACGAGACGACGCTCGCCCAGAAACGCGCATTCGCGAACGGTGCCGACATGCGCGCCTTCGCCCAGCCGCACGCGTTCGGGGCGCACCGCAACCCAACCTTCGCCCGACCGGAACAGGTTGATGCGGCCGACGAACTCCGCCACGAAGCGCGTGGCAGGCCGGTCGTAGATTTCCGCCGGCGCACCGATCTGCACGATCCGGCCGCCCTGCATGACGCCGATGCGGTCGGAAATCGCCATCGCCTCGTCCTGGTCGTGCGTGACGAACACGAACGAGATCCCGAGGCGCGCCTGCAGTTCGACCAGTTCGAGCCGGGTCTCCTCGCGCAGTTTGGCGTCGAGCGCCGACAGCGGCTCGTCGAGCAGCAGCACGCGAGGCCCGGGAGCGAGCGCGCGAGCGAGGGCCACGCGCTGCTGCTGGCCGCCGGAGAGCTGGTGGGGCAGGCGCGCCGACAGCTCCGCCAGGTTGACGAGATCGAGCATCGCGGCGACGCGCGGCGCGATGTCGTCTCGCTTCCACGCGCGGCACTCGAGCCCGTACGCGATGTTGCGCGCGACGGTCATGTTGGGAAACAGCGAATACGACTGGAACACGATGCCGAAGTTGCGCTCGCGCGCGGGAATGGCGAGGAGGTCGCGATCCGCGAGGCGGAGCTCCGCGGCGTCGGGCGTCTCCAGTCCCGCGACGATGCGCAGGAGCGTGGTCTTGCCGCAGCCGGAGGGGCCCAGGAAGCACACGAACTCGCCTTCGTCGATGTCGAGGCTCACGCCGTCGAGCGCCACGACGCCGTCGAAGGTCTTGCGGATGCCGCGCAGCGACAGGAGCATGGTCAGCGCGCGCCGGCGGGCGTCATGCGCGCCGCGGCGAGGACCGCGGCGCACGAAGCGCGAAGCACGAAGCACCGGCGAGCGGGGCGAGGCTCGCCGGCCATGGCGATCAGCGCTCGAAGCGCTTCTTCCACTCGGCAAGGATGCGATCCTTGTTCTTGGCGGACGCGTCGAAGTCCATGCCCTTGTAGAGCACCGTCGACACGTCAGCCGGCAGCCCGGCCTTCAGCACCTCCGGCGTGGGCTTCGCGCCCGGGACGGACGACATCTCGGATCGCTCGCCGTAGAGCTTCGCGGCGTCGAGGGTCAGGAGCCAGTCGAGGAACTGCTTTGCGTCGGCCTTGTTCCTGGCGCTGCTCATGAGCATCGACACCTCGATCTCGTAGCCTGCGCCCTCCGACGGAATGACGAGCGTGACGGGGTAGCCTTCCATGATCTGCTTCACGCCAGAGAAGGCGAACGACAACCCGATGGCGTATTCGCCGGTGGCCGCCGCCTTGCACGGACGCGAGCCCGACTTGATGTACTGCGCCATGTTCTTGTCGAGGTCCTGCAGGTACTGCCAGCCCTTCTCCTCGCCCTTCATCTTGCAGGAGGGCTCACGATCATGAGGTAGCCCGTGCCCGAGCTCGCGGCGTTGGGCATCACGATCTGGCCCTTGTAGACGGGATTGATCAAGTCCTGCCACGACGTGGGCATGGGCAGGTTCTTCTTCTTCAGCACCTCGTTGTTGACGCAAAAGCCCGCGAAGTAGCCGGTGGTGGCGAACCAGCGATTGCTGGGGTCCTTGAACGCACCCTTCACGGCGTCGATGCTGGCGGGCCTGTACGCCTCGGCCATCTCGAGGATGCGCGGATCGGAAAGATGCGTGAGGGCGGTGCCCCAGATCACGTCGTGCCGCGGGTTGGCCTTCTCGGCCAGGATGCGCGCCACGAGGTCGCCGGTGGACAGCCGCAGCAGATTGACCTTGATGTCGGGCTTGGCCTTCTTGAACGCCTCGAGGTAGACCCGCGCGTCGTCCTCCTCGAGGGCCGTAGACGGTGATCTCGCCGGCGCGGGCGGTCGCGCAGGCGACCACCAGCGCGAGCGCGCCGCAGAGCTTCCATGCCGCGTTGCGAATGGCCATGACGTTCGTGCTCCTCGGGACCGGCGCCGCGGGCCCAGGTGCCGGGGCCGGTGTGGAGCGACAATAGCACGCGAAAATGGTGATCACAATGTCAAATGTTGTATTCACCAACAAGGTGCGACGGACGCGACGGATCCGCGCCGGCCCTCGCACGTTGGGTTCACCACATCGGAAATGTCAGCGCGGGGCGACGGTGACGCTCACCTGCGCCTGTTTCAGCGCGGCGGCGAGGCGTCGGGGCGGCGCGCCTCGGCGACGAGGTCGTCGACGTCGGACAGGGGGCTACGCGCTCGAACTGCACGGCGTCGAACTTGGAGCTGTCGGCCAGGAGGATGGCCTGGCCCGCGCGCTCGATCATCGCGCGCTTGACGGCGCAGCCGGCGGAGTCGGCATCGGTGAGGCCGTCGACGCTGACGCCGCCCACGCCGATGAACGCCTTGTTCGCCTGGAAGCGCCGGAGGAACGCGATGGCGTCGCTGCCGAATACGCCGCCCTCGCGCGCGACGTAGTCGCGGGGCAGAGGATGACGCGGCAGCGGTCGGCGATGCCCAGCGCCATAGCCACCGGCACGCAGTTGGTCACGACGGTGACGTGCGGGTTGCGTGCGGCGAGCGCCGCCGCGAAGAGGCTGGTCGTCGAGCCGGCATCGATCATCAGCGCGTCGCCGTCGCCCACCATGCTCGCCGCGGCCGCCGCGATGCGCGTGCGCTCCTCGGGATGCACGAGCCCGCGAAGGCCGATCCCCGGCTCGTCGATGAGCGAGCGGCTGGCGCCGCCACCGTAAGTGCGGTGGAGCTCGCCCGCCTCGGCGAGCTCGTCTAAGTCCCTGCGCGCGGTCTCGGTCGTGACGTCGAACGTGCGCGCGAGGGTGGCGATGCGCACCACGCCGTCGCGGCGAAGGAGCGCCAGGATCTGCGCGTGGCGCTCCTGCTGCGACAGGCGCGTGCGTTCGGGCGTGGGCGATGAGGGCATGGCTTCCGGACGGCGGAGGGCAGGCGCCATCATATCGGGCCTTCCGCGCGCGCGGGCCCGCAGTGCGCTACGCGAATGCCGCGAGGCGCCGCGCGTCGTCGGCCAAGTCGAGGAAGGTGTAGCGATCGCGCAGGAACCGCGCGTGCATGACCGCGTCGGCGTAGTCGACGTCGCGAAGGCCGAGGTCGCGCGCCGAGACGGGCCCACCGGCGCGCCGCATCACCGATTCGAGCGTGGAGGCGGGCAAGCGGACGGCCGCGGCGTCGCGGCGAACGGCGTCCCATCGCTGCGAGATGCGCTGCGTGGCCGCGGCCGCGGCGGCCTCGTCGAGGTGCTTCACGGAGAAGTCGCTCCAGCAGGCCTCGCCCACCTCGTCGCCGAAGTGGTCGCGCAGGGCCTTCGCGGACGTGCGCGTCGGGAGCGCGGGCGGCGCGGGCCCGTCGAGCATCGCCTCCTGCACGCGCGCCATGGTGAGGGTCGCGACCGCCACCTGCTCGCCGTGAAGGCGGCGCGGCCCGCCCGGCGCGTCGCGCATGTCGAGGTAGTGGCTGATGAGGTGCTCGCCCTGGCTCGCGGGGTAGCTGCCGCCCGCGAGCGTCATGCCGATGCCCGACAGGACCAGCGTGCGGGCCAGCGCGCGCATCGCGGCGGCGTCGCCGCGCATCAACGCGTCGGGCGCGTCGAACAGCACCCGCTCGTCGTCGGCCAGGAGCGCGAACGGCGCGTTGCGATAAGCCGTACCGCGCACCTCGCGCGACAGGAGCCAGTCGACCTGCGCCGTCGACCGGCACAGCGAGTCGCCCAGCCCGGCGCGAATCATGCGCGGCGGCGCGGCCGAAAGCACCGCGAGGTCCATGAAGACGCCGCGCGCGAGCGAGGCCGGCAGCGACTTCTTGTGGCCGTCGACGGTGATGGCCGCGTTGGCCGAGGTGTAGCCGTTCATGGACGGCGCGGTCGCGAACACCGCCCACGGCTTGCCGTCGCGCGCGGCCGAGTACTTGACGAGGTCGTTGAGCGTGCCCGAGCCCACCGCGACGAGCGCGTCGCACCGCGCGGTGGCCTTGCGCACGGTCTCGACGGTCGCGACGTCGGCGTGCGGGTCCGCGGGCAACGTGACGGCGTCGACCTGCGCGATGCCGCGAAGGGCGTCCTCGACGCGCGCGCCCATCACCTCGTGCGTCGCGCGGTCGCTGACGACGGCGATGCGCCCGCCGAGCGCGAGCGAGGCGACGAGGTCGGCCTCGCGGCCGCGCAGCGTGTCCTCCACGGCGATCGACGCGATGTCGATGCCGCGGCGCTCGCCGGTGTCGGGGTCGGGCCAGGCGCCTCGCAGGAGCGCCTGGAGCGGGTCGCTCATCCGGCCATCGCCGGCGCGCTGCCGCAGGCCTCGAGGATGTCGAGGATCTGGCCGCGCAGCGATCCCTTGGTGGGGGAGAAGGTGCCGTCGAACACCGCCGAGCCGATGGTGAAGGCGTCGGCGCCCGCGGCCGAGAGCGCGTGGTTGCGAGGTCGAGTGCACGCTGCCGGCGACGATGAGCCGCGAGTCGCCCACGCCGCGCCGCGCCGCGCACGAGGTCGAGTGGATCGGCGTCGGTGGCGCGATACGCGAGCACGTCGACGCCGCCGCAGCCGCGGGGCGCGCGTGCATCGCGTCGCGCTCGATGTCGGCGGGCGTTCCGCCGAGCCGCGTGGGATGTCCGACGGGGCGACCGGGAAACGGATAGTAGCGATCGAGGCCGCCCAGCGCCCTCTGCGCCGCGGCGAGGTCGGTGCCGCCCAGGATGCAGTCGACGCCCAGCGTCGCGGCGCTCGCGAGCGACGTGGCGACGGACGCCGGCGTGGTGCTCACCACCAGGTACGACGTGGCGCCGCGCGCGAATGCGGCCCAGCACGCGCGCGAGCACGTCGGCGTGACGCCGACGTCCTTGAAGCCGATGTGCGACACACGCCAAGGTCCGCGAGCGAGTCGACCACGTCCTCGGCATCGTCGATGGTCCGGTCCTGCCGGGTGAGCATGAAGATGAAGTCCACGAGGGGTTCCTGGCCGTGCGCGGCTGCCCGCCATGATGTCGCGTGATGTTGGCACTGTAACATGAAATATTGCAAGTGCAAGATTTTGTCATTCGCTTGCGACACGCGCAGACGAGCACGAGGACGCGCCGCTCGCGCACCTTCGTATAATTCGCGTCATGGTTGCCGTGCTACATGCCGCGCCGCAGGCCGCCGCGCCGCAGGCGGTGTCGGCCTGGCTCGACTCGCTCGTGGCGGACTACTCGGAGGCCGAGCGCAAGTCGTTCGCGGAGGCGCTCGAGTTCGCGCGCGCCCATACGGGCGACGCCCTGATGGCGGACGGCGAGCCCGCGCTCGACCGCGCGCTCGGCACCGCGACCATCCTCGCCGGCTTGAAGCTCGACGCCGATTCCTTGCGCGCCGCGCTGCTCCTGGGCGTGCCGGTCGCGGGCGCGTTCGACGTCGACGAGGTCCGCGAGCGCTTCGGCGAGGACGTCGCCACGCTGGTCGCCGGGGTGGCGCGCATGGGCGGCATCCGCGCCGCGGCCGATGCCGCGAGCAAGGAGGAGCGGGCGCAGCAGGCGGAGAACCTCCGCAAGATGCTGCTCGCGATGGTCGAGGACATCCGCGTCGTGCTCATCAAGCTCGCGGAGCGCACGCAGGCGCTGCGCTCGCTCATGACGGGCGACGCGCGGTGGCGCGAGCGCACCGCGCGCGAGGTGCTCGATCTCTTCGCGCCGCTCGCCAATCGCCTCGGCGTGTGGCAGCTCAAGTGGGAGCTCGAGGACCTGAGCCTGCGCGCGCTCGAGCCCGCGACGTACAAGTCCATCGCCAAGCTCCTCGACGAGCGCAGGCTCGACCGCGAGCGGTACATCACGGAAGTGGTGGACACGCTGAAGCGGGAGCTCGCGCAGGCCGGCATCGCTGCCGACGTGACGGGCCGCCCGAAGCACATCTACAGCATCTGGAACAAGATGCAGCGCAAGCAGGCCGGCATCGACGCGCTGTACGACATCCGCGCCGTGCGCATCCTCGTCGACAGCGTCAAGGATTGCTACACCGCGCTCGGCCTCGTGCATCACCGCTGGACGCCGCTCGCGCGCGAGTTCGACGACTACATCGCGAAGCCCAAGGCGAACAACTATCGCTCGCTCCACACCGCGGTGATCGGACCCGAGGACAAGCCGCTCGAGGTGCAGATCCGCACCCGCGACATGCACCAGCACTCGGAGTACGGCGTCGCCGCGCACTGGCGCTACAAGGAAGGCTCGCACAAGGGCGGGCGCCACGACCCGACGTTCGACGAGAAGATCGCGTGGCTGCGCCAGGTGCTCGACTGGAAGGACTCGGTGGCCGACTCGGGCGAGTGGCTCGCCGCGTTCAAGGAGAGCCTCTTCACCGACGCCATCTACGTGCTCACGCCGCAGGGGAAGGTGATCGACCTGCCGCGCGGCGCGACGCCCGTGGACTTCGCGTATGCCGTGCACACGGGGCTCGGCCATCGCTGCCGCGGCGCGAAGGTGGACGGGCAGATGGTGCCGCTCAACTACAGGCTGTCGAGCGGCCAGCAGGTCGCGATCGTCTCGGTGAAGCAGGGGGGACCCTCGCGCGACTGGCTCAACGCGGACTTGGGCTACGTTCACAGCAACCGCGCGCGCTCCAAGGTGCGCCAGTGGTTCAAGGCGCAGCAGCACGAGGAAACCGTCGCGCAGGGGCGCACGCTGGTCGAGCGCGAGCTCGCGCGCCTCGGGCGCACGGCGCTGAAGCTCGACGCGGTCGCGGCCAAGGCGGGCTTCGACAAGACGGAGGAGTTCTTCGCGGCCTTCGCGCGCGACGACATCAACAGCAAGCAGGTCCAGACCGCGATCCTCGCCGTGGCGCAGCCTGACGCGCCGCCGGCGGCGCCCGCGGAGCCCGAGGTCGCGATGCGCCGCAGCCGCGCGACGGGCTCGGGCAGCGGCATCCTGGTCGTGGGCGTCGATCGGCTGCTCACGGGGCTCGCGCGCTGCTGCAAGCCCGCGCCGCCCGATCCCATCGTCGGCTTCGTCACGCGCGGCAAGGGGGTGACCATCCATCGCGCGTCGTGCAGCAACGTCGTGCGCATGCGGGCCACGCAGCCCGAGCGCCTCATCGACGCCGACTGGGGCGAGGCGCGCGACGAGGTGTTCCCCGTCGACATCGTCGTCGAGGCCATGGACCGGCAAGGCTTGCTGCGCGACATCTCGGAAGTGCTGTCGCGCGAGAAGATGAACGTCACCGCGGCCAACACGCTCACGCGCAACCTGCACTCGCGCATGGCGTTCACGCTCGAGGTGGGAAGCCTCGATGCGCTGAAGCGGGCGCTGGGCTACATCCGCGAGGTCAAGGGCGTCCTGGGCGCGTCGCGACGATAACCTCCGCGGACGCGGTCGACGGCCAACCTCGCGTCAGGCGATCTCGCGCAACGTCGCGGGCGCCGACGTCCACACCTGGTGCAGGACGTCGAGCAGGGCGCGGATCTCGGGGTCGCTCTCCCTGCGGCGCAGGTACAGGAACTTGAGCGTCGTCTCGAGGCGCACGCGATTCCACAGCGCGACCTCGCCCGCGGCCGCCGCGGCGAGCGCCAAATCCTCGCGCATCAGCGAGACGCCGCCGCCGGCGACGACGAGCGACCGCATCACCGCCTCGTTGTCGGCCTCGACGCGGATCACGGCGCGCTGCCGCGCTTGTCGAAGAGATCGTCGAGGAGCGTGCGCAGCGTGCTGATGGCGGGCGTGACGATCCACGGCATCTGCACGATCTCGTCCCATGACGCGTGGCGCAGGCGATCCCCCCACGCGGCGGGCCCCGCGATGCGGTACGCGTAGTTGAGGAGCGGCACGCTCGCGACGTCGGGATGCGCGAGGCTGCCGTAGAAGAAGCTCGCGTCGAGCTCGCCGTCGCGCACCTTCTCGAACGCCGCGCCCGAGACCTCGTGATGGATCTCGATCTCGAGCATCGGGTGGGCTTCGAGCGCGTGCGCGAGGAACTCGCCGACGCGCGTGAACTCGGGGTCGGCCACGGTGCCCACGCGGGCACGGCCGACCACGTGGCCCTGCAGGGCGCGCGCGGCTCGCGCTCGTGCGCGGCCGCGAGCACCTTTTCCGCGGTGGGAAGCAGCGCCCGGCCGGCGGAGGTGAGCATCATCCCGCTCGACACGCGCTCGAAGAGCGCCACGCCCAGCTCGTCCTCGAGCGCCTTGATCTGGGCGCTCACGGCCGGCTGGCTCACGTGAAGGCGCTCCGCAGCGCGGGTCAGGTGACCCAGTTCCGCGACGGCGGCGAAGCTACGTAGCTGGTAGAGCTCCATCGGCCTTCAGCACGACCTTTTCAAGCATGAAGTATAGCACATATGTTGCGTTGCATCAACGAGTTGGCCGACGTATCGACCAAGCGAATCATGTTGATCCAAATGAACGATTTGCTACGAACGGGGCCTGGTCCTACCTTGTCATTGTGCGTCGCACCATCGACGTGCAATGTCAATGGACCCATGAGGTCAAGGAGCCCCCGCCATGAAGAATCCCGCCTTTTCCGAGTCGACCCTGATCGGCAGCTGCCTGCTTCTCGCGCACGCCACTTTCTATGACGCGCTCCCGTCGAACGCCGAAGGCAAGGCGCCCATCGCGCCGGTCGACCTCGGACCTTCGAAGCGTGCGCCCGCCCGCGGCTTCGCGCAACGCCTCCTCACCGCGCTCGACAACGCGTTCTATCGCCAGCGCCTCAAGCAGCGCGAGGCGTATCTCGCGAGGTCGAGCGACCTCTGCGACCTCGAACGGCGGATACGCGACCTGGAGCGCAGTCCCGCGTTCTGACATCGCGGCGGGCCTCAGATCCTGAGCGGCCCCGCGTAGCCCGTGAGCTCGAGGTACCCCCGCCCCGCGAGGCGCGCCGCCGACGTGGCGCGAACCGCGCCTTCCCAGTAGACCGTTCCCACGCTCGCGCGCGAGTCGAGCTCCTGGTCGTCCATGAGGGGCTCGAGCTCGTAGCGCTCGCCCGCCGCGTCGAGCCGCATCGCGACGGGGTAGGTCGCCCCGGTGCGCGGCGAGCGCCACTGCCGCGTGGGCGTGAAGCGCACGTCGCCGGGCCCAAGTGAGACCTGCGCGCCACCGGCTGCGCGCCGCATGCCGCCCGCCCAGTACGCCCCGCCGTCCTTGTCGCGGATGACGAAGGCCATGAGCGACCCGCCGTCGTCCAGGTTGATTCCCGTCCAGTCCCATCCTTTCGCCTGCGCGGCGAGATAGTCGCTCGACCACTCGTGATCGAGCCACGCCGAGCCGGTCACGCTCGTCGATACGCCGCGTGTCGCGATGCTGCCCGAGGCTTGGAGCTGCGGCCGGCTGTAGTAGAAGCTCGCCTGGCCGCCGGCCGGCCCTTTGCGGCTCACGCCGGCGTCGCCCTGCAGCACGACCGGACCGCGCGCGTCGAACGAGAGGTCGAGCGAGAACTCGCGCGCGACGACGCGCGCCCGGTAGGCACCACCGTCGAGGCGCAGCGACCAGTCGCCGATGGCCACGTCGGTCGTCGTCGACGACGCCGACGCGAGCCCGAAGCCCTCGCGCGCCGCGCGCTGGTCGTGCAGGAGTCGCCCCGAGCGCGGATCGGCGAGGGCCGCATGCGCGAACAGGAGCTGCGACGGCGCGAAGCGGCTCGCGCTGTCCTCGCCGACGCCGGGTCGCGAGCGGAAGAACGTGACCTGCACGCCCGCGTCGTTGCCTTGCGCGTCGCGCAGCCATCCGGTGACGTACCACCATTCCGTGCGGAAGTCGCGATGGCTGCCGTGGTCGCGTGGAAAGGCGAGCGCCGCGCCGGGCGCGACCGCGGGATACCGCACTTGCGCATGCGAGGGCAGCGCCGCCGCGAGCAGCGGGGACATGAGGAATCGCCGCCGGTCCACGCTACCAGTCCTCCTTGACCGCGCGGATCGCGTCGCCCGTCATCGCGCGGCGGCCCGCCGCGACCGTCGTGACGACCGCCGCGACGAGGAGGGCGCCTGCCAGCGTCGCGAGCGAGGCCCACGGCACGTGCAGACTCATGCCCCAGTGGAACGACTGGCGGTTCACGACGTGCACGAGGACGAGGCTCATCGCGAACCCGAGCGCCAACCCCACCGCGAGCCCGATCGCGCCGACCACGAGGCCCTCGACCGCGAGCATCGCCGCGACCTGGCGACTCCTCATGCCGATGTGCCGCAGCATGCCGAACTCGCG
>JBGAIS010000148.1:0-8646 GCA_044225355.1 Casimicrobiaceae bacterium | reverse complement strand
GCAACCTCGATCGCACGCAGCTCCTGGCCCTCGGCCGCGTGGTGTACGGCCAGCTCGCCGCGATGGAAGCCGCGCCGCCCAAGGCGCCGTAGCTCTCGTCCGATCGACGCGTCGCGCGCGCGACGTTGAGTCGACCAGTCAACGCAAACGCGCTTGCGCACGCGTCACGCGAGCGAAACGCGATGTTAGTATCGGCGGCGCACGAGGGCCGCGCCGATGCACCGCGCGCGGCCGCACATCGTTTCCACGCGCGACTCCGCACAGGCGGACGCGCCACTCGCACAGGACCCCCACCATGGCGTCGAGCTCCACCAATTCTTCCGTCTGGCTCATCACGGGCTGCTCCAAGGGACTGGGCCGCGCGATCGCATCGCGCGTGCTTGCCGCGGGACATCGCTGCGCGGTCACCGCGCGCGAGCTCTCGCAGGTCGAGGAGCTCGTCGCTCCGTACGGCGACCGCGCGCTGGCGCTCGCGCTCGACGTGACCGATCACGCGGCCAACGCCGCGGCGGTGCGCAAGGTGGAGTCGGCGTTCGGCGCCGTCGACGTGCTCGTCAACAACGCGGGCTACGCGTACTTCGCCGCCATCGAGGAGGGCGAGGACCACGAGGTCCGCCGCATGTTCGAGACCAATTTCTTCGGCCTCGTCGACCTCACGCGCCTCGTGCTTCCCGGCATGCGCGCGCGGCGCCGCGGCCACATCATCAACATCTCGTCCATCGCGGGACTCTTGAGCAACCCGAGCTCGGGCTACTACAGCGCGACCAAGTTCGCGGTGGAAGGGGTGTCCGAGGCGCTGGAAAAGGAAGTCGCGGAATTCGGCATCCGCGTCACGCTCATCGAGCCCGGCCCCACGCGCACGTACTTCCACGGCACCTCGTCGCGCGTCACGCGCACGCCGCACGAGGCGTACGCGGGCACCGCCGGCGCGCGCCGCGCCCAGATGGCCGCGCAGAGCGGCAAGCAGCCGGGCGACCCCGATCGCGTGGCCGCGACGATCATGGAGATCGCCTCCGAGGCCAATCCGCCGCTGCACATGGTGATGGGCAAGGGCGCGCTCGATCGCGCCCGCGAGAAGATGGCGGCGCTGCAGAAGGACCTCGACACGCACCAGGCACGCTCCATCGCGGCCGATTTCCCGAGCGCGTAAGCGGCCGTGCGGATCTGCGTATTCGGAGCGGGCGCCGTCGGCGGCAACCTCGCGGCGCGCCTTGCGCAGGCGGGGCACGACGTATCGATCGTGGCGCGCGGCGAGCACCTGGCCGCGGTTCGCGAGCGCGGCCTCACGATCCACGCGGGCGACGCGCGCATCAATGCCCGAGTGAAGGCGAGCGACCGGCCCGCGGACCTGGGCGCGCAGGACGTGGTCATCTCCACGCTCAAGGCCAACGGACTGCCCGCGCTCGCGTCGTCGATCTCGCCGCTCCTCGGCCGCGATACGTCGGTGGTCTTCGCGCAGAACGGCATCCCGTGGTGGTATGCGCAGGGCATGGCGGGCGAGTCCGCGCCGCTGCCCGACCTCTCGTCGCTCGACCCCGGCGGCGCGTTGCGAGCCGCGGTGCCCAGGGACGCGATCCTCGCCGGCATCGTCTACTCCGCGAACACGATGATCGCGCCGGGCGTGATCGACAACGCGTCGCACTCGAGCAATCGCATCCTGGTCGCGCGTCCCGAAGACGGCACGAGCGACCGGCTGGAGGCGATCCGCGGCGCGCTCGAGGCGGCGTCCATCAAGTCGGGCCCGGTGCCGAGCATCCGCCAGGAAATCTGGCAAAAGCTCATCAGCAATCTCGTGACGGGCATGACGGTGCTCGTGGTGGAGCCGACGAACACCATGATGGCCGACCCCGGCATGCGGCGCGTCGCGCAGCGGCTGGTCGACGAGGCCGTCGCCATCGCCCGCGCGTACGGCGTGCCGGTGGAGGCGCTCATGCCGAGCGTGCCCGCGGGCAAGAAGTCGTCGATCCTGCAGGACTACGAGCTCGGTCGCACGATGGAGGTCGAGGCGCAGTTCATGGCCCCGCTCGCGTTCGCGCGCGCGGCGGGCGTCCCCGCGCCCACGCTCGAGGCGGTGGCGCTCACCATCGCGCACCTCGCCGCTGCCAGGGGCCTCCTGTAGCACGCGGCATCGCGCGCGAAGGTTGACGCGTCACGTCAACCGTTGACTTCGCATTCGCGGCGACCATAATCCATCGGGCATCGCATGGCGCCGTGAAGGGATCGATCGAATTCCTCACGGCTTGCGTCTTCGCGCCACGAAGGAGGAGCTCGGAACATGATCACCCGAAGGAAGTTGCTGTCGCTCGGATTGTCCGCCGGAGGGGCCGCGCTCATGGGCCGCGCGGCGCTCGCGCAGGACAAGTACCCAAGCCGCCCCATCCGCATCATCGCGTCGTATCCCGTGGGCGGCGGCGTGGACGTCGCGGCGCGAACCATCGGCGAAGTCATGCGCGAGATCCTGGGCCAGCCGTTCGTCGTCGAGAACAAGCTCGGCGCCAACGGCATGATCGGCACCCTGTCGGTCGTGCAGGCCGCGCCCGACGGCTACACGATCCTCATGGCGTCGCCGAGCGAGATCGCCATCGCGCCGCACCTCTACAAGAAGATGGCCTACGACCCGTTCAAGGAGCTGCAGCCCATCACGCTGTGCCTCAAGGCGCCGAACGTGCTGGTGGTGAGCAGCGCCACGCCCGCTAAGACGACCGCCGAGCTCATCGAGCTCGCCAAGTCGAAGCCCGGTGTCCTCACGTGCGGATCGAGCGGCATCGGCAGCATCCAGCAGCTCCAGCTCGAGCTCTTCAACAAGCTCGCGGGCGTGAAGATCGTCCACGTGCCGTACAAGGGCGCCGCGCCCGCGGTGGCGGACGTGCTTGGCGGCCAGATCAACATGACGTTCGCGAGCGTGCTGGGCGTGCTGCCGGCGATCCAGGCGGGGCGCATGCGCGCCATCGCGGTGACGTCCATCGAGCCCGTGCCGGTGCTCCCCGACACGCCTACGCTCGCGTCCACGGCGGCGCTCGCGGGCTACGACTTGAGCAACTGGGACGGCTTCCTCGCGCCGGTGGGCGTGCCGAAGCCCATCCTGCAGACGCTCCACGACGCCGCCGTCCAGGCGCTCGCGAAGCCCGCGCTTCGCAAGTCGATCATCGACGGCGGCGGCATCCCGGTGGGCGATACGCCCGAGCAGTTCACCGCGTACATCGCCGCCGAGTCGAAGAAGTTCGCGCAGATCATCAAGGAAACGAACATCACGGTCGACAGCTGACCGCGAAGGTCATGGCGGCCGGGCGAGCAAGCGAGTTCGATCGAGTGACGCCTCGCGACGTGCTGTCGTCGGTGTGGCGTCACGGCGGCCTGCCGCGGGAGGCCCTGTCGAGCGCCGTCCTCACCGGCGCCGATCCCGCGCTGCCGTCTTCGTTCGCGGTCGGCACGGCGTCGCAGGCCAGCGTCGCGGCCGCCGCGCTCGCGGCGTGCGAGCTCGGGCACCAGCGGGGCCAGGCGCGGCAGGACGTGCGCGTCGACATGCGCCACGCGGCGATCGAGTTCATCGGCTACGCATCGATCGATGGCCGCGTGCCGCCGACGTGGGATCCCTTCTCGGGCATCTACCGCTGCCGCGACGGCTTCGTGCGCGTGCACGCGAACTTCGCGCATCACCGTGACGGCGCGCTGCGCATCCTCGGGCTCGACGCGGCCGCCTCGACGCGCGCCGACGCCGAGCGCGCGCTCCTGTCGTGGTCCGCGATCGACTACGAGAGCGCCGCCGCCGAGCGGGGGCTCGTGGTGGCGGCGGCGCGTACGTTCGAGGCGTGGGACGCGCATCCGCATGCCGCGGCCGTCGCCTCGCAGCCGCTCATGACGCTCGAGCGCATCGGCGATGCGCCGCCGCTGCCGATGCGCAAGATCGGCGCCGGCGATCGCCCGCTCACCGGCGTGCGCGTCCTCGACCTGACGCGCATCCTCGCGGGTCCCACCTGCGGACGCGCGCTCGCGCTCTACGGCGCCGACGTGATGCTCGTCAACTCGCCGCGGCTGCCGAACATCGAGCTCATCGCGGCGACGAGCATCGGCAAGCTCAGCACGCACGCCGATCTCCTGACCGGCGCGGGACGCGCCGCGCTGGAAGCGCTCGCGGCCACGACCCACGTCTTCGTGCAGGGTTACCGTCCCGGCGGCCTGGACGCCCTGGGCTTCGGCGCCGAGTCGCTCGCCCGCCGCCGTCCGGGCATCGTGTACGTCTCGCTGACGGCGTACGGCACGCAAGGACCCTGGCGCGATCGCCGCGGCTTCGATTCGCTCGTGCAAACCGCCACGGGCTTCAACGTCGCCGAGGCCGCTGCCGCAGGCTCGGAGGTGCCGCGGGCGATGCCGTCGTTCATCCTCGACTGCAGCACGGGCTTCCTGATGGCGTTCGCGGTGTCCGCCGCGCTCGCGCGCCAGCAGCGCGAGGGCGGAAGCTGGCACGTGAAGCTCTCGCTCGCCCAGACCGCGCACTGGCTGCGCGGCCTGGGCCGCGTCGAAGGCGGCATCGACGGGCCGAAGCCGGACTTCGCTCCGTACCTCGAGCGAAGCGCGTCGGGATTCGGCGAGCTCGCCAACGTCCGCCACAGCGCGGAGCTCACGCGGACGCCGGCGCGCGCGGTGCGGCCGTCGAGGCCGCCGGGGTCGCATCCCGCCGAGTGGCCCGCATCGTGACCGCATTCGGCGCGCGCGAGTGGGACGTCGTCGTGGTGGGCGCGGGCAACGCCGCCGCGTGCGCCGCGCTGGCCGCCGCGGAGCGTGGCGCCGACGTCCTCATGATCGAGGCCTCGGGTGAAGCGGACTGCGGCGGCAACACGCGCTACGTCAACGGCGTGTACCGCTTCGTCTACGGCGGCGTGGACGACCTGGGGCTCGTCGTGCCCGGACTCTCCCGCGACGACGCCGCCGATTTCGGAAGCTACGGCGCCGACGACTTCATGCGCGACCTCCGCCTCACGACGCAAGGCCTTTGCGACGAGCCCCTCTCCCGCCTGTACGTGGAGCGAAGCCTCGACACGGTGGCCTGGCTCGGCCGGAAGGGCGTCCGCTTCGAGGTGGGCTACCGCACGCTCGGCAACGAGATCGACGGGCGCACGGTGTTTCGCGGCGGCCTCGTGTGCGAGGTCGCGGGCATCGGCCCCGCGCTCGTCGACAGCCAGCATCGCGCGTGCGCTCGCGACGGCGTGCGCATCGCCTACCGCACGTCGGCGGTCGGGCTCGTCAACGAGGGCACTCGCGTGCGCGGCGTGCGCGTGCAGCGCGACGGCCGTGAGGAGGAGATCCGCGCCCACGCGGTGGTGCTCGCGTGCGGCGGGTTCGAGTCGAGCGCCGAGATGCGCGCGCGCTACCTCGGTCCCCATTGGGACCTGGCCAAGGTGCGCGGCACGCGCTTCAACACGGGGCGGGGCCTCGCCATGGCGCTCGACGCGGGCGCGGTCGCACATGGGCACTGGTCCGGCTGCCATGCCATCAGCTGGGACCGCGACGCGCCGCGCTTCGGCAACCTCGAGGTGGGCAGCAAGTACCAGAAGCACGCGTATCCGCTCGGCATCGTCGTCAACGCGCGCGGCGAGCGATTCGTCGACGAGGGTGCCGACCTTCGCAACTTCACTTACGCGAAATATGGCGCCGCGATCCTCGCGCAGCCGGGGATGCTCGCGTGGCAGGTGTTCGACGCGCGCGTGTCGCATCTGCTGCCCGAGGAATACCGCATCCCGCAGGCGACGCGCGTCGCCGCGGACACGCTCGAGGGGCTCGCCGGGAAGCTCGAGGGCGTCGACGCGGACGGCTTCCTGCGCGAGGTCCGCGCCTTCAACGCCGCCGTTCGCACCGACATCCCGTGGAGCCGGGCGATCAACGTCAAGGACGGCCGGCGCACCGAGGGATTGCGCATCGACAAGTCCAACTGGGCCAACGCGCTCGACGCGCCGCCCTTCGAGGCGTTCGCGGTCACGTGCGGCATCACGTTCACGTTCGGCGGCCTCAAGATCGGCGCCGATGCCGCGGTGGAGTCGGTGTCGGGCGAGCCGATCCCCGGGCTCTACGCCGCCGGCGAGATCGTCGGCGGGCTTTTCTACCACAACTATCCTGGCGGCACGGGGCTCACGTCGGGCGCCGTGCTCGGCCGCATCGCGGGAGAGTCCGCGGCGGGACTTCGCGGCGCGCGAGGATGACGTCCAACATGGTTGACCCGTCGCGTCAATGTTGGCGAATCGCGACGTCGCCGCGACAATGGTCGCCGATAAATCCTCACAGGCTCATCCCATGAAGATCGAGAGCATCACCTGCCACGCCATCGCCGTCGACCTCGGTCGGTGGTACTGGATCTCGCGCTTTCCGCTTCGCACCGGATCGGAGCTCATCGTCGAGGTCAAGACCAGCGACGGGATCACGGGCTACGGCGTCGTGCACGGCAGCGGGCAGAAGGAGATCGTGAAGGTGCTCGAGGCCATCGCGCCCGAGATCATCGGCATGGATCCTATCGCGCACGAGGCCGTGTGGTGGAAGATCTTCTCGCTCACGACGACGCGCTACGGCTTCGACCTCGAGCGCAAGACCGGCGTCCCGATGGGAGAGTCGAAGCGCGACAGGATCCTCGCCGCGCTGGCGGGCATCGACATCGCGCTGTGGGACATCAAGGGCAAGGCCGCGAAGATGCCCGTGTGGCGGCTCCTGGGCGGCAGCAATCCCCAAGTGTTCGCGTACGCGACGGGCGGTTACTACTTCGACGAAGGCGACCCGGTGGAGTCGGTGTACGACGAGCTCGCGAGCTACGTCGAGGCGGGGTTCACGGCGGTGAAGATCAAGGTGGGCGGCGTCTCCATCGAGGAGGACGTCGAGCGCGTGCGCCAGGCGCGCGAGGCGCTCGGCGACGGCTTCCTCATGATCGACGCGAACTGCGCCTACGACGTGGAGACGGCCACGCGCGCCATCCGCGCCTTCGAGCCGTACGGCATCTTCTGGTTCGAGGAGCCCCTGCAGTGGTACGACTCGGTGCGCGCGCTGGGGCGACTCGCCACTCGAACGACGGTGCCCATCGCGTCGGGCGAGAGCGAGCTCACGTCGTGGGACTGCCGCGACTTGATCGACCTGGGCGGCGTGCGCTACATGCAGTTCGACTCGACCAAGCGTGGCGGCATCACGGAGTGGCTGCGCATCGCGAGCCATTGCCAGATGCACGGCGTGTGGCTCGCGCCGCATCACGATCCGCAGGTGCACGGCCATCTCGTCGCCGCGTCGAAGAGCGGCTTCGGGGTCGAGACGTTCACCCGCAGCGATCGCGATCCGATCTGGGAGAACCTCTTCACGAAGCGCCCCGAGATCAAGGGCGGCAGGCTCTACCTCACCGACGAGCCGGGCTTCGGCGTCGACATCAACTGGGATTACGTCAAGCGGTATCGCCAGTAGCCTGCACGCCTCCGGGCGGCAAGCCCACGTAGCGGGCGCGCGGGCGGATGAGCTCGCCCGATGCGTGCTGCTCGATGGCGTGCGCGCACCAGCCGAGCACGCGGCCGCTCGCGTAGATCGCGAGCGTCGACTCGCGCGGAAGGTCGAGGCTGCGGCGCAGCGCGACGAGCGCGAAGGAGATGTTGGGCAGGAGGCCCAGCTCCTTGCGCATGGCGTCCTCAAGCGCCTGCGTCTCGGGCGTCTGGCGCAGCGCGTCGAGCAGCGCCGGCGAGCGGCAGTCGCCGAGCGGATGGAGGACGTGACCGAATCCCGGGAACGACTCGCCGTCGCGCAGGCGGCGCGCGAGGGTGGCGGCCACGCCTTGCTGCGCGCTCTCGTCGACGAGCTTCTCGACTTCTTCCGGCGCGCCGCCCGTCGCGGGGCCGTAGAACGCGCCCAGCCCCGCGAGCAGGGCGCCCGCGAGCGGCGCGCCGGTCGACGCCGCGCAGCGCACGGCGAATACCGACGTGCTCAACTCGTGGTCCGCGCACAGGATGGCGGCGCGGCGGAAGAGATCGGCATGCTTGGGGCGATCGAAGCCCTGCGCCAGCACGCGATCGAGGCTGCGCGACGACGGCGCCGCGCACGCGATGGCCTCGTAGAAGCGGCGCGTCAGTCGCGCGGCCTGGCCGCGCTCGACGCGGATGTCGGACTCGTGCGGGGATTCGGCCTCGGCGGCGAGCATTTGCGCGCAGCGGAGCATGGGCGAGCCCTCGCGCGCGACGCGGGCGCGGCGCGCACCGGCGGGCGCCTCGGCGGCGAAGGGGTCGTCGTCGCCGCAGTCCCAGAGCAGGCGCGCGGTTTCCTCGATGGTCGCGCGCCGCGCGAGCTCCGCCACGTCGACGCCGCGATACCAGATGCGATCGTTGTGGATGCACGTGATCGACGAGTCGAGCACGGGCAGCCCCCAGTCGAGCGCGCGCTTGGCCGCCACCGTGGGCCGGCGCGCGGCCTTCTTGCGCCCGAGGAGCTGCACGATGTCGGCCTCGGAATACTGCTTGTTGTGCGGCTCGCCGATGGAGCGCACGAGGTGGCGGCTCACGTAGACGTAGAGCGTGCGCCGGCTCACGCCCAGGCGCGCGGCGGCCTCGCGGGCCGTGAGGTAGCGGGGAAGTCCTCCCCAGTTGCCGAGCGTGCTCATGGTTGACGTTGCCTATCAATATTGACGGAGCCGTTGCG
>JBGAIS010000147.1:0-8741 GCA_044225355.1 Casimicrobiaceae bacterium | reverse complement strand
GCATGCGGTCGGGCACCGGGTAGTGATCGCCGATGATGGAGTCGACGAGCTCGTGCACGAACGCGTCGGCATCGAATCCGAACTTCTTCACCGCCCACGGCACCATCGCCTGCAGGAACGGCGCGCCGGGCATGTCGTCGTGCTTCGCGAGCCACGCCTCGAGGCGGCTCGCGATGCCGCGCGCCGCGGGCATGCCGCCCACGCCCGGCGGCAGGTCCATCACGCGCTTGCATTCCGTGACCGCGAACTGGCCCAGCAGGAAGAAGCCCTCGCGCGGCTCCGTCGCGACCCAGTTGGGATTGCCGCGGCCCGCGTTGAGGTACGACATGGATCCCGCCTTCGCGGCCTTCGACGCCGCCTTCTGGAGGAAATCCTTGATCTCGAACGGGCCGAGCTTTTCGTATTGCTTGAGTGTCAGGTCATCCATGCCAATGCTCCTTGCGTAGTCGATGCGGGGACCGCGATGGTCAGGAAAGCAGCATGATGATGATCATGCCCCAGATCGTCAGCAGCGTGTTCCCCACGGCATACGTGACGGTATAGCCGAGCGCCGGGATCTGGCTCTTCGCCTGGTCGCAGACGAGGCCGAGCGAGGCCGTCGTGGTACGCGCCCCGGAGACGATCCCGAGGTTGAGCGCATCGTGGAACTTGAACACGTACTTAGCGACGTACATCCCGATGACGAGCGGGATCGTCGTCGCGGCCACGCCCCACAGGAAGAGGCCCGCGCCCTGCGTCTTGAGGCCGTTCACGAAGCCCGGCCCGGCGGAGATGCCCACGATGGCGATGAAGATGTTGAGGCCCACCGAGTTCATGAACCAGACCGTGGGCGTGGGGATGCGACCGAACGTCGGGCGCACCGAGCGGAGCCATCCGCCCACGATTCCCGCGATGAGCGCGCCGCCCGCGGTCGACAGGGTCAGCGGCACGCCGGCGACCTTGAACATCAGCGCGCCGATCAGGCCGCCGACCACGACGAATGCCCCGACGAACGCCATGTCGGTCATGTCGGTCGGGCGATCCGCGACGCCCAGTATGCGGGTCGCCGACGCGACATCCTGCGTGCGGCCGACGAGCGTGAGGAGGTCGCCGCGATGGATCTCGGTACCCGCCATGATCGGAATGTCCGTGGCGGTCGCCCCGCGCGTGATCTTGCGCAGGAACACGCCGTGGGCCTCGGGGCGCTCCGAGAGCTCCTGGAGCGTCTTGCCGTCCACGTCCTTGTTGGTGACGAGCACGTCCACGCCTTCGACCGGCACGGCGAGGAGGTCGCGGTCGTCGACCTCCTCCGCAGTCTGGAGCACCCTGACCAGCACCTCGCGATCGCCGGCGACGGCGACGATGTCGCCGCTCTTGAGCACGGTGTCGGCGGTGGCCTCCATGATCTTGCCGTCGCGGCGGATCCGGAGGACGAACAATCGCGTGTCGGGCACGAGGCCTTCGGCGTCCTGGACGCGCATGCCGGCCACCTTGCCGTTGGGCTGAACCTTGTAGGCACGGATGACCCGCTGGTACCAGCCGGTGCCGGGGCCGCCCGTCGCCTTCTTGCCGCCGCCGAACTTTTCCTCGTAGTCCTTGCAGGCCTCGACGAGGTTGATGCCCAGGAGCTTCGGTCCGATGATGGCGATGACGATGGCCGAGCCCATGGTGCCGAACATGTAGGTGACCGCGTACGCGATCGGCATGGCGTCGAGCATCGCCTTCGTCTGGTCGGCGGCGAGGCCCAGCCGGTTGATGGCGTCGGTCGACAGCCCCATCGCGGCCGAGATCGTCTGCGAGCCCGAGTAAAGGCCCGCGGCATAGCCCAGGTCGTACCCGGCGATCTTGGCGATCACCACGCAGACGACGAGGCTCAGCACGCACTGCACCGCCGAGAAGATCGCCTGCGGCAGGCCGCTGCTCGCGATGCCGCGCACGAACTGCGGCCCTACGCCATAGCCCACGGCAAACAGGAACATGAGGAACGAGAACGCCTTGAGCGGCTGGTTGATGGTGATGCCGATCTGCCCGATCACCACGCCCGCGATGAGCGTCGCGGTGACTGCCCCGAGCCCGATCCCCTTGAACGTGAATTTGCCGAAGTAGTACCCGAGGGCGAGCGCCAAGAAGATCGCAAGCTCCGGATACTGCTTCAGCGTGTCGAAAAACCATTGGATCATTTCGTCCTCCGTGGGTTCAAGCGTACCTGCTGCAGTCAGCGCCGTGCCTTGGGCGCGCGGTGCTTGGCGAGCGCCTCGGGCCGCAGGAGCTCGAGGCCGCGAGAAGCGTTGAAGCCGTGGATCTCCTTGACGTCGAGCTTGCGCATGAAGGTGATCGTCGCTCCGGTGACCACCTGCCCGGGCACCAGGATGGGAAAGCCCGGAGGATACGGGATCACGAACTTCGCGGATACCATCTCGGGGCCTTTCTTCAAGCGCTCGTCGATGCGCTTGTCCCCGAGCTTCAGGTACTCGCAGTTGCCCGCGTCGTACGCCATGTAGTAGGCCGCCCTCATGTCGCCTTCGGACGTCTTGCTCTTGGCGTCGAGGCGGAACGCGTCGTGGAAATGACTGAAGTCGGGCAGGTCGGGCACGTCCTCCACGAGCGATTTGACGCGCTGCGCAAACGTCGCGCGCTCGGCGTCGCCGCCGTCCGCCAGGCGCTTCTCGATGGCGTGCGACATCTCGACCAGCGCCTTCACGAGGTGCGCCATGTCGCTGCGCGTGTTGTTGATGTTGATCTGGACGAGCACGCTGTTGCGCGACGTCTTGTTGATCTGGATGTCGTACTCGTTGGCGAGCAGCGACTTGAACTGCGTGCCGTCGTAGCCCGCGTTGCCGCACAGCAGCGTGATGCGCGTCGGGTCGAGGAAGAACTCGTCCTCCCGCAGCGCCTTCACCGTGTCGGCCAGCGTGCGGCCCGGCTCGCCGTAATCGGCAAAGCCCGAGCGGCGATACTCGGCGGGAATCATCTCGGCCGGCGTCGCTGCGCGGAAATACTTCGAGATCACCGGGTGGCCGTTGATCTCGCGCCTGATCTCCACCGCGAGCTGGATAGCGCGCTGCACGAGCTCGTAGCCTTCGAGCTCCATCTGGCGCCGCGCGAGGTCGATCGAAGCGATGATCTGCAGGTTGGGCGACGTGGACGTGTGCGTGAAGAACGCCTCCTTGAACGGGGCCTCGACCGTCGCGAAGTCCTGGTCGGCCACGACGATGATCGATCCCTGGCGCAGCGCGGACATCGACTTGTGCACGGAGTCGGACTCGTAAACCCGGATGCGCACCTTGTCGGGATCGGGCAGGAGCTCGGCGTCGAGGAGCTTCTTCGCGTCGAGCTTCGCGGTCGCCGCCTTGAACGCGTCGTAGCGCTTGCGATACGCGGGGTCGCGCATCATCGCGCGCAGCTTGCCCGCGGCGCCCATCGCCGTTCGCGGGCGCAGGAACGGCGAGAAGCGCGCGTAGCCGAACCACGCCTCGTCCCACAGGAAGATGAGGTCGGGCTTGATGGCGAGGCACTCGAGCATCGTCCGCTCGACGTTCGCGACGTGCCCGTCGAACGTGCAGTTGGTCAGCACCAGCATGCGGGCGCGGTCGAGCTTGCCCTCGGCCTTCAACTGCAGCAGCGCCTCCTTGATGGGGCGGATCGCGAGGCTGCCGTACATCGAGTACTGCGTGAGCGGGAAGGCGTCTATGTACAGCGGCTGCGCGCCCGCGAGCACGATGCCGTAGTGGTGCGACTTGTGGCAGTCGCGGTCGATGAGCACGATGTCCCCCGGCGTGAGCAGCGCCTGGTGGATGATCTTGTTCGACGTCGAGGTCCCGTTGGTGACGAAGAACGTGCGGTCGCCCCCGAACGCGCGCGCCGCCTTGTCCTGCGCGACCTTGATGTTGCCGGTGGGCTCGAGCAGGCTGTCGAGTCCGCCGGTGGTGGCGCTCGACTCCGCGAGGAACAGGTTCGCGCCGTAGAACTCGCCCATGTCGCGAATCCAGTTCGACTTGAAGATCGATTTCCCGCGCGCGACGGGCAGCGCGTGGAACGTGCCGATCGGCCGCGCGGCATAGCGCTTCAGGTTGTCGAAGTATGGTGTCGCGTAGCGCTCGGCGATGCCGCCCAGGAGCGCCAGGTGCATCTCCATCGGCTCCTCGACGCCGTAGAACACGCGGCGGACCATGTCGGCCTCGTCGTTGCCGGCGAGCCGTCCGACGTCGTGGTCGGTGACGATGAAAAGATCGAGCTCCGGACGCAGATTGCGCAGCGCCGCGCATAGCGGGACGCCCAGGTCCGCGAGGCCTGTGCGCACGCCGTCGGGCAGGTGAACCGTCAGGAGCTCGCGCAGCGCGGGTGCTGCGAGCTGCGACTCGAAAGCGAAGCCCTCGATCGCGATGACCGACTGCAGGTTCGCGTTGAACAGCGCGGCCAGCACGGCGTCCTCGAAGCTTCCCACCACCACCGGCTCGTAGATGAACGAGTCCTCGTCGCGGCGCAGGCGCCGGATGGTGTCGCGCAGCGACGGCCAGGTGGCGCGATCGCCCGCGGCGACGACGAGCACCTCGAAGTACGGACGTCGCGCCTGGCCCCGACCCAGCGACGGCGGCAGGATGTCCGGGATCGCGCCGTCGGCCTCGTCGTCGGCGCTCCACGCGTGCACGTCGTCGCGATAGCTGCCCGACATGAGCGCTCCGCTGACCCTCGAGACGAGGCGCGCGAAGCCCGTCGTGTCCCCCGACTGCAGCCGGTCGCGGATCTGCGCGATGAGATGGGGGCCCGGGTAGCCGTGCAGCTCCTCGAGCGGTCCGATCTCCTCCAGCGCCGCGGCTGCGCCGGCACGCAGCTCCGCCGCCTCGCGACCGCCGTGCAGCGCTTTGGCGAGCCGGTTGAGGTCCCGCCAACGGTCGATCCGCGCTTCCGCTGCCGAGAAGAAACGGCTGAACCCGCCCGCGGCCTTGCGGTCGGCATGAGCACCTGTCGCCTTCATCATCGAATCCTCCAGTCCTTCTTCACGTTTGCCGGAGCCCGTCTCGCGAAGAGGGGCTCGCTTTCGCCACCGCGCGACGGCCGCGACGTTCCGTGTCGCATCATTGCCCGCCGGCGGGAAGCGCGTCCTTGCAAATCTCGACAAATCCGTCGCGGCCCCCAGCATCCGGGGCGTCTCGAGCACGCGCCGCGACGCGGATCCCGGTGTCGCCCGCAGGGGAAATCCGTGTGCGGCGACACGACGCTGCGCCTCAAGCGGGCCCGGCGCCGATCGACGTTCTCGCGCCGCCGACTTTGGACGCACGCCGCCACTGGCCGGGCGTGGATCCCGACCACCGCCTGAAGCTCCGCTGGAACGAGCTGAGCCCGCTGTAGCCGAGGCTGAGCGCGACCTCGTCCATCGGGATCTCGCCCTCCGCGAGGAGCTGGCGCGAGACCTCGAAGCGCACGCCGTCGAGCACCTCCTGGAAGTTCGTCCCCTGCGCCTTGAGCCGGCGGTTGAACGTGCGCCTGCGCAGCGCCAGCGACTGCGCGACGTCGTCGCCCGAATGCCGCCCCGCGATCAGCAGCGTGCGCAGCGATCGCACGACGCGCTCCAGGAAATCGCCGGGCCCGAACTGCAGCGCCTCGTCCTCGAGCGCGCGCCGCTTCGCCGCGTCGGCGCCCTCGACGGGTCGCGCGAGCCAGTCGCTGCGAAAGCGCATGGCCGCGCGATCGACGTCGAAGCGCAGGTGGCAGCGGAAGTGGCGGCGATACTCCTCCGCGTCCCGCGGGCGCGCGTGCGGCAGCAGCAGCGTTTCCACGGGCGAGATGCCCCCGCAAAGCTCGCGCAGGAAATTGAAGCCGCCCGCGAGCACTGCCGCATAGACCTGGTCGCTGCCTTCGATGCCGGGGTGGTAGATGGCGTAGCCGAAATCGGCCGTCACGTCGTGGTCCACCAGGTAGGCGACGCCGCCGCCGCTGTTGAGTCTCTGGTAGATGACGATCGACCGCAGAGCATCGCCGACGGTCGCGGCGTGGCGCGCGATGCGCCCGGGCACGCCCAGGTCGCGGAGCTGCCAGGCCTGTCCGCAAGCGAGGCCGAAGTGCGCGCAGCCGGTGGCCTTCGCCGCGACAGCCAGGAGGCGTCCGAGCGACGGGTACGGAATCCGGCTGTCCGGATGATCGAGCGCGGAAGGATCGACGCCGGCCGCCTGCAGCACCGCTTCCGGGTCGCCGCCCATGGCCCGGATCAGCCCCGGCACGACGCGAAACGCACCGACCCGCTGGCACGCGCCAGGCCCGTCACGATCCGCGCGGGTCAACGCGAGCAAATAGGGGTTAGGCAAGGAGCGATTCCCGGGTCGCTGCCTTCACATCGTCGCGCCGTGGCGCGCCACGGGATCCCGTCATCGGAGGGAGAGAGCCACGAGACATCGGCGGATTCTGCACGTGCAGGAGAATGTCGAGATTTGCAAAGACGGCCTGGCGGGCACGGACCGAGAATTCACGCGTCAACCAGCCACCGCTTGGCGGCTCACATGAAAGCATACCCATGAAGACGATACTCGTCGCGTTGTTCGCTTTCGCGGCCTACTCCGCCATGGCACAAACGACATCCACCCCCGCTCCCGAGGAGCAGAAGGCGAAAGCGGAGCGCAACGCGGCTGCGCAGCATGATCTGAAGAGCGCGACGGCAGGCACCGCCAAGGGAGCGGGCACTTCCGCTGCCGACGCCTCGGCCAAGGCCGCGACGCAGAAGCACCATCCCGCAGTCACGCCCGATGCCGCTTCCAAGCGCAAGGCGGTCAAGGAAGGCACCGCGGGCGCCGGCAAGGGCGCCGGGCAGGCTGCCGCGGAGGCCTCGGATCGCGCGAAGAATGACACGTCGGCGCGCACGCCGGCACCCAAGGCCAAGGCCGACACCCCGGAGCTGCGCAAGGTCGTGCCCTGACCGCTCGACGCCGGCAAGCCGTCTCTGGCCCCTTCGCCTCCCTCTGGCCCGCTCCGGCGCCGCACGCCACGATGGCCGAGACGCTCGTCGGTAGTCGTTACTCGCTCCACGTCGCGCGGCGCGGCGCGAGCGAGAGCAAGTCGGTCCGCGACTACGCCGCGCTGTATCCCGGCGACACGGAACTCGACGCGCCAGGTCACGACCCCGTGGGCTACGTCCACACCTACGAGGTGGGCAGCACCGCCGACGGCCCGGGATTGAGGTTCGTGGCCTTCCTCACCGGGTGCATGCTGCGCTGCCAGTACTGCCACAACCCCGACGCCTGGCACAAGCACAACGGCCACCCCGTGACGATATCGCGCATCATGAAGACGATCGGCAAGTTCGCGCCCGGACTCAACGCCTCGCGCGGCGGCGTCACGATGTCGGGGGGCGAGCCCGTCACGCAGAAGCCTTTCCTGCTCGAGGTGCTCCGCCGCTGCAAGGCACTGGGCCTGCATACCTGCCTCGACACCTCGGGGCGCCTGGGCGATCGCCTGAGCGACGCAGACCTCGCCGCCCTCGACCTCAACATCCTCGACAGCAAGTCGGGCGACCCCGAGGTCTACGAGCGCGTGACGCGGCAGCCGCTCAAGCCCACGATCGATTACGCGAAGCGACTCTCCGCGCTCGGCCGGCCGATGTGGATTCGCTATGTGCTCGTCCCCGGCCTGACCGACGGCCACGACAACGTCGAGCGCGTCGCGCGGTTCTGTGCGGGCTTGGCGACCGTGGAGCGCGTCGAGGTGCTGCGCTTCCACCAGCTGGGTCGCGACAAGTGGGGCAAGCTCGACGTCGAGTATCCGCTCGCGAACGTCGAGCCCCCCGATGCCGCCCTCACCGAGCGCGTGCGTGACCAGTTCAGGAGTCACGGCCTTGCGGTGCATTGAGCAGTCGTTCAACCGTCCGGTGCGCGGGTTCGCGACCGGCATGCACGACCCTTCGAGCGACGGCTCGACGACGATCATTCTCTCCGCGGTGGGTCGGGGTCTCCCCCACTGTCGCGCGTGCCTGGCCTCACGGCCGGAACCACGCGTTGCCGATGACGAGGTACACCGCCGTGGTGCCGGGGCTCGCGGCGACGTCCATGCCCACGTGCAGCCCGAACTGGCGCGCGATCTCGTAGCGGAATCCGGCGCCGCCGCTGCCCACGTCCTGCGTGAGCGACCCGGTCCTGGTACTCGTCCACGTGCGACCCGCGCCGCCGAATCCCACGACGCTCCAGCGACCGTAGAGCTGCCAGCGCGCCTCGACCTCGATCGACGCGGCCTCGTCGCCCTGGTAGCGGACGGCGGGCACGCCGCGCAGCATGATGAACGGGCGCAGGAAGAATGGCGTCGAGTCCGAGGACCACGAGTAGAGTCCGCGCGCGCCGAGGAAGACGTCGTCGCGCACCGGGTGCCAGCCGATGAGCGTCTGGGTGAAGCGCTCGAAGTCGACGGTCGCGCCGAGCGCCTCGCGCGACGCGAGGTAGGCGGACTCCGCGTAAATGCCGCGCGTGGGCGTGAAGATGTTGTCGCGCGTGTCGTACTCGACGATGGCCGTGGGCGCGGAGACGGTGATCCGCGTGCGGTCCGCGAGCCCCGGAAACACGGGGTCGTCGCGAAGCTGCGGCTGCACGTCGGCGAAGACGTAGCGCACGCCCACCGCCCACGGGGAGCGCGGCGCCACTTGCCAGTTGACCTGCCCCACGGCCGCCGCGACCTTGAGCGAATAGCGCACGCCCTGGTCGATCGACGCGCGGTCGCCGGACAGCCCGTAGAAGTCCAGGTTGACCGTCCCCGCGCCGCCGCCCACCAGCGTCCGCAGGCGGTCG
>JBGAIS010000146.1:0-8899 GCA_044225355.1 Casimicrobiaceae bacterium | reverse complement strand
GAGCGGCCTCATGGTGCTGCGAACCATGCTCGCGGTGGGCGGCGGCCTCGCCGCGGGACTCGTGCTGGGCGCGCGCGTGCCCATCGTGATGCCCATGCGCTACGACCCCATGGAAGTTCGCATGGCCTCGTGCGTCCTGGCGGCGCTCATGGCCGCCGCGTCCAAGGCGCATACGCCGCCGATATCGCTCGCGGCCTGAGGCACTTTCGGCAGTGGTGGCATCATTGCCACCGTGGCATCGCTCGCACAGAAGGTCTTCCCGTTCCTCGCCTGGCGTCACCGCGTCACCGCGGCGACGCTTCGCGCCGACGCCATCGCGGGGCTGGTGGGCGCGCTCGTCGTGCTGCCGCAGGGTGTCGCGTACGCGACGCTCGCGGGCCTGCCGCCGCAATACGGGCTGTACTGCGCCATCGTCCCGGCGCTCGTCGCGGCGCTATGGGGCTCGTCGTGGCACCAGGTCTCGGGCCCCACCAACGCGATGGCGCTCGTCGTGTTCGCGACGCTGTCGGCGCTGGCAGCCCCAGGCTCGGACAAGTACGTCGAGCTCGCGCTCACGCTGTCTCTCCTGATCGGCATCCTGCAGCTCGCGCTCGGCATAGCGAGGCTCGGGACGCTCGTGAACTTCATCTCGCACACGGTGATCGTGGGCTTCACCGCGGGCGCGGGCGTGCTCATCATCGCGGCGCAGCTTCGCAACTTCACGGGCGTGCCGGTGCCCGCGGACGCGCACTTCTTCAACCTCGTGAGCGCGTTCGCGCGCCACGTGTCGGCGATCGATCCCTGGATCCTCGCCACCGGCGGGGTGACGCTCGTCACGGCCATCGCGGCGAAGCAGGTGCTGTCGCGCTTCCCCTATATGATCGTCGGCATGCTCGCGGGCAGCGCGTTCGCCTACGTGCTGGGGCGCGCCGGGTTCGCGACCATCCCCACCGTCGGCGCGTTGCCGGCGACGCTGCCTCCGCTGTCGGCGCCGTCGTTCGACCTCGACGTCTGGCGCCAGCTCGCGCCCACGGCCATCGCCCTGACGCTCCTGGGCCTCACGCAGGCGATCTCCATCGCGCGCGCCATCGCGGTCAAGGCGGGCCAGCGCATCGACGGCAACCAGGAGTTCGTCGGGCAAGGGCTGTCGAACATCGCGGGGGCGTTCACCTCGTCGATGCCTTCCTCGGGCTCGGTCAATCGCTGCGGCGTGAACTACGAAGCGGGGGCCAAGACGCCGCTCGCCGCGGTGTTCTCGGCGCTCCTCCTCGCGGTGATCCTGCTCGTGATCGCGCCGCTCGCGACGTTCCTGCCGCTGGCGGTGATGGCCGCGCTGCTGTTCATCGTCGCGTGGGGGCTCATCGACTTCGCCGAGATCAGGCGCATCTCGCGCACCAATCGAAGCGATCTCCTGGCCCTGGTCGTGACGTTCGTCGCGACGCTCACGGTCCAGCTCGAGTTCGCGATCTTCGTGGGCGTGCTCGCGTCGCTCCTCGTCTACCTCAACCGGACGACGCACCCGTCGCTGACGCGCGTCGCGCCGGACTCGCGCACGCCGCAGCGGCGCTTCGAGGCGATGGGCGAGTCCTCGCGCGTGTGCCCGCAGCTCGACATCCTCCGCCTCGACGGCTCGCTCTTCTTCGGCGCCGTCGAGCACGTGCGCGACGAGCTCGAGGCCGCGCGCCGCGAGCGGCCGGACGCGACGCACGTGCTCCTCGTCGCGAGCGGCGTCAACTTCATCGACACCGCGGGATGCGAGTCGCTCGTGCAGGCCTCGCGCCACCTCCGCGACACCGGTGCCACGCTCTACCTCTGCAACCTGAAGCCGGGCGTGCACGCCGCCCTCGAGCGCGGCGGGTTCCTGGCGGACATCGGCGCCGATCGCGTCTGGCCCACGAAGGCCGACGCGATCCGTGCCCTGTACAAGCGATTCCGACGCCGTCGTGTGCGAGGCCTGCACCGCGCGCATCTTCACCGAATGCCACATCTGCCTGCCCAACGGCATGCCGCGGATCGTGAGCGCAACCGTGCCATGAGCGTGCAGGCCGACCTTGGCTCGGCCTGGGACGCGCTGGGGCTCGATCCGTCGACGCTGCGCGGCGAAGGCGCTGTCGCCCGCTCGCCGATCGACGGCAGCGCGCTCGGCGCCGTCCCGCTGACGACCGCGGCCGCCCTCGACGACGCGATCGCGCGGGCCGCCGCCGCGCAGCGCGCGTGGGCAAGCGTTCCGGCGCCCGCGCGCGGCGAGGTCGTACGCCGCTACGGCAACGCGCTTCGCGAGCACAAGGACGCGCTCGGCCGCCTCGTGACCCTCGAGACCGGCAAGCTCCTGCAGGAAGGCTTGGGCGAGGTGCAGGAGATGATCGACGTGTGCGACTTCGCCGTCGGGCTCTCGCGGCAGCTTCACGGGCTCACCATGGCGTCCGAGCGCCCGGACCACCGCATGCTGGAGACCTGGCATCCCTTCGGGGTGTGCGGCGTCGTCTCCGCGTTCAATTTTCCCGTGGCCGTGTGGACCTGGAACGCGGCGCTCGCCTTCGTCTGCGGCAACGCCGTGATATGGAAGCCGTCTGAGAAGGCGCCGCTGTCGGCGTGGGCCGCGCACGAGCTCCTCCGCCGGACCCTGCGCGAAGCGTCCCCCGCGTCGGTCGACGTCGCGCACCTCGCGGTGGGCGACCGTGCCCTGGGCGAAGCGCTGGTCGGGCATCCGGCCGTCCGCCTCGTGAGCGCGACGGGCTCCACCGCGATGGGCCGCGCGGTGGGCGAGGCGTGCGCACGGACTTTCAAGCGCACGATCCTCGAGCTCGGCGGCAACAACGCGGCCATCGTGTGCCCGAGCGCCGACGAGGACCTCGCGATGCGCGCGATCGTGTTCGCGGCCGTCGGCACCGCCGGCCAGCGCTGCACGACGCTCCGGCGACTCTTCGTCCACGAGTCGCGCTATCGCACGTTCGTCGATCGCCTCGCGGGCGTGTACGCGAGCATCCGCATCGGCGACCCGCGCGAGGCGGGCACCCTCGTCGGTCCGCTCGTGGATCGCGCGGCGTTCGACGCGATGCAGCGCGCGCTCGTCGACGCGAGTGCCGAAGGCGGGCGCGTGATCGGCGGCGAGCGCGTGCTCGCGGACGCGCATGCGCAAGCGTGGTACGCGCGCCCCGCGATCGTCGAGATGCCCTCGCAATCGCCGACGATGCTGCGCGAGACCTTCGCGCCCATCCTGTACGCGATGCCCTACCGCTCCCTCGACGAGGCGGTCGCGCTCAACAACGCGGCCGCGCACGGCCTCTCGTCGTCGATCTTCACGCGCGACCTCACCGAGTCGGAGACCTTCCTCTCCTCGCGCGGCAGCGACTGCGGCATCACCAACGTCAACATCGGCACGAGCGGGGCGGAGATCGGCGGCGCGTTCGGGGGCGAGAAGGACACGGGCGGCGGGCGCGAGTCGGGATCCGACGCGTGGCGCGCGTACATGCGGCGGGCGACCAGCACCATCAACTACGGAAGCACGCTGCCGCTGGCGCAGGGGATCAGCTTCGACGTATAGCGGCCGTCCGGTGCAAGCCCGGGCACCCGAAAGTTTTGTTACAACGAAGCCGTCATCGCCGGCGCGCGACGCGGCGTTACTTGTCGCACGCGCATCCCGCGCACGTCGAAAGGACAACGCCATGAACATCCCCCGCCGCATCGTCGCGCTCGCCATCGCGGCCGCCTTCTGCACCGCCGCCTCCGCCCAGACCTCGAGCAGCGAGGTCGGCCGCAACGTCGACCAGCAGCAACGCATCCAGCAGGGCCTCCAGTCCGGCGAGCTCACGACGCGCGAGGCGGCGAAGCTCGAGAGCGGCGAGGCGAAGATCGACCGCATGGAGAGCAACGCGCAGAAAGACGGCAAGCTCACCTCCTCCGAGAAGGCGCGCATCCAGAAGGCGCAGAACGCGCAGAGCGGCGCCATCTATCGCCAGAAGCACGACGCGCAGACCGGCAATCCCGCCTCCGCGGGCTCGCAGCGCATGCAGGCCGACGTGCAGCGGAACATCGACCAGCAGGCGCGGATCAAGCAGGGCGTCGACTCGGGCTCGCTCACGAAGCGCGAGACCGCGAGCCTGGAGCGCGGGCAGGCCCATGTGGCTCGCAAGGAAGCGGCGGCGGGCGCCAACGGTCACGTCGGCGCGGGGGAGCAGGCGCGCATCCAGAGCGCGGAGAGCGCGCAGAGCAAGCGAGTGCATCACAAGAAGCACGACGCGAAGGCCAGCGGCTGAGCACGGGGCTCGGCGGCACCGGCCGCCGCCGTCGCGACGGCGTGTTGCAAGGAACGCGCATTCCGGCTGCGGAACGCGCGGCGCCGGCGGGCCGTTCCTAGCGCTCGATCTCCACGAGCTGCATCATCCCGATGTCCTCGTGGTTGAAGATGTGGCAGTGGAGCACCAGCAAGCCCGCGAAGTCCTCGAAGCGCGAGCGCAGGGTCACGGACTGTCGACTCGCGACGTTCACGGTGTCGCGCCAGACGGGCTCCGCGAGGGGCACGCCGTCGACCTTCGTCACCATGAACGGGTTGGTGTGGATGTGGAATGGGTGGTGCGCCTCGTCGAGGTTGACGATGTCCCACTCCTCGACGGCTCCCAGCTTGATGCGCTGGTCGACGCGACCGGGATCGAACACGCGACCGTCGATCATGAACCGGAACTCGCGATAGTCGTCGCCGCCGGTGGCGGGGTCTTGCGTCTGGAAGGTGATCCTGCGCCGGCCGGTGATCTCGTGATCGCGAATGGGCGCGAGCGGCGGCGCGGGAAGCGACCGGGGAAGCGACATCGGCATGGGCTCGCCCGCGACGACGACGTCCGCGAGCGTCCACGTGCGAAGCGGGCCTTCCCCCTGGTTGAAGGGAAGCGTGCGCAAGGCGTAGGTGCCCGGCGCGCCGGCCTTCACGAGGACGTCGACGTGCTGCCCCGGCACGACGAGCATCTCGCGGCGAGCGCGCGACGCGCCGAGGGCGATGCCGTCGAGCGCGATCTCGTGCAGGTCGTGGCCGTCGAGCGCCAGCAGCGCGTAGTCGTGGTAGCCCGCGTGCACGATCCGCCAGCGCTGTACTTCGCCGGGGCGCAGGACCAGGGTCGGGCGCAGCTGCCCGTTGATCGTGAAAAGGCGCGCCGATTGCATCGGCCACACCGTGTCGAAGCTTTCGCACGTGCCGAGCGCATCGAAGGCGAGTTGCTGCATGACGAGCACGCGGTCCCGGGCTCCCGCGATCTCGGGCACGCCGTCGAAATCGCCGTCGAGGATGATGGCCCCGGCCATGCCGCTCGCGACCTGGACATTGGAGGAGCCGTGGCGATGCGGGTGGTACCAGTACGTTCCCGGCGGATGCGACGCCGGGATCGGGATGTCGATGTCGTATGCGCGGCCGGGCTCCATCTCGCGCAGCGCGTTGTCCGCGATGCCCTCGGGGCTCACGTGCATGCCGTGCACGTGGAGGTTGGTCGTGTTGCTGCGGTTGGGAAGGTTGTGGTCGGCGGGCTGCGGATCGCGGTTGGGCGGCAGCTCGTTGACGAGGCTGATCCTGAGCGTGTCGCCGGGACGCGCGCGCAGCGTCGGGCCCGGGCACCCTCCCTCGTACGTACGGAAGTGCAGGCGGTAGCCGCCGATGTCGAGGTAGCGGTACCGGACGGCGAGCGTGGTCTGCAGCACGCCGGCGGCGGAGCGCCGGATCGCGGGCTCGACGAGCGGCATCGACGTGAACGGCGCGCGCGCGATGCGCATCGCGTCGGCGTCGGCGCCATGCGCCGGCCCGCCCGCGCCGTGCCCTGCGCCCATCGCGAGGGCGCGAGGCAGCGCGGCGGCGCTCCCGAGGCCGAGGCCCGCGCGGAGGAGATCGCGGCGCGACGGCACCGGCTACTTCTTCTTCCGCACGCAGTCCATGAAGTAGCGCCGCGTGGCGCCCTCCTGCACCTCGACGAGGCCGTGGATGTCGGTGTCGAATCCCGGGAAGCGCTCGTTGAAGCTCCGCGCGAACTTGAGGTACTCGACGATGGTGCGGTTGTAGCGCTCGCCCGGGATCAGCAGCGGGATACCGGGCGGATAGGGCGTGAGCAGCACGGCGGCGACCCGGCCCTCGAGGTCGTCGATCTCGACGCGATCGATCTCGCGATGCGCCATGCACGCGAACGCGTCGGACGGCTTCATCGCGGGCTCCATGTCCGAGCGGTACATCTCGGTGGTGACGCGGGCGACGTCGTTGCCCTTGTACATCTCGTGGATCTGCTGGCAGAGGTCGCGCAGGCCGACGCGCTCGTAGATGGGATGCTGCGCGCAGAACTCGGGCAGGATGCGCCACAGCGGCTGGTTCTTGTCGTAGTCGTCCTTGAACTGCTGCAGCGCCGTGACGAGCGTGTTCCACCGGCCCTTGGTGATGCCGATGGTGAACATGATGAAGAACGAGTAGAGCCCGGTCTTCTCGACGATCACCCCATGCTCGGACAGGTAGCGCGTCACGATCGACGCGGGGATGCCCGTCTTCGCGAACTTGCCGGACACGTCGAGCCCCGGCGTGATCACCGTCGCCTTGATGGGGTCGAGGATGTTGAATCCGGCGGCCAGGTCGCCGAAGCCGTGCCACTTCTCGTTGGCGCGCAGGATCCAGTCGTCGCGCTTGATGCCCTCGGGCGCCAGGCGCTCGGGCCCCCACACCTTGAACCACCAGTCCTTGCCCCACTCCTCGTCGACCTTGCGCATCGCGCGGCGGAAGTCGAGCGCCTCGATGATCGACTCCTCGACGAGCGCGGTCCCGCCGGGCGGCTCCATCATGGCCGCGGAGACGTCGCACGAGGCGATAATCGCGTACTGCGGCGACGTCGAGGTGTGCATGAGGTACGCCTCGTTGAAGATCGGCAGGTCGAGCTTCCGCGTCTCGCTGTTCTGCACGATGATCTGCGAGGCCTGCGAGATGCCCGCCAGGAGCTTGTGCGTGGAGTGGGTCGCGAAGATGAGCGCATCCTTGCTGCGCGGGCGATCGCGGCCGATCGCGTGCATGTCGCGGTAGAACTCGTGGAAGGCCGCGTGCGGCAACCACGCCTCGTCGAAGTGCAGCGTGTCGATATAGTTGCCCATCGTGGACTTGATCATCTCCACGTTGTAGGCGATGCCGTCGTAGGTGCTCTGCGTCAGCGTCAGGATGCGCGGCTTCTTGTTCTTCGCCTCGCGCGCGAACGGGTTCGCCTCGATGCGCCTCGCGATGCTCTCGGGCCGGAACTCGTCGAGCGGAATGGGCCCGATGATGCCGAGGTGGTTACGCGTGGGCGGCAGGAAAACCGGGATGGCGCCCGTCATCGTGATGGCGTGCAGCACCGAGACGTGGCAGTTGCGGTCCACCACGACGATGTCGTCGGGGGCCACGTTCGCGTGCCACACCATCTTGTTCGACGTGGACGTGCCGTTGGTCACGAAGAAGCAGTGGTCCGCGTTGAAGATGCGCGCGGCGTTGCGCTCCGCGGCCGCGACCGGCCCCGTGTGGTCGAGCAGCTGACCCAGCTCGTCGACGGCGTTGCAGACGTCGGCGCGCAGCATGTTCTCCCCGAAGAACTGGTGGAACATCTGTCCGACCGGGCTCTTGAGGAACGCGACGCCGCCGGAGTGGCCGGGGCAGTGCCACGAGTAGGAGCCGTCCTGGGCGTAGTGGACGAGCGCGCGGAAGAACGGGGGCGCGAGCGAGTCGAGGTACGACTTCGTCTCGCGGATGATGTGCCGCGCGACGAACTCCGGCGTGTCCTCGAACATGTGGATGAAGCCGTGGAGCTCCCGCAGGATGTCGTTCGGGATGTGCTGCGACGTGCGCGTCTCGCCGTACAGGTAGATGGGGATCTCCGCGTTCTTGAAGCGGATCTCCTTGATGAAGGTGCGCAGGCGCTCGATCGCGGGGCTCGACTCGAGGCTTGCGTTGATCTCCTCGTCGTCGATCGACAGGATGAACGCCGACGCGCGCGACTGCTGCTGCGCGAACTGCGAGAGGTCGCCGTAGCTCGTGACGCCCACGACCTCCATCCCCTCCTTCTCGATCGCTTGCGCCAGCGCGCGGATGCCGAGGCCCGACGTGTTCTCGGAGCGATAGTCCTCGTCGATGATGACGATGGGGAAGCGGAATTTCATTCGTGGCCCTCGAGAAAGCGTGGCGTGCGCAGGGAAAGGAAATGGGGCGCATTGTGCGCCCCCGGAAGCCGGATGTGGGGATATCGCCCCGGAAAACCGGCGGGCGGCGTCCCCCGCCGCGTGCATTCGCGCAACAGACCGGCGGCGGCGGGGCAAGTTCCCCGGGCCGCCGCTCTCCCCCGCGACCGGCCCACCCTGCCTTTGCCGTTCCGGCGGCAGGGGCGTGGCGACGGCGCAAGCCCATGGGGCCGGCCTCGCGAACGCCCGTTGCGGAAGCGCCCTAGATCTTGGGCAGCGTCACGCCCTTCTGCCCCTGGTACTTGCCGCCGCGGTCCTTGTAGGACGTCTCGCAGACCTCGTCCGACTCGAAGAAGATCACCTGCGCAACGCCCTCGTTGGCGTAGATCTTCGCGGGCAGCGGCGTCGTGTTCGAGAACTCGAGGGTCACGTACCCCTCCCACTCGGGCTCGAAGGGCGTCACGTTGACGATGATCCCGCAGCGCGCGTAGGTGCTCTTGCCAAGGCAGATCGTCAGCACGTTGCGCGGGATGCGGAAGTACTCGACGGTGCGCGCGAGCGCGAACGAATTGGGCGGGATGATGCAGACGTCGCCCGTGAAGTCGACGAACGACCCCGCGTCGAACGCCTTGGGGTCGACGATGGTCGAGTTGATGTTGGTGAAGATCTTGAACTCGCGCGAGCAGCGGATATCGTAGCCGTAGCTCGACGTGCCGTACGACACGATCCTGCGCCCCTCGACCTCGCGCACCTGTCCCGGCTCGTA
>JBGAIS010000145.1:0-9385 GCA_044225355.1 Casimicrobiaceae bacterium | reverse complement strand
CGCTTGATGTACGTCGCGATCACGCGCGCGCGGCGGCGGCTGTACCTCACGCTGGCGCAGAGCCGCATGCTGCACGGCCAGACGCGCTACGGCATCCCGTCGCGGTTCCTGAACGAGCTCCCGGGCGAGCTCGTCCAGTGGCTGTCGCCCTACCGGCGTCGCTACGACGACGTCGACGACGCCGCGTGGAAGCGCGCCACCGAGGCGCCGCAGGCCACGCCGCCCGCGTCGCCGTGGCGCATCGGGCAGAGCGTGCGCCACGCGAAGTTCGGCGTGGGCGTGATCATCGACGCCCGCGGCCGCGGCGTCGACACGCAGGTGCAGGTGAATTTCCGCGACGCCGGGGTGAAGTGGCTGGCACTCGACTACGCGAGGCTCGAGGCGGTGTAGCGTGCCGCTCGCTACCTCGGACGCAGGGGCTTCGTCGCGAGGAAGTCGTCCACCGCCGCCGATGCCGACGGGAAGAATCGCTCGCGACCGAAGCTCTCGGTGCCGATCCACCGCAGGATCTGCTCGCGCAGCGGCCGGTTGGCGCGGGCGAAGCGGACGTCGATGCCGCGGGCCTCGAGGTCGGCGTGCATCTCGCGCAGGATGCCGAGCGCGGTGACGTCGATGTGCGATACGGCCTGCAGGTCGAGCACGACGCATCGCGTGGGCGGCTTTGCCGCGTCGACGAGCCTGCGGATGCGGTCCGCGAAGTCGCGCGCGTTGGCGAACACGATCGGCGCGTACAGCCGGTACACGAGCACGGCGGGCGTGCTGGTGCCGCCCTCGTCGTCGGCCAGGTCGTGGAAGCGGCGATCGGTGGGCAGCCGCCGCAGCACCGCGCCCCGCGGCCGCGCGACTTCCACGAGGAGGCGCGCGAGCGACGCGGCCACGCCGATGAGCACGCCCGGCAGCACGCCGAGGACGAGCACCGCGAGCACGACGCCCGCCGCGAGCCAGAACGAGTGACGCTCGAGGCGCAGCAGCGTCTTCCATTGCTCGATGTCGACCAGGCGAACGGCCGCGGCGATCAGGATGGCGGAGAGCGCGACGCGCGGAAGCGCCTCGAGAAGTGGCGCCACGAACAGCACGAAGAGGACGAGGAGCGCCGCGGCGATCCACTGCGTGAGCTGCGTACGCGCGCCGCTCGCGTCGGCGGTGACGGAGCGCGAGGTGCTGGCGCCCACCGGGAATCCGCGCACCGCTCACGAGCCCCGCCGCGACGTTGCCGGCGCCGAGCGCGGTGAGCTCGTGGTCGGCGTCGAGGGGCCTGCGGTGCTTCGCGGCGAGCGTCCTCGCCATGAGGATGCCCTCGCGATCAGGACCGGAAGCTGCGTGCCGACGAGGATCAGCGCGGCGCCGGCGGCGTAGCCCACCAGCACGGGCGTGGAGAGGAGGTCGGCCACGTCGCCCAGCCCCACGCGTCCGGCCACGATCAGCAGCACGCCCGTCATGAGCGCCAGCTCCGTCGCGAGGAGCGCCGCCCGCGCGGGATCGCCGTGCGCGAGCGGCGCGATGACGGAGCCCGCGAGGAGCGCGATGGTGGTGTCCGGCCCGATGATCACGCGCCGCGTCGACGTGAAGGCGGCATACGCGATCATCGAGCCCAGCGCGGCGTAAAGGCCGAGCTCCGGTCGAAGCCCGACGAGCTCCGCGTACGCGAGCACGGACGGGATCATGACGACGCAGACCGAGAGCCCGGCCGTCACGTCGCCGCGAAGGGCGCCCCTGGGATAGGTCAGGAGCTGCGCGATGCCGGGTGCGAAGCGCTCGAGGAGCGCGCTGCGCGAGGAGGCGTCCTCGACCGCCATCGCGCGCGCCGGATCAGCCGCCGTGCGACAGCGGCGCGAGCGTCTCGTTCGCGTGAAACACGTCGCGGTAGCTCACGTAGTCGGACACGTGCAGCGTCGCCGCGAAGAACAGCGCGTAGGGCAGCAGGAACGCGAACGCGATCACCGCCACCGCGGACTGCGGGAGCACGACGGCGAGGAGGCCGAGCACGATCGCCGGCAGCGCGCCGCCGAGCGCGAACACCGCGAGCGCGTAGACGACGAGCGGCCGCCAGTTCGCGAACGCGGCGCGCAGCGAATGCCCGAGCGCCGCCGGGGCGGACAGGTCCTGGAACACGACGAGGCCGGGCGCGAACCAGAGCGCGGCGAGCGTCGGCAGCGCGACGGCGACCGCGAACAGCATCGCGAGCTGCGTGCGCGTATCGCGCAGCGTCGCGTTGAGCGCCTCGCCCCATGCGTCGTGAATAAGGAAGCAGCACGACGACCGCCACCGACGACGCGGGCGGCGGCACGACGAGCGCGATGACGGTGTAGAAGTGAGCGCCGGCAGCACGCCGCCGTAGAAGAAGACGCCGAGCGCGTACATGACGAGCGCGCGCCAGTTGGCGGTGGCGGCGCGCAGGCTCGCGAGGAGCGCGGCGGTGGCGCTCGCGTCCTGGAACACGACCAGCGCCGGCGCCCACCACACGGCGATGACCACGGGCAGCGACAGGAGCGCGGAGAAGAGCATGCCGAGCTGGAGCTTGGGATCGGACAGCGCGGCGGCGAGCTGCTCCTCGTTGAGCGTCGCTGTTCGCCATGAGGTCGAGGAGCTTGCCGCCATCCACCAGCGCGGAGCCGAACACGGCGATGGTGATGCCCGCGACGAAGAAGGCGCCGATCGCGAGGAGCGCGACGAGGTTGGCGCTGAATCCCTGGAAGAGCTGGCGCACGCCGGGCGCGCCGCCGCGCTCCTGGTTCCACGCGGCGGCCAGGAGCCCGACGGCGAAGACGGGCTTCAGGAGGGTCATCGCGTAGGCCCCACTACCGGAATGGCGCGGATCACGAGGAGGATGAGGAAGTAGCCCATCACGAGCATGATCCAGGGCGCGCGGTGGCGGCCGAACATCGCGTAGGCGGTGCGCAGCCACGCCATGCCCTGGCGAGCGGGGTAGCGGGTGAAGACGAATTCGCGCGGAACGTCGGTCATGATGTCGCGAGGGGCCACGCCGCGGGCTCGGCGACGCGCGCCCGCAACACGCGCTCGAAGTGCGCCGGATCGTGCGCGTGCGTGAGCTCGCCGGGGCGCGGCAGGTGAAGGTCGTAGAGCCGCGAGAGCCAGAAGCGCAGCGCGGCCGCGCGCAGGAGCGACGGCCACGCATCGCGCTCGTCCGCCGCCAGCGACCGCGTCGCGTCGTAGGCGCCGACCATGGCGAGGACGAGCGGCGCGACGAGCGCCCCTGCGTCGTCGACGCACCAGTCGTTGACCGTGATCGCGAGGTCGTACGCGAAGAAATCGGTGGCCGCGAAGCCGAAGTCGATGATGCCCGCGACGCGGTCGCCCGCGAAGAGCGCGTTGTCGCAGAAGAGGTCGCCGTGGATGGCGCCCTTGGGGAGCTTGACGCGGCCGAAGCCCGTCTGGAACCGGATCTCGGCGTCGAGGAGCTCCGCCTGCGACGCGTCGAGGAACGGGCGGACGGCGCGCGCGGCCTGGCGCCACCACGCGGGCCCGCGGCGATTGGTCAGGCGCGCGCGATAGGTCTGCGACGCGAGGTGCAGGCGCGCGAGGGCGCCTCCCACCTTGTCGCAATGCACGGCGTCGGGCGCCTCGATCGGCACGCCTTCGACGCGCTCGACGAGCCCGGCGGGCTTGCCGTTCAGGAGCGAGAAGAGCGCGCCCGTGCGGTCGGGGATGGGCGCCGGCACCTCCACGCCTGCGCGGGCGAGGTGCGCCATGAGGTTCAAGTAGAACGGGAGCTCGGCCGCCGGCAGGCGCTCGTACAGGGTGAGCACGTAGCGGCCGCGATCGGTGTTGACGAAGTAGTTCGTGTTCTCGATGCCCGAGGCGATCGGCTCGAGCTCGGCGATGCCGCCCACGTTGTAGCGCAGGAGCCAGGCGTCGAGTTCGGAATTGGAGACCGGCGTGTAGACGGACATGCGCGAGATTCGAAACGGTGAGTCGGCGGCGGACGGGCACATCGCGCCGCGGAACGGGCAGTGGGGTCGTCTATCTCACCAGGAGAACAGGAGCCACATCGGCGTGCGCAATCCGAAGTCGAGCGAGTCGGATCGTACGAAGGACTGGCCGTTGCCCCTCGGGACGAGGTAGTAAGGCGGCCCGAGGCGCGGCGTCACCTTGACGTAGCGCAGCTCGCCGTTGACGCGGAATTCCTCGACCGTCTCGGTCTCGCGCCGGATGATCGTGACCTGCGGCTCGAGGTCCGTGTCGGCGCCGGTGTCGTACGGGGCACGGGGCGGCGGAGGCGGCGCCGGGGATGCGGCCGCGGGCGGCGCGACGGGGGGAGGCACCTCCGCCGGCATGGGCGGCGGAATGGGCGACGGCTGCGCCGCGGCCATCGCGCAAAGCGCGAGTGAGAAGACCGCCGTCAGGGCCGCGCGAATCATGGCCCATTCTACCGCACGCCACGCGCCGGTAGCACGTGGAACCCCGTGCGGCCGGCGTCACCTCATGCCCTGTCGCCGCGCCCGCCTTTCGCAGGCGTTTCTACAGGTTGAGCATCTTCTCGCGCTCCTCGCGCGTGGGCACGAAGCCCTTCGTCTCGTAGAACTTGAAGATCGCCTCGACGATGGCCTCCGGCTCGTCGATGATCTGCATGAGGCCCATGTCCGCGGCGGCGATCATGCCTTCGCCCACGAGCTTGTCGTCCATCCATGCGACGAGCCCCTTCCAGAACTCGCTGCCCACGAGGATGACGGGGATGCGCCGGCTCTTGCCGGTTTGCACGAGCGTCAGGACTTCCGACAGCTCGTCGAGCGTGCCGAAGCCGCCCGGGAGGATGACGTACGCCGACGCGAGTCGCACGAACATCATCTTGCGCGTGAAGAAGTAGCGGAAGTCGACCGAGATGTCCTGGTACGCGTTGCCGCTCTGCTCGAACGGCAGCATGATGTTGAGGCCCACCGCGGGAGACGAGCCTGCGTGCGCGCCTTCGTTGGCGGCGCGCATGATCCCGGGGCCTCCGCCCGAGACGACAGAGAAGCCCGCGTCGGAGAGGAGCCGCGCGATGGTCTTCGTCTTCTCGTAGTACGCATGCCCGGCCTTGATGCGCGCGCTGCCGAACACGCTGACGGCCGGACGGATGCCGCGCAGCCGCTCGGTCGCGATGGCGAACTCTGCCATAATCCCCATCACCCGCCACGCTTCCTGACCGTTGGTCGTGTTGAGTGCGTGCGGATCGATGAGCTCCGGAATCTTGTGAGTCGGACGCATGCCTACGCTCGTGCTGGTGGATGGCTCTTCGTATTTGTATCGGGCGTACCACGCGCTTCCCGACCTTCGCACGCGCAGGGGAGAGCCCACGGGAGCGCTGCGCGGCGTCCTGTCGATGTTGCGCCGATTGGTGGAGGACGGCAAGCCTGATTACTTCGCCGTCGTCTTCGACGCGCCCGGCAAGACGTTCCGCGATGCGTGGTACCCGCAATACAAGGCGAACCGGCCGTCGATGCCCGACGACCTCTCCGCGCAGATCGCGCCGCTGCACGAGCTCGTGCGCGCGCACGGCTGGCCCTTGCTCATGGTCGACGGCGTGGAGGCCGACGACGTCATCGGCACGCTTGCAGCGCAAGCGTCCGCCGCGGGCATCGACACCGTGATCTCGTCCTCCGACAAGGACCTGACGCAGCTCGTCACGCCGCGCGTGAAGATGGTCAACACCATGAGCAACGAGACGTACGACGAGGCGGGCGTGCTCGCGAAGTTCGACGTGCGTCCCGACCAGGTGCTCGACCTCCTCACGCTCACGGGCGACGCCGTGGACAACGTCCCGGGTGTCGCGAAGGTCGGCCCCAAGACCGCCGCGAAATGGCTCGCGCAATACGGCTCGCTCGACAAGCTCATCGCGAGCGCGGGCGAGATCGGCGGCGTGGTCGGCAACAACCTGCGCGAGGCGCTCGAGTGGCTTCCACAGGGCAAGCGCCTCCTCACGGTGAAGACCGACTGCGAGCTGCCGGTGAAGGTGGCCGAGCTCGTCATCGCGGAGCCCGACGTCGCCACCGTGCGGTCGATGTACGAGCGCTTCGAGTTCAAGCAGTGGCTGAAGGATGGCAACGCCGAGCCGGCGGACGTCGCGGGCGAGATCGCGAAGCGCGCGGCCACAGACGCCGCGGGTCGCCGCTGGGACGCCGTGAGCGACAAGGCGCCCATCGCGGCGCCGGCGCCGCCGCCGACGATCCGCTACGAAATGGTCACCGACGAGGCATCGCTCGAGCGCTGGCTCGCGCTCGTCGATCGCGCCGACGTGACGTCGTTCGACACCGAGGGCTCGAGCCTCGATCCCATGCAGACGCGCATCGTGGGCGTCTCGCTGTCGGTGGCGCCCGGAGAGGCGTGCTACATCCCCCTCGACCATCGCTACACCGGCGTGCCGCCGCAGCTCGATCGCGAGAAGACGCTCGCGCGCCTCGCGCCGTGGCTCGCCGACGCGGCGAAGCGCAAGGTCGGGCAGAACCTCAAGTACGACGAGCACGCGCTCGCGAACGAAGGCCTCGCACTCGCAGGCGTGGCGCACGACACGCTCCTCCAGTCGTACGTGCTCGAGTCGCACAAGCCGCACGACATGGACAGCCTCGCGTGGAGGCACCTGTCCGTGAAGACGCTCACCTACGACGAGGTGACGGGCAAGGGCGCGAGCCGCATCTCCTTCGACCAGGTGGCGGTCGAGCGCGCCACCGAGTACGCGGCCGAGGACGCCGACGTCACGCTTCGCCTGCACGAGGCGCTGTATCCCGCCATCGCCGCCGATCCCAGGCTCTCGTACATCTATGCGTCGATCGAGCTTCCCGTGCGCGACGTGCTGTTCCGCATGGAGCGCAACGGCATCCTCGTCGACTCGGCGCTGCTCGCGCGCCACGGCAAGGAGCTGGGCGAGCGCGTGCTCGCGCTGGAGCAGCGTGCGCACGAGCTCGCGGGCGGCCCGTTCAACCTGGGCTCGCCCAAGCAGATCTGCGAGATCCTCTTCGAGCGCATGAAGCTGCCCGTGAAGAAGAAGACCGCGACCGGCGCGCCGTCCACCGACGAGGACGTGCTGCAGGAACTCGCCGCGGACTATCCGCTGCCCAAGCTGCTCCTCGAGCATCGCGCGCTGTCGAAGCTCAAGTCGACGTACACCGACAAGCTGCCGCTCATGGTGAACGCGCGCACCGGCCGCGTCCACACGACGTTCGGCCAGGCCACGGCGGTGACGGGCCGCTTGGCGTCGAACGATCCCAATCTCCAGAACATCCCCGTGCGCACCGCGGAGGGCCGGCGCATCCGCGAGGCGTTCGTGGCCCCGCCGGGACGCGTGCTCGTGTCCGCCGACTACTCGCAGATCGAGCTTCGCATCATGGCGCATCTTTCGGGCGACCCTGCGCTCGTCGCGGCGTTCCACGAGGGCCGCGACATCCATCGCGCCACCGCGGGCGAGATCTTCGGCGTTGCGCCCGACGACGTCACCGCCGACCAGCGACGCTACATCAAGGCCGTGAACTTCGGCCTCATCTACGGCATGAGCGCGTTCGGGCTCGCGCAGCAGCTCGACATCGAGCGCGGCGCCGCGCAGCAGTTCATCGACAAGTATTTCGCGCGCTACCCGGGTGTCGCGGAGTACATGCGGCGCACGCGCGACACGGCGCGCGAGCTGGGCTACGTCGAGACGGTGTTCGGCCGCCGGCTGTGGCTGCCCGACATCAAGGCGGCGGGCGGGCCGCGGCGCGCCGCCGCCGAGCGCGCGGCCATCAACGCGCCGATGCAAGGGACTGCCGCCGACCTCATCAAGCTCGCGATGATCGCCGTGCAGCGGTGGCTCGAGCGCGAGCGTCTCGCGACGAAGCTCGTCCTGCAGGTCCACGACGAGCTCGTGCTCGAGGTTCCCGACGAGGAGCTCGATCGCGTGAAGGCGGAGCTCCCGTCGCTCATGTCGGGCGTGGCGGAGCTGTCCGTGCCACTCGTGGTCGACGTGGGCTCCGGACCCAACTGGGAACGGGCGCACTGACGCGCCCCCCAGCGCCGTCTATCGATAGGCGGGATTGTCGGGCGGCGCGTCCTCGGCGAACGTGTCCTTGTACGCGCCGTAGGTCGAGCCGAAGACGATGGGCCCGGCGATGAGCGCCGCGACCACGCACAGGATGACGATCACGACGATCGCGCCTATGAACGCGCCCACGCCGCTCGAGCTGCCGCCGAAGATCGCGCCTATGCCGGACATGAAGGCGATCGCGAGGAGCGCGAGCCCCAGGGCCGCCGAGACCGCCATGCCGATGAGCCCGTAGACGAGGAACGGCACCCAGTTGACGAGGCACGACTTGAACGACAGGCGCATCGCCTGCACGGCGTCGGCGCCGCGCAGCACGACGAGCGTGGGCGCGAACCAGTTGAGCATCGCGAACACGGCGACGATCACCAGGACGACGAGCGTCGCGAGGAGCCCGAAGCCCGTCATCGCGCGCCACGACCCCGAGATTGCCGCGAGCGGGTCGGACATGCTCGCGAGGCTGCCGAGCTGCATGCCGCCGAAGATGCCGAGGGCGGTGAGCGCGAAGATGGCGAGGCCCAGCCCGATGTTCACCACGCCGATGATCATGAGCTGCACGAAGTGCGTGCCCTGGAATCCTTCGAAGAGGTGCGACACCTTGAGCGTGCCGTCGCGCTCGATCGATGCGCATCCCAGCATGATCCCGCCCATGAAGACGGGCGTCAGGAGCCATTGGCCGACGGAGCCCACGTACGGGATGCTGCTGATGAGCGCGAGGATGATGTAGTAGACGATCATGATGCCGACCCACGTGCCGATGCGCGCGAAGAAGAGGCGAATGCCGTCGCCCCACCAGGATGCGCCTCGTCCTGCCTCCACCACGTGCGGCTCGCGGATCGTGGTCGTCATCGCTTGCGTCTCCCTCGCTGGTGTCGGATCGGTCGGTCGCTATCGAACGGCGTGGCGCTCGAGGTCGTCGAGCGCGACCACCGCGAGCGCTTCCTCGTGCGTGGCCTCGAGCACCACGAGCGGCGCGGCGCCGGCCGCGAGCGCTTCTCGCCAGCGGCCGACGCACAGGCACCAGCGGTCGCCCGCGCGCAATCCCGGGAAGCCCGACCCGGGATGCGGCGTCGACAGGTCGTTGCCCGCGAGCTTCGAGAACACGAGGAAGGCGTCGGTCATGACGGCGCACACGGTATGCATGCCGGTGTCCTCGTGGCCCGTGTCGCAGCAGCCGTTGCGATAGAAGCCGGTCAAGGGCGACTCGCTGCAGCTCGCGAGGGGGCTTCCGAGGACGTTCAACGCGTTGTCGCGTGACACGGGCATGACGGGCCGGCGCGGCGTTGCGGACGTCGCGTCGGTGTGACGAGAATGGCCCTAGTTTAGCGCGCTGCGCGCGTCGACGGCGTCGCGAACGCGCGAGCCCAGCTCGGCCGGCGC
>JBGAIS010000144.1:0-8967 GCA_044225355.1 Casimicrobiaceae bacterium | reverse complement strand
CGAGACGCCACGGTCGATGCGCGCGAGATCGGCCTCGACCATCGCGCGGCACATCGCCGTGAGCGGCGTGCTCGCGCGCCACCCGAGGAGCGACGCCGCCTTCGCGGGATTGCCGAGGAGGCGATCGACCTCCGCGGGACGATAGAACGCCGGATTGATGCGCACGCGGACGGCGCCGCTATGCGCGTCCAGGCCCGTCTCGGCGACGCCGCTGCCGCGCCACTCGATCGCGATGCCGGCCGCCTCGAACGCGAGCTCGACGAAGCGCCGAACCGATTGCATCTGCCCCGTCGCCAGCACGAACGTATCGGGCTCGCCGTGCTGCAGCATGCGCCACATGCCGTCGACGTACTCGCCCGCGAAGCCCCAGTCTCGCTGGGCGTCGAGGTTGCCGAGCTCGAGCACTTCCTGGCGGCCGCGCGCGATGCGCGCCACGGCGTCGGTCACCTTGCGCGTCACGAACTCGCGGCCGCGCAGCGGCGACTCGTGGTTGAAGAGGATCCCGCTCGACGCGAAGATGCCGAACGACTCGCGGTAGTTCACCGTCATCCAGTGCGCGTAGAGCTTCGCGACGCCGTAGGGGCTGCGCGGGTAGAAAGGCGTCGACTCGTCCTGCGGCATCGCCTGCACACGGCCGAACATCTCCGACGTGCTCGCCTGGTAGAAGCGGATCGACTTGTCGACGGTGCGGATCGCTTCCAGCAGGTTCACGGCGCCCACGCCCGTCGTGAGGCCGGTGTTGACCGGCTGGTCGAACGACACCGCGACGAAGCTCTGCGCGGCGAGGTTGTACACCTCCTGCGGCTGCGTCTTCTCGAGGAGCCTCAGGCCCGAGCCCAAGTCCGTGAGGTCGAACTCGACGAGCGAGAGGTTCGGGTGCTGCGCGACCCCCAGCTCCTCGATGCGCCAGAAGTTGGTCGAGCTGCCGCGCCGGAACGTGCCGTGCACGCGGTAGCCGCGATCGAGCAGGAACTTCGAAAGATAGGCGCCGTCCTGTCCTGTGATGCCGGTAACGACGGCCGTGCTGCGGGAAGGTGAGTTCATTGCGGGAGGTCGAGGGAACGTGCGCGCGGACGCCCGCGGCCAGTGGCCATTCTACGGGGACCGCCAGCGCACGGGAGGCGCCGCCGCAACAGCGGGCTCACCGAGCTTCGCGGTGGCCGGCGGACGCGTCGCGGCGAGCCCGCAAGGCGTCAGTAGCTGCCCGGCTTCGCGAGGTTCTCGAAGCGCGTGTGCTCGCCCAGGAACGCGAGGCGGACCGTGCCGATGGGGCCGTTGCGCTGCTTGCCGATGATGATCTCGGCCACGCCCTTGTCCTGCGTGTCCTCCTCGTACACCTCGTCGCGGTAGATGAAGAGGATCACGTCGGCGTCCTGCTCGATGGCGCCCGACTCGCGCAGGTCGGACATCACCGGCCGCTTGTTTGGACGCTGCTCGAGCGCGCGATTGAGCTGCGAGAGCGCGATCACCGGCACCTTGAGCTCCTTCGCGAGGGCCTTCAGCGAGCGCGATATCTCGGAGATCTCGGTGGCGCGGTTCTCGCCCTGCGACTGCGCCTGCATGAGCTGCAGGTAGTCGACGATCACGAGGCCGAGCTGCCCGTATTGCTTCTGCAGGCGCCGCGCGCGCGAGCGGACCTCGATGGCGTTGAGCGCGGGCGTCTCGTCGATGAGCATGGGCGCCTCGGTGAGGCGGCCGAGCGCGCTCGACAGTCGATCCCAGTCGTCGGCTGCGAGGCGACCCGTGCGCAGCTTGTGCTGGTCGAGGCGGCCCACCGAGCCGATCATGCGCATCGCGAGCTGCGACGCGCCCATTTCCATGGAGAACACCACGACCGGCAGCTTGAGGTCGATGGCCACGTGCTCGCCGATGTTGAGCGCGAGCGCGGTCTTGCCCATGCTGGGCCGACCCGCGACGATGATGAGGTCGCCGGGCTGCAGGCCCGCGGTCTCGCGGTCGAGGTCGGCGAAGCCCGTCGCGATGCCCGTGACGTCGGACGGGTTGTCGCGGTTGAAGAGCTCCTCGATGCGGTCGACCGCGGCGACCAGGAGATCCTTCAGCACCGTGTACGTGCGCTGGCCGCGCGAGCCCTGCTCCGCGATGTGCAGCACCTTGGCCTCCGCCTCGTCGAGCACGCTGCGCGCGTTGCGGCCGAGCGGGTTGAAGGCGGCGTCGGCGATCTCGCCGGCGGTGGCCGCGAGCTGGCGGAGGATGGAGCGCTCGCGCACGATCTGCGCGTAGTGGCGGATGTTGGCCGCCGACGGCACGTTGGCGACGAGCGCGCCGAGGTAGGCGAGGCCACCGACGTAGTCGAGCTTCTGCACCGAGCCGAGCGCCTCGGAAAGCGTCACGACGTCGACCGGCTTGCCCTCGCTCGCGAGCGTCGCGATGTGCCGGTATATCACCCGGTGAGCGTCGCTGTAGAAATCGTCCTCCGAGACGACGTCGCCGATGCGGTCGCCCGCATCGTTGTCGAGAAGGAGGCCGCCCAGGATCGACTGCTCCGCCTCGAGCGAGTGCGGGGGCAGCTTGATGGCGTCGAGTTGGGGATCGTCGGGCACGGCGGAACCTTACCGGACCGACGATTTTACTGGCCGCCGGGCGCGGCGGCCAGCATCGCGTGAAGGGAGGACGAAGCTCGCTCGCCGTCCCCCGGAATGCCGAAGAGAAGCCCTACGTCGGCGAGCACATGATGACGCCGATGTCCCCGTAGCCTTCCGGAATCCATCCGGCGCCGAGCATCTGCGCGCGAACCGAAAGCTGCGTCGTGTAGCGATGGTTCGGTGCGGCGCCCTGCCCGTTGTTGTAGAGGCGGTACACGGGGACGGTGCCGGCGGCGCAGGTGCCGTCGTTGGCGGGAACGGGTATGTTGAACACCTCGCCCTCCAGTTGCCAGTCCTTGTTCTGCTGGACCACGTTGCACTCGGTGACGAACGGCGTATAGAAGTGCGAGCTCCGCTCGCCGAACGAGGTGCTGAAGAATCGGCACACGGCGTTGCTGTTGGCGGTGTTGAGCGGGTACGCCTTGAACGAGTAGCCGGTGCGCGTCCAGCCCTTGAACACGCCGGCGTCGAGCTTCGCGATCTCGTCCGCGATGCCCGTCATGAAGTAGTGATCCCACTCGGCGTGGTGATACTCGACGATGTCGATGGTGGTGATCGGCGGGGGCGGTGTCATGGTGCCGGTGCCCGCGAGCGCGATCGACTGCGGGCTGCCGACGCCGTTGCTCGTCACCGAGACGCTTGCCGTGCGCGCGCCCGCGGCGATGGGCGTGAACGTGAACGAGAACGTGCACGAGCCCTGCGGGTTCACGACCGAGCAAAGGTTGTGCGTGATGGTGAATTCCGTCGCGTTGGAGGACGCGATGGTCGAGTCCGTCACCGGCGTGCCGCCGACGTTGGTCAGCGTGACCACGTTCTCCGTTCCCGTGCTCCCGACCTGCACGCTCGCGACGTCGACGACCGACGGCATCTCGAGCTGGCCGGGAGCCGCGACCGCCGAGCCCGTGCCGGTGAGGCTCAGCACCTGCGGGCTCCCGACGCCGTTGCTCGTGACCGTCACGGTGGCGGTGCGCGTACCCGCGGCCGCCGGCGTGAACGTCACGGAGAACACGCATTGCGCGCCCGCGTTGAGCGTGGTGACGCATCCGCTCGAGGCGGTGAACTCCGACGGCGCGCTGCTGACGACGCTCGAAATGGTAACGGGCGAGCCACCGACGTTCGCGACCGTAAACACCGTGGGCGGGCTCGTCGTGCCCACCGTCTGCGCGGGGAACGTGGCCGAGGTCGACAGCGAGAGCTGGCCGGGCGTCGGCGTCATCGTGCCGGTGCCGCTGGCGGCGATGACCTGCGGGCTGCCGGCACCGTTGCTCGTGACCGTGATGCTGGCGGTGCGCGCGCCCGCGGCGGCCGGCGTGAAGGTCACGCTGAAGCCGCACTGTGCGCCCGGGGCCACGGTGGCGCACGTGTTGCCCGACACCGAGAATTCGGAAGGCACGCTGCTCGACACGGCCGACACGCTCACCGCGGCGCCGCCCGTGTTGGTCACGGTGACGGCGACGGGCGCGCCCGGCACGCCGACGGTCTGCGTCCCGAGGGACAGGCTCGACGGCATCGAAAGCTGGCCGGAGGGCGCGCTGCCCGTGCCCGATCCGAGCACGGTGATGCTCTGCGGGCTGCCCACGCCGTCGCTCGTCACCGTGATGGTGCCGGTGCGACCTCCCGACGCCGCGGGCGTGAACGTCAGCGTGAGCGCGCACGACGCGCCGGCTTGAACCGTCGTGCAATTGCTCGTCACGCCGAACTCGGCCGGGCTGCTGCTCGTGACGCTCGACACGGTGACCGCGGTGGCGCCGGTGTTGGTCACCGTGACGACCTGCGGGGCGCTCGTCGTGCCCACGGCCTGCGAGCCGAACGAGAGCTGCCCCGGCATCGAGAGCTGCGCGCCGCCGGTGCCGTTCATCGAGATCGACAGGGGATCGGCTCCCGCGCGCGCGACGCTGAGCGTGCCGCCGCGAGGACCGGCGGAGGCCGGCTTGAACGTGGCCGTCACGGCGCAGGACGCGCCCTGCGCGATGGTGTCGCCGCAGGTGTTGGCGGTGATCGCGAAATCGTTCGTGTTGTTGAGCGAGACGCTCACGCCGGTGGCGTCGGCGGTGCCGCTGTTGGTGATCGTGGTGGTCATCGGCGAGCTCGTGGAGCCCACGGGCACGACGCCGAAGGGAAGCGAGGCGGGCGACGCCTGCAGCTTGGCGTCCCGCCCGGGGATCACGCTCGTCGTGAACGAGGTGCCGGAGGAGCCCGGGCAGCTGAACGAGATGCGCACGCCATCGGTCTGCGGATCCTGGGGGACGATGTCCACGCTGAGCGTGTACGGGTACGACTGGGCCGTGCCGTACTGCACGCTGCCGTTGATGACCTGGAGGTCGGTGCTGCCCGACTGCTGGGGAAACGCGGAGGACTTGGTGCCGACGCTCGCGCCGTTGATGTATGCGGTCGAGTCGACCGTGAAGGTCGAGCCGCTCGCGAAGCTCCAGCTCATGGTCGCCCCGGGGCCGAACGTGAAGCTCTGCGTCAGGCAGTTGATCGACGAGGGCGAGCCCGATACGCGCACGTAATTGGGCGATGCGGCCGAAGCCGCGCCCGCGATGGCCAGGAGGGAAAGGAGGGCGAGACGGCGAAGGCGTGCGTGCATGGGATCGAGCTTCTTAGGTGAAAAGCCGGCGAAAGGACCCGATGGAATCGAATGCCAATCCACAGAGTGCAAAACGCGCCGAAAGTGCCGCGGGAATCGAAAAAAAACGGGCCGCAAATCGCGGCCCGCCCCTTGTACCACAGTTTCGGCGTAGCGCCCGGGAGTTTCAGCCCTGCGACGACGTCTCGCCGATGACCGTCACCGTGATGTGGGCCACAACGTCCGCGTGCGGCGCCACGATCAGCGGGAAGTCGCCGACGTGCTTCAGCGGGCCCTCGGGCATGCGCACCATCGCCTTCTCGACCTCGATGCCCTGCGCCTTGAGCGCGTCGACCACGTCGACGTTGGTGACGGAGCCGAAGAGGCGCCCGTCCACGCCGGCCTTCTGCGTGATCTTGACCGTGCTTCCCTCGAGCTTGTCCGCGATGGCCTGCGCCGCGCCCAGCTTGGCGTTGGCGGCGGCCTCGAGCTCGGAGCGCTTCTCTTCCAGGAGCTTCAGGTTCTCCGGCGTGGCGCGCTTCGCCTTCCCCGTGGGGATGAGGAAATTGCGCGCGAACCCGTTCTTGACCTTCACGACGTCGCCCAGGTTGCCGACGTTCGGGATCTTTTCAAGGAGGATGATCTGCATGGCGAGCGTCCCCTTAGTGGCGATCCGTGAACGGCAGGAGCGCCAGGAACTGCGCCCGCTTGATGGCCGTCGAGAGCTGGCGCTGGTAGCGGGCCTTGGTGCCCGTCACGCGCGCCGGCATGATCTTGCCGTTCTCCTGGACGAAGTCCTTGAGCACGTCGATGTCCTTGTAGTCGATCTCGGTCACCTTCTCCGCCGTGAACCGGCAGAACTTGCGCCGCTTGAAGAGCGCATTGCCGCGATCGCGCTTCTTCATGTCCTTCTTGCCTTTGCCTTTACCTCTTCCCATGGGACGGGGCATGTCGTTTCCTTCCGTTTACTCGATGTTCGTGATGTGCATGGCGACGGTGACGCCGGTCCGGTAGCGCCTCGCGAGGAATCCCGTGACGCGAAGCTCGCTTCCGACCGTCAGGCGCCCGAGCGCAAGGGCCACGTCCGCGAACGCCACCGCATGCAGCTCGCACTCGACCCGTCGCTCGCCGCCGGCCTCGGGCTGCATCGACGCATGCAAGAGCGTGCAGTCGACGGCCGGGATGCCGGCAGGCGTGTAGCGGAGGTCGTTGCGAGCGCTGAGCGTGGCGTCGAGCGTGAGCCGGTTGGCGCCCGGCACGTCGCCGGCGTGACCGTTCGTTACGCCGCCGGCGCCGCGGGCGCTGCCGCGGCTTCCGTCGCGCCTTCGCGCGGGGCGTCGCGACCCGTGAGCGAGCGCGCCTTCTCTTCCTTCATCATCGGCGACGGCGCGACCTTCGCTTCCGTCGTGGCGACGATGAGGTGGCGCAGCACGGCGTCGTTGAACTTGAACGCGTGCTCGAGCTCGCCCAGCGCTTCCTTGTCGCACTCGATGTTCATGAGCACGTAGTGCGCCTTGTGCACCTTCTGGATGGGATACGCGAGCTGGCGGCGGCCCCAGTCCTCGAGGCGGTGGATGTGGCCCTTGTGGCCCGTGACCATCGTCCGGTACCGCTCGATCATCGCGGGCACCTGCTCGCTCTGGTCGGGGTGGACGATGAATACGATTTCGTAATGACGCATGCAGAGCACTCCTTTCGGTCGGTGGATGACGGCTCGTCTTGTTGGAAACGTCTGGCCGTCGGCGGCCTCCCCGTCTGCGGCGGGTGAGGCAAGAAACCCAAAATTATAGCCCGGAAAGCCGGGACCTGGCAATCCCCCGGAAGATCAAGGCCTTGCGGAGGTGTCCGCCTGCGCCGTGGCGGTTCCGGCGAGGGCCCTCGCCAGGGCGACCTCACGCTCCGGCTTGGGCAGCGCGGCGACGACCTTCACGCGGTCGTAGAAGCGGGGAAGGTCCTGGCCCGCTTCCGCGAGCATGGCCCGGAACGCGGGAACCTGGCCCGTGTACAGCGCCACCGACGCGACGCTCGCGTTGTTGGGGCCGGCGCCCGCGTTGCCCGCGAACCAGCGGTCGTAGCCCGCGAGACCCGGCTCGCCGGCCTTCGACCGCTCGTACGACTCGCGCATCGCGGCCAGGGCCTGGGCCTTGCGCGCCCGCTTGTCCTCGTCGCTCGCGCCGCTCGCGTAGATCCCCGCGAGATCGGTGCGGGCCTGCGTGAGGAGCTCGCGGAACACGACGCGCAGGCGCTCGCTCCGCGCGAACTGCGCGTCGAGGTCGGGCTTGCCTTGCGCCGCGAGCCAGCGGCGAACGCCCGCCTCCTCCACCGTCACCGCGAAGGACTCGTTGAACTGCGTGTCGTCCTTGACGTACGCGACCTGGTGCGCAAGCTCGTGGAACACCATGCGCGCGACCTCCGTCTCGGGCCAGCGCACGAAGGTCGACAGCACAGGATCGTCGAAGTAGCCGAGCGTCGAGTACGCAGGCACGCCGCTCACCCACACGTCCTCGCCGCCTTCCGCGAGCCGCGCGGCCTCGTCGCGCGCGTCCTTCTCGTTGAAGTAGCCGCGGTAGCTCACGCAGCCCGCGATGGGAAAGCACCACTGGCGCGCCTTGAGCGAGAGTTCCGGCGCGGCGAAGACATTCCACACGACGAACGGACGGCCGAGGTCGGCGTAGCGGGTGTAGCTCGCGTTGTCGGGCAGGCCGAGCTCGCGGCTCGCGAACGCGCGGATCTCCTGCACGCGGGCGAGGCGCTGGCGCAGCGCGGGGTCGGGCGACTCCGCCATGACGTCGTCGATGGGCTTCGCGCGCGCGACGATGTCGAGCTGCCCGGCGGCGCTCTGGTAGTAGTAGTCGGCGGTGTCGATGGCGCCGCACCCGGCGAGCGCCGCGGACGCGATCGTGACGAGGAGGCGCCGCACGCCACTACCTCCCGAGGAAGCGCGCGAGGCGCGCGACCCCGTCGGCGAGCTTGGACTGGTCGATGGTGTAGGCAAGGCGCACGTGCTCCGCGGCGCGATGCACCCCGAAGTCGATCCCCGGAGTGAACGCGACGCCACAGCCTTCGAGCACGTCGCGGCAAAAACGTTCGCCGTCGTCGCACAGCGCGCTCACGTCGGCGTAGACGAAGAACCCTCCGGTGGGCATGACGGGTACGCGAAACCCGAGCGCGCGCAGCGCCGGGACGAGGAAGTCGCGCCGCGCCTCGAACGCCCGCCTGCGCTCTTCGAGGATCGCGAGCGTCTCCGGGAGGAAGCAGGCGAGCGCCGCGCGCTGCGACGGCGAGGCGGGCGAGATGTAGAGATTCTGCGCGAGCTTCTCGATGTCCCGGACGTGCCGCTCGGGCGCCACCAGCCAGCCGAGGCGCCATCCCGTCATGTTGAAGTACTTGGAGAAGCTCGAGATGACGAACGCGTCGTCCGTGATCTCGAGCACGCTGCGCGGCTTGCTGCCGTAGGTGAGCCCCAGGTAGATCTCGTCGACGATGAGGTGGCCGCCGCGCTGCGCCACCACCGACGCGATGCGGGCCATCTCGTCGTGCGCCACCGCGGTGCCCGTCGGGTTCGAAGGCGACGCGATGAGCGCGCCGCGCGTGCGCGCCGTCCAGTTCGCCGCGACGAGCTCGGCGTCGAGCTGGTAGGACGTCTCCGGCCCCACCGGCACGCCCACGGGCTCGCCTTCGAGCACGCGCACGAAGTGGCGATTGCACGGGTAATTGGGATCGGCCATCAGGATGCGGTCGTCGCGATTGACGATGAGCGCGAGCACGAGGAGCAGCGCGGCAGACGACCCCGCC
>JBGAIS010000143.1:0-9887 GCA_044225355.1 Casimicrobiaceae bacterium | reverse complement strand
GCCCTCCCTGCGTCATCGCGCGGCACGGCGAGCTCGTTGCCCGCCGGCCAGCGCCCCGACAGGACGTCGGCCATCGCCCCGGCGACCATCCTGCGCAGCACGACCTGCCCTTCGTCGGAGAGGCCCCCGACGTGCGGCGTCATCAGCACGTTGGAGAGCCCGCGCAGCGGCGACGCGGCGGGAATGGGCTCGACCTCGAACACGTCCAGGGCCGCGCCCGCGATGCGGCGGTCGGCGAGCGCCCGCGCCAGCGCGACCTCGTCGATGAGCGGCCCGCGGCTCGTGTTGATCACGAACGCCGTGGGCTTCATCAGGGCGATCATGCGGTCGTCGACGATGTGATTCGTCGACGGCAGCAGCGGCAGGTGCAGCGAGACGAAGTCCGACCGGCTGAACACCTCCTCGAGGGTCGCGGGCTGCGCGCCGTGCCGGCGAACGCTTTCCACCGTCTGCATCGGGTCGTGCGCGAGCACCGTGATGCCGAAGGCCGCGGCACGCTTCGCGACCTCGCGGCCGATCTGCCCGAAGCCCACGAGCCCCAGCGTGCGCGTGTACAGCGCGCTCATCGGCGAGGCGATGTTGCGACCCCAGTCGCCGCGCATGATGGCGCCGTGCAGCGGCTCGATCTTGCGCGAGCACGCGAGGAGCAGCGCCATCGTGTGATCGGCCACCTCTCGCGCGCAAAAGCCGGGGGCGTTCACCACGGCGATGCCGCGCGCGTCCGCGGCGTCGAGGTCGATGTTGTCCACACCGATGCCGTAGCGCCCGATGACGCGCAGCTTCGGCAGCGCATCGAGCACGCGCGCCGACATGTTGGCGCGTACGACGAGAATGGCATCGGCATCGCCCGCCATCGCGATGACGCGGTCCTCGGTGGTGATGGACGGCGGGACGAACGCGGCGGAAATGCGGCTCGCGTGCTCGCGGCCGGCGGCGTCGTCCGGGCGGCCGGCGTCGGCCTCCGGCGGACGATCCGCGGCGTGCGCCCACGAGACCTCCAACGTTGCGCCGATCGCGGACAATGCCTCCGCCTCGACCGACGGCACGTACCACGCGTGGCGATCGACGATCGCGACACGCGGCGCGCGACGCGCGGGAGCGTCGCGCGTCACTTGCGAAGCCCCAGGCGCTGCGCGATGCCGAGGCGCATGTTGTATTCCGCCTCGAGGAACTTGCGCGTGTCCTCGGGCGACAGGAAGTCGACGCTCGTCTGCCGCGCCTGCAGCTTTCTGGATCACTTCCGGGTTGGCGAGCACCTCCTTGAGGGCCGCGGACCATGCGTCCACGATGGCCGCGGGAAGCTTCGGCGGCCCTTCGAGCGCGCCCCACGTCCGAGGTCGTACGCGGGATAACCGAGCTCCGCGCCCGTGGGCACGTCCGGAATCTCCGGGAAGCGCTTGGGCGAGCTGATGGCGAGGATGCGGATCTTGCCCGCCTGCGCGAGCGCGAGCGTGTCGACGAGCGGCTGCGACGTGTACTGCACGTGACCGCCCGCAAGCGCCGCCATCGTCGGCGTACTGCCGTCGAAGATCACGCGCGGCGTCTTCGAGGCGTCGATTCCCGCCGCCTCGAAGAGCTTTGCTAGCCCGAAGGGCGCGGGCGAGCCCGCGCCGCCCACCCCTGCCTTGGCGGCGCCCGGGTCCTTCTTGATGTCGTCGAGCGCCTGCTTGAACGTCTTCCACGGCGAGTCCGCCGGCACCGCGAACGCGAGCGGCGCGTTGGTGATCTTGGCGATGGGCGTCACGTCGGTCCACTTGAACGGCGCGCTCGCCTGGATGGCCGTCACCGACGGCGTCATGAGGCCGTCGAAGAGAATCGTGTAGCCGTCGGGCGGCGCGGTGATGACGGACATCGCGCCCACCACGCCCGAGCCTCCGACGCGATTGACGACGTTGATGGGCACGCCCCACTTCTGGCTGAGGTACGGCATGATGATGCGCACCCACGTGTCGCCGGCGCCGCCCGCGGCGAACGTCACCACGACGTCGATCGGCTTTGCCGGGTAGCGCGGCGCCTGCGCGGACGCGGTGCCCGCAAGGCTCGCCGCGGCGATCGCCGCCACGGCCAGCGTCGTTCTGATGCTCATGTTGCCTCCTCCATCGGAAGTTGGGGCGCGGTGATCCGCGCTCGTGTCATCGGATGCATCCCGTCGTCATTCCGCCAGCACCTCGCGCACCACGCGGCTTCGATAGCGGGCGTACAGCGACCACGCCACGCCCGCGACGGCGAGCGCCAGGAACGTGGCCGCGATCGGGCGCGTGACGAAGATCGCGAGGCTGCCGTCGGCGAGCGTGAGCGACTGGCGCAGCGCGTTCTCGAGCTTGTCGCCGAGGATGAGCGCGATGATGAGCGGGATGGTGGGAAAGCGCAGCTTGCGCATGAAGTAGCCCACCGCGCCGAACGCGAGCATCACCCACACGTCGAACACGTTGCTGCGCACGCCGTACGCCGCGATCACGCAGATGACGAGGATGAACGGGCCGAGGAGCGAGTACGGCACCTTGAGAAGACGCACCCACAGCGGGATGAGCGGCAGGTTCAGCACCAGCAGCATCGCGTTGCCGATGTACATGCTCGCCATCACGCCCCACACCACCTCCTTCTGCTGCGCGAACATCATCGGCCCGGGCTGCAGGCCGTGGATGGTGAGCGCGCCCAGGAGCACCGCGAGCGACGCCGACGTGGGAAGCCCGAGGGTGAAGAGCGGCACCATGCCCGCGCTCGTGCACGAGTTGTTGGCGCCCTCGGGCGACGCCACGCCCTCGATCGCGCCCTGGCCGAAGCGCTCCGGGTGGCGCGATACGCGCTTCTCGACGTCGTAGCTCACGAAAGTCACCACCGCGGGGGCGATGCCCGGGATGAGGCCCAGAACGAAGCCGATCACCGATCCGCGGCCGATGGCGCCCCACGATTCGCGCATGTCCTGCCACGACGGCCACACCGCGCCGATCTTCGTCTTGAGGATCTCCATCACCGGAGACTCGGCGTTGTCGAGCACCTCCGCCACCGCGAAGAGCCCGATCACGACGACCACCACGTCGAAGCCGCCCATCATGTCGACCGAGCCGTAGGTATAGCGCGGTATGCCCGATTGCGGATCGATGCCGATGGCCGCGATGAGGAGGCCCGCCACCGCGGCGCACATGCCCTTCACGAGCGACTCGCCCGCGAGGCTCACGGCCACCGCGAGGCCCAGCAGCATGAGCCCGAAGTACTCGGGCGGGCCGAAGCGCAGCGCGACGTCGACCAGCACCGGCGCCATGAACACGAGGCCGAAGAGGCCGAGCGTGCCCGCGATGAACGACGAGATGGCCGCGATGCCGAGCGCCGCACCGGCGCGCCCCTGCTTCGCCATCTCGTAGCCGTCGATGCACGTCACGACCGATGCGGCCTCCCCGGGAATGCGCAAGAGGATCGACGTCGTCGAGCCGCCGTACATCGCGCCGTAGTAGATCGCGGCGAGCATGATGATGGCGGCCGTGGGCGTGAGGCCCGACGCGAAGGGAATGAGGATCGCCATCGCGGCGGCGGGTCCCAGCCCCGGGAGCACGCCCACCAGCGTGCCGACCAGCGAGCCCACGAAGCAGAAGAAGAGCATTTGCGGCTGCAGCGCGACTTCGAAGCCGACGGCGAGGTTCTGCAGCGTCTCCATGCAAGGGCGCGCCTACCACGCTCCGGCCGGCAACGACATCTTGAGCATCACGACGAAGACCAGGTGAAGGCCTAATGCGATGACGCCCGCGTACAGCGCGGCCGCGACGGGCGAGTGCCGCTTCCACCAGGCGATCGCGAACCACAGGTACAGGAACGTGGCCGCCGCGAATCCCGCCCACGGAAGGATCGCCGCGTAGGCCACGAGACCGGCGCTCGAGCCGAGCACGCGCCGGCGCGCGTCACCGGCAGGCCATTGCGCCGGCACGCTTCCCTTGCCGCGCACGGCCTGGACCACGAGCACGAGCGCGAAGAGAGCGAGGAGTCCCGCCTCGACGAGCGGAACGAACCCAGCCTCGGGCGCGTGCAGCCCGCCGAGCGGCAGCATGACCGCGCCCGCGATGGCCAGCACCGCCAACGCCGCGATGAGGAGCGCGGCCACGACCTGCGCGACGCCGCGCGGCGTGGAGGGCGCGGCGTCAGGCATCGCGCACGCGCTCGGCGACGAATCCCATGCGTGCCGAGATCTGGACCGCGGCGTCCTTGAGGCGCAGCCCCAGCGCCTGCAGGCGCTCCGACGGCAGGCGCTGCTTGAGTCCCGAGATCACCACCGCCGCCACCGGGTAGCCACGGTGGTCGAGGATCGTCGACGCGACGCCGTGGACGAGCTCGCGCGATTCCTCGAGGCTCACCGCGTAGCCGCGCTTCTTGACCTGCGCGAGCGCGGTGCGCAGCTTCACGGGATCGGTGATCGTGGTGCGCGTCCGCGCGGGGAGGCCGCGCTCGAGGATCGCCGCGAGCTCGCGCTCCGGCAGGTACGCGAGGATCGCCTTGCCGAGCGCGTTGCAATGCACCCGCTCGCGATGCCCGATGCGCGTGTGCACGATGACGCGTTCGCCGGCGCCTCGATCTTCTCGACGTAGACCACCTCGTGGCCCTCGAGGATGCCGAGGTGGACGGTCCCGTTCGTCTCCTCCATGAGCTTCTCGAGGTACGGCATCGCCTCGCGCCGCGGCGTGAGGCGCTCGAGGTACGCGCCCCCCAGCTCGAGCGCGGCGAGGCCCGTAGCGATAACGCTCGCTCTCCGGGATCGCGCGTCAGGAGCTCCGCGCACGAGCACCGCGACCAACCGGTGCGCCGTGCTCTTGTGGAGGCCCGCGGCCTGCGCGACCTCGACGAGGCCGAGGCCGCGGCCCGCGCGGTCGGCCGCGACGGCCTTCAGCACCTCGATGCCGCGCGACAGCGCGCGCACGTCCTGCGTGGCCGTGGGGACGGCCTCGTCCGCCGGTGTCGCGCGGGCATTGCCCTGGCTCATTGTCTTCCGTCTCGTGATGGTTATCCGCCGTGATCAACCTTGTCCCACTGGCTGAAACGCGGTTTCATGCTTCTGCTACATTGTGTTGACCGGCGTCGTCGCGTGTCAAGGCGTGATCCTGGGCCGCGCGAGCCGCGAGGGCATCGTTCGAGCGCTTTGGAAAGAGCGCCGCCATCCATGGAGGAAGTCGCAAATGCCGTCATTCCGTCGCGCGGTGCGCCGCGCCGCCATCCGCTCCCGCGGGAGCGCCCATGCCTGACCACGACCTCTTTCCCGGCTTCGAGCGCACCGACGTCGACGTCGAGGGCGCGCGCATCCACGCCGTCATGGCGGGCAAGGGCCCGCCGCTCATGCTGCTGCACGGGTTTCCGCAGTCGCACGTGTGCTGGCATCGTGTCGCGGCGCCCCTCGCGCAGCATTTCCGCGTGATCATTCCCGACATGCCGGGCTACGGCGACAGCGTCGGCCCCGCCGCGGACGCGAAGCACCTCGAGTACAGCAAGCGCGCCACCGCGAAGCGCATGGTCGAGTTCATGCGCAAGCTCGGCCACGAGCGCTTCGCGATGGTCGGCCACGATCGCGGCGGACGCGTCGGCTATCGGCTCGCGCTCGACCATCCCGGGACGCTCACGCGCCTCGTGATCCTCGACATCGTGCCGACGCTGGAGATCGCCGAAGCCACCGACTACAAGCGGGCGCTCTCGTCGTGGTACTGGGCGTTCCTCGCGCAGCCGGCACCGCTTCCCGAGCGCCTCATCCTCGCCGAGCCCGAGTTCCTCCTGAACGAGATGATCAAGGGCTGGCATGTCGAGAACGTGTTCGACCCGCGCGCGCTCGCCGAGTACCACCGCGGATTCCGCACGCCGTCGTGGGTCACTGCGTTCTGCGAGGACTATCGCGCCGGCATGAGCACCGACCTCGACTTCGATCGCGCGGACCGCGACGCCGGCCGCAAGATCGCGTGCCCCGTCACCGTGGTCTGGGGCCAGCGCGGCACGCACAGCAACTACGTCGACATGCTTGCGGTATGGAGGCGATGGGCCAGCGACGTGTCGGGCGGGCCCATCGAGAGCGGCCACTTCCTCATGGAGGAGCAGCCGGAGAAGACCGTGAAAGCGCTCGTCGAAGCGCTTCGCGCCTGAAGACGACGTCCAAGGAGGAATCGTGAAGACTGGATCACGCGTTGCCGCCGTCGCCGCGCTCGCGATGTCGGTGCTCGTCGCCTTCCCCGCGTTCGCGCAGACGGCCAATCCCGCCAACTTTCCCGACCATCCGATCAAGGTCGTCGTGCCCTTCCCTCCCGGAGGATCCGCGGACATCTTCGGCCGCCTGGTCGCGGACGGGCTCAAGAGCTCGCTCGGCCAGGCGAGCATCGTCGAGAACCGTCCCGGTGCCGGCGCCAACATCGGTACGGAGTACGTGGCCAAGGCGCCCCCCGACGGGTACACGCTGCTCCTGCAGGCGAACAATCACGTGAGCAACCCGAGCTTCTACCTCAAGCTTCCGTACGATCCCGTGAAGGACTTCGAGCCCGTGACGCTCGTGGGGTCGGTGCCGCTGATGCTCACCGTGAACTCGAGCTCGCCCGCGAAGAACTTCAAGGAGTTCATCGAGTGGGCGCGCACCAAGCCGGGCGGCATCACGTACGGCTCGGGCGGCATCGGCACGCCGCACCATCTCGCGGCGGAGCTCCTGCAATCGATGACGGGCGTGAAGATGCTGCACGTCCCGTACAAGGGCGCGGCGCAACTCGTGCCGGCGCTGCTCGCGGGCGAGGTCGACTGCGCGATCTGGCCGGTCAATTCGGTCGTGCCCTTCATCAAGACGGGCAAGCTGCGCGCCATCGCCGTGTCCGCGTCGACGCGCTCGTCGATCCTGCCCGACATCCCGACCATCGCCGAGGCGGGGCCGCTGCCGGGCTACAGCCTCGAGCTGTGGCTCGGGGTGCTCGCTCCCGCGGGAACGCCCAAGCCCATCGTCGCCAAGCTCAACGCGGAGATCAACAAGATGCTGAAGGAGCCTGCGACCAAGGAGCGCCTCGCGCCCATCGGCATCGAGCCCGGCGGATCCACGCCGGAGCAATTCGCCGAAGTGATTCGCAACGACCTCGTGAAGTACGCGAAGATTGCGAAGGACGCCGGCATCAAGCCCGAATGACCCCCCTGACACAGGACGCACGATGACCCCCTCTCCCCGCGCGCGCTTGCGCGCTCTCCTCGGTGCCGATCGCAGCGTGCTCATGGCGAGCGTGTTCGATCCCATCTCCGCGCGCATCGCGCAAGCGCTGGGCTGCGAGGCGGGGCTCATGGGCGGCTCGCTCGCATCGCTCGCGGTGCTGGGCGCGCCGGACGTGATCGTGCTGACCCTGAGCGAGCTCGCCGAGCAGGTCCACCGCTGCACGAGGGCATCGGCGGTGCCGCTGGTCGTCGACGGTGACCACGGCTACGGCAACGCGCTGTCGGTGATGCGCACCGTGCGCGAGATGGACGACGCCGGCGCCTCGGCCGTGTCCATCGAGGACACGCTGCTCCCGCGCGCGTTCGGCGCGGGCGACGCGGCATCGCTCATCTCCCTCGACGAAGGCGTGGCGAAGCTGCGCGCCGCGGTGGCCGCGCGCGGCGATTCCGATCTCGCGATCCTCGGCAGGACGAGCGCCGCAGCGCTGAACGGCGTCGACGACGCGGTCGCGCGCTTCACGGCGTACGAGGCCACGGGCGTGGACGCGCTCATGATCCCCGGCCTTCGATCGCGCGAGGAGTTGGACCGTATCTCGGCGGCGACGAAGCTCCCGCTCGTCGTGGGCGGCCTTCCGGCATCGATGTGCGACGCGGCGTATCTCGCGTCGCGGCGCGCGCGCCTGTGGACCGGGGGCCACCAGACGATGAACGTATCGATCCAGGCGCTCTACGACGCGATGAAGGCCGTGCACCAGGGCACGCTCGCATCGCAGCTCCCCGGGGCGGCGTCGAAAGAAGTCATGGGCATCGTCAGCGCGGGACGCGACTACGACGCATGGGCGAAGCAGTTCCTGGACTAGCAATACTCCTGGGCGTCGCGCACGCCGCGTGCAATCGCGTGTCGATGCGCAACCGAACGCACGACGCTCGTTCTTGCGTAGCCGTTGCGCGCGGCCGCCGCCGGGCCGCTCCCAAGGCGGCCGACTGATCCTGCCTTTGCCGTTCCGGCTGAAAAAAGGGCGCGGCGCAGGCGTCTCGTCCTTCACCGAACCCACGGACGCCTTTTTGCAGACGTCCCTACACGGCGCGCGCCGTGTACAGGCGGTGCAGCGTGATCTTGCGCACCTCCGCCTTGCTCGCCTCCACGTGCGAGCGCAGCAGGCGCGCGGCTTCTTCACCCCGTCGGCGGATGACGGCGCGCAGGATCTGCGCGTGCTCGTCGTACGTCTTGTCGATGCGATGCGCCTGCGTGAAATCGAGGCGGCGGATGATGCGGATGCGCTCGGTCACCTCGCGATGGCAGCGCGCGACCTCCGCGTTGCCGGCCGCCGCGACGAGCGTGCTGTGGAACGTTTCGTCCAGCGTCGCCACCTGGAGCGCGTCGGCGAGACGCTCGCCCGCCGGCACGAGCCAGATCGACTTCAATTCGTCGAGGCCTTGGCGCTCCTGCATGTCGCACAGCCTTGCGATGGACGCGAGCTCGAGGATCAGGCGCAGGTCGTAGAAGTCCTCGAACTGGCGGAAGTCGAACGGCCGCACGCTCCAGCCCACGCGCAGGTGAACGGCGAGGTAGCCCTCGCGCTCGAGGCGATACAGCGCGTCGCGCACGGGCGTGCGGCTCATGGCGAGCCGCTGCGCGATCTCCGTCTCGGTAAAGCGATCGCCCGGCAGGAGCGCGAAATCGAAGATTTCCGCCTTGAGCTTCTCGTAGGCCGTCTCGGCAAGCGAGCGCTCGGGCGCGGGCTCGATGCGCGCCGCCGGCCGGCTCATGACGGCAGGACGCTCACGTGCGCCGCCACCACGCGCCATCCCTCCGGCATGCGCACCCACGTCTGGCTCTGCCGCCCCCTCCGGTCCATGCGCACGAATTCGGCGTTCGCGGTGGCGAAGTCCCGCCCGAAGGTCGTGATGACCACGTGCGTGAGCGTCCGCGAGAGGCCCACCGGGGAGCGCGCCGCGCGGAACGCCGCGATCGCATCGAAGCCGTAGAGCGTCTCGCCAGGACCGTAGCGCAGGGTGCGCTCGCTCACCCAGAAGAGCTCGTCCAGCACTTCGACGTCGTTGGCGACGAGTGCCGCCTCGTAGCGGTCGAACGCCGCGCGCACTTCGGCGGCAACGTCGGGGAGGTTGATCTCGTGCTTCGCGGTCATGCGGCGAGCGGGGGCACTGGGGAATAGGACGCGCCCGACGCGACGAGCGCGCCGGCGACGCGAAAGCATAAGTCCTCGCGCCAAGGAGGCGCAATGACCTGGACGCCGATCGGCAAATGGCCCGTGCGCGGCATCGGCACCGTCACCACCGGCAAGCCGATGCACGACAGCGGCTGCGCGAGAAGCCCGAGCGTAGGACGAAGCGGCAGGCGCGCCCCCGCGATCTCGAGCCACTCGGCGCCGACCGTCGTCGCCTCGCACGGCGTGGCCGCCGCGATCAGCACGTCGACGCCCGACCAGAGCTCGCGCGCGCCGTCGCGGAACCAGCCGCGCACGCGCTGTGCCTTCACGTACCAGGCCGCGGGTACCAGCGCGCCGGCGACGAGGCGGTCGCGCGAATGGGGCTCGAGGTCGTCGCGCCGATGGCGCAGGTGATCGAGATGGCGCGCCCCGCCCTCGCTCGCGGTGATGACGAACGCCGCCGCGCGGCCCAGGCTCGCCGCGGGAAGCTCCGTCGTGCGCGCGCCGCCCAGCGCGAAGCACGCGCGATCCACCGCGGAGCGCGCGGGCGCGGTCAGGGGGTCGTCGAAGTAC
>JBGAIS010000142.1:0-9569 GCA_044225355.1 Casimicrobiaceae bacterium | reverse complement strand
GGTCGAACCCCAGCGCCGGCGCCTCGACGGGCAGCTTCGCCCGCGCGACGAGCGCGCGCAGTCGCTCGGCATCGACCGCGTCGAGCCGGCCCAGGCGGCGGGAGACGTCCGCGGCGACCACCATGCCGGCGGCGACGGCCTCTCCGTGCAGCCACTGCCCGTAGCCCATCGCGTTCTCGATGGCGTGGCCGAAGGTGTGGCCGAGGTTCAGAAGCGCGCGACCGGCTTCCTCGCGCTCGTCCGACGCGACGATGGTCGACTTGATGATGCAGCTCACCTCGATCGCATGCGCGAGCGCCTCGGGATCGCGGGCGCATAACGCGTCCACGTTCTCCTCGAGCCACGCGAAGAACGTCGCGTCGCCCATCGCGCCGTGCTTGATGACCTCGGCCAGGCCCGCGGCGAGCTCGCGCGCGGGCAGCGTCGACAGGACGTCGGTGTCGATGAGCACTGCGCGGGGCTGGTAGAACGCGCCCACCATGTTCTTGCCGAGCGGGTGGTTGATGCCCGTCTTGCCGCCGACCGACGAGTCGACCTGCGCGAGCAGCGTGGTCGGGATCTGCACGAAAGGCATGCCGCGCTGGTAGATGGCCGCGGAGAAACCGCAGATGTCGCCGACGACACCGCCGCCCAGCGCCACGAGGAACGTCTTGCGCTCGGCGTGGAGCTCGAGGAGCCGCGTCATTACGGTCTCGATCGTCGCGAAGCTCTTGGCGGTCTCGCCGTCGCCCACGAGGACGACGTCGCTCGTGATCCCGCTCGCCGACATCGAGGCCTGCAGCGGCGCGAGCCAGTGAGACGCCACGACCGGGTTTGTCACGACGATGGCGCGACGCGCGCCCAGGCCCGCGAGCGTCTCGCCGGCGCGCGCGAGCATGCCGCGTCCGATACGAATGGGATAGGCCCGGGAGCCCAGCCCGACTTCCAGCGTCCTTTCAGGTTTCATCGGATTCCTGTTGCATCTCGAATTGGCGGACGAGGCGCATGACCTCTCCCCGCTCGGACTCGACCACGTATGTCGCGGTCTCGCGGTACAGCGCGTCGCGCACGGCGTACAGCTCGGCCAGGCGCGCGAGCGGATCGGACGTCTGCAGCAGCGGCCGGTTGCGGCTGTGCCGGATACGCGCGTACAGCGTCGAAGGCTCCGCGTGGAGGTAGATGACGGTGCCATTGTCGCGAAGCCGCGCGCGGTTACCCTCGCGAAGGACCGCGCCCCCGCCGGTCGAGAGCACGATGTGGGTGAGGTCCGTGAGGTCCGCGATCACCGCTTCCTCGCGGTCGCGGAAGCCCGCCTCGCCCTCGATCTCGAAAATGGTCGGGATCGACACCCCGAGGCGATGCTCGAGCTCGTTGTCGGCGTCCACGAACTGCTTGTGCAGGCGACGCGCGAGCTGACGGCCGAGCGTGGACTTGCCCGCGCCCGGCAGGCCCACGAGAAACAAATTGCCCCGGCGAAGCGGCACCGGGGCAATCGGGTCATCGGCGGGCGCGAGCCCGCCAGTCGTGTCGCTCACCGCACGGATGTTACCGTGTCCTTCACGATGCGCGGCGTGAGGAAGATAAGAAGCTCGGCCTTCTCGCTGCTGTTGCCGGTCTGCTTGAAGAGGTAACCCAGGATGGGAATGTTGCCGAGCCACGGGACCTGGGTGACGTCGTTGCGTATCGTCTCCTCGTAGATGCCGCCGATGACGGCGGTGTCGCCGTTGTTCACGGCGATCTGCGTGGCGACGTTCTTGGTGTCGATCGACGGCACCGAGAAGCCGCCGCCCAGCTGGACGTACTGGCCCACGGTGTCCTTGCGCACCTCCACCACCATGATGATGCGGCCGTCGGCCGTGATCTGCGGCGTCACGTCGAGGCGAAGCACCGCCTTCTTGAATTGCACGGTCGCGGGGGAGTTGGCGGTGCCCGGCGTGACGTAAGGGATTTCCGTCCCTTGCTCGATCGCGGCCTTCTGGTTGTCGCCGGTCACAACGCGCGGGCTCGACACGACCTTGCCTCGGGCGTCGGCCTCGAGCGCCGAGAGCTCGAGGTTGATGAGGTTGCCGCTGCCGAGGTTGATGAGGGTGAGGGCGAGCTGGCCGGCGGCGTTGGGCACCGGCAGGTTCACGTTGAGCTGGGGGGAGTCGGAGTATCCGGCGGAGGCGATGCCCGAGGCCAACTCGTACGGCGTCTGCGTGCGCGTCTCCCGCGTGATGGTGTCGCCCGACGTGGTGACCACCGGCTGCGTGGACAGCGTGCCGCCCGAGCCTGCCGCGTAACGCTTGTTGAGGAACGTGAAGCCCGTCTGCTGCCCGAAGCGCACGCCGAGCTGCCGGCTGAAGGTGTCGCTCGCGATGACGATGCGGGCCTCGATCACCACCTGGCGGATCGGCGTGTCGATCTGGCGGATGATCTTGCGGACTTCCTCGAGGCGCGAAGCCGTATCGGTGACGAACAGGATGTTCGACCGCGGATCGATGATCGCGACGCCGCGCTTGCTGATGATCGACCCCTGGCCGCCCGTGGTGGCGGTCTGCCCCGCGCCGGCGCCGTACTGCTGCTGGCGGTTGCTCGTGATGAGGTTGAGGATGTCCTGCGCCTTGATGTAGTTGAGCTGGAACGACTCGGACACGAGCGGCTCGAGCTCACCGATCTGGATGGCGTTCTCGAGCTGCTGCTTCTCCTTCAAGGCCAGCTCCTCGCGCGGCGCGATGAGCACGACATTGCCGTTCTTGCGCATGTCGAGGCCCTTGGTCTGCAGGATGATGTCGAGCGCCTGGTCCCACGGGATGTCCTTCAGGCGCAGCGTCAGGCTGCCTTGCACCGTGTCGCTCGTGATGATGTTGAGGCCGGTGAAGTCGGCGATCACCTGCAGCACCGCGCGCACTTCCACGTTCTGGAAGTTGAGCGAGAGCTTCTCGCCCTTGTAGCCGCCGCGCGATCCCTGCACGAGCTTGTTCGGGTCCTCGAGGATGGGCTTCACCTCGAGGATGAACTTGTTGTCGGCCTGGTAAGCCGAGTGCTCCCACAGGCCCTTCGGCTCGATGACCATCCGCGCGTTGTTCCCCTGCGGGAACGTGTCCACGGTCAGCACCGGCGTCCCGAAGTCGGCCACGTCCATGCGCCGCTCGAGGTTGCGCGGCACCGACGTCTTGAGGAACTCGACGATCAGCGTGCGGCCCTGCTGGCGGATGTCGATGCCGGTCGAGCTGTCGGACAGGTCGACGACGAGGCGGCCCTCGCCGTTGCGTCCGCGCCGGAAGTCGACGTCGCGGATGGCGTGCTGCGTATCTCCGGGCTTGGCTTCGGCGAAGCGCTGCACCGTATCGGAGCCGGCGCGCACGGAATCCTGGTCGTTTAGCGTGACGACGACCTGGTTGCCCTCGACCGCCGTGTCGAACGACTGCGGCTTGTTGAGGTTGAATACGACGCGGGTGCGGTTACCGGCCTGGATGACGTTGAGGCTGCGAAGCGCCGCTTCGTCGACGGTGCGCTGCGTGGCGCCGAGGCCGTTGGTGGTGTCGAGGAAGTCGAGCGCGATGCGCGGCGGGTTCGCGATGGCGAAGCTCGCCGGCGGATTGGCCGGCGGATTCTTGAGCTGGAAGCGCACCACGACGCGCCCCGAGCTCGCGCGCGAGACGGTCACGCCGTCGAGGCTGTTGCCGGTTTGCGCCAGCGCAACGCCCGCGAGCGCCCACGCGGCGAAGGCAAGGAGCGCGGCGGCGAGGCTTCGTCTGCCGAAGGCCCGCGAGGTCGTTCGCATCATGGAAAGCGCGCTCATCATCTGGTCCCCTGTTTCGCATCCGTCTGCTGGAGCTGAAGCGTGCTCGACCGCTCGGTCCAATCGCCGGCGCCGTCCTGGATCAGCTCCTTCAGCTTGACTTCACTTTCCCCGATGCCGGTGACGACACCGAAGTTCTGGCCCACGTAGTTGCCCGCGCGAATCTGGTAGACGTCGCGGTCGGGCGTACGCACGAGGGCGTACACGGTCTTGTTCTTCTCGAGGGTGCCGACCATCGACAGCGACTCGAGCGGATAGGCCTCGAGGGGCTCCTTGCGTCGCGTGAGGTCGGGCGCGAGCTTGGAGGCGCCCTTCGTCGGCTCGATCTTGCGCGGCTTGAACGGGTCCGGGAGGTCGAACGCGTTGTACGCGAAAGGATCGTACGGCTTGATCTGCGGCAGCGGATCGAGCTTGCCGCGCGCTCCCTTGCCCTGGTCCTGCATCCATTCACGCAGGTCCTGGTGCGACTCCCCGCCGCATCCGGCGAGGAACGCGGTCGCGAGAACGGCGACAAGCGGGCCGCGCGCCCCGCGAAGCGAGAGCCGAGGGAGCTGGCCGCTCATTTCTTGGCCTTGGCCTTCGCGGCCGCGCGCTGCCTCGAGATCTCTTCCTCGTCGAGGTAGCGGAAGGTCTTGGCATCGGCGTCGAGGACGAGCGTGCCCTTGTCGTTGCTGATCGCGAGGTCGTTCAGCGTGACGATGCGGGGAAGCTGCGCGACGTCGCTCGCGAACGCGCCCATGTCGTGGTACGTGCCCGTGATCTTGATCTTGATCGGGAGCTCGGCGTAGAACTCGGCCATCTTCTCCTGCTGCGCCGGCTTGAAGAGCTCGAACTGGAGGCCGCGGCCGAGGCCCGCCTGGTTGATGTCGGTGAGGAGGGCGTCGATCTCGGAGCGGTTGGGCAGCTGCTTCACGAGCGCGCCGAACGACTGCTCGACCTCGCTCAACTGCTGCACGTAGAGCTCGAAGTTGATCGCCTTGGCCTTCTTCTGCGCGTACTGCTCCTTGAGCTTCACTTCCTCGCCGCGAACCTGCTCCAGCGTGTCCCACTGGTCGCTCCAGTCGAAGAAATAGCCCAGTGCGACGATGACCACGACGATGGCCAGCAGGATGGCGATCTTGGGCAGCAGCGGCCAGCTGCCGACTTCGCGGATATTGAGGTGACGGATGTCGTCGAGGGTCATGGCCATGGCTTAGTCCCTCATGCCTTCGGCGCGGCCGGCGCGCCGGGCGCGCCAGGCGCCGGGTTGGTCGACTTGGCCTCGGTGGGTGCTACACGCTTGATGAGGAAGCTCATCGTGAACTCGTTGATCGTGAGCCCGCGCTCGCGGGGAACGCCGGGAGCCGGCACCAGCTTGATCTCGACCAGCTCGGGGTTGCCGAGCCAGGGCGAGGCCTCGATGTTGCGCATGAGCGTGGACACGCGGGCATTGGACTGGGCGTAGCCGTTGATCGTGACCTTGGCGTCGGTCTGCTTCACGCTGCGAAGGTAGATGCCGTCCGGCAGCTGGCGCACGAGCTGGTCGAGGAGGTGCACCGCCTCGCTGCGGTTGGCCTGGAGCGTCTCGACGACCTGCTTCCGCGCGAGCACCGCCTGGATCTGGTCGCGCAGTCGGTCGATCTCCTTGATCTGCTCGTCGAGCTTCGCGATCTCCTTCTTGAGGAGGTTGTTGCGGTCCTTCTGGTTGTCGATCTGCGCGGACAGGATGCCGTGCACCAGCGCGACCACGGCGAGCCCCAGGACCGCCAGCGAGACCGCCAGCGAGATGAACTGCCGCTGCCGCGCCGCGCGCTTCTGCTCGCGGTGGGGCAGCAGGTTGATGCGTACGGAGGCCATTACTCGAAGCTCCGCAGCGCGAGCCCGGTGGCGACGAGGAGCATCGGCGCGTCCTGCGCGAGCTGGCGCGGGCGGATGCGCTCGGACGCCTGCATCGAGGCGAACGGGTTGGCGATGACCGTGGCGACGCCCGCGCGCTTGGCGACGAGGTCGTCTATGCCGGGGAGCGCGGCGCAGCCCCCCGCCAGGACCACCTGGTCGACCTGGTTGTGGGACGTGGAGGTGAAGAAGAACTGCAGCGCGCGGGTGATCTCGAGAGCGAGCGTCTCCATGAACGGCTGCAGGACGTCGCTGTCGTAGTTCTCGGGCAGCCCCTGGTTCTTCTTCGCGGACTCCGCCTCTTCCGGGGACAGGTTGAAGGCGCGCTGGATGTCCTGCGTGAGCTGGTTGCCGCCGAAGGCCTGGTCGCGGGAGAACAGGAACTGGTTGTTGCGAAGGACGTAGAAGTGCGTGATGTGCGCGCCGATGTCCACGAGCGCGATGTTCTGGTCGCGCCCGTTGGCGGGCAGCGACGGCGCGATGAGGCTGAACACCTCTTGCGTCGCGTACGACTCGACGTCCATGACCCGCGGCTTCAAGCCCGCCGACTCCGCGATGGCGACGCGGTCCTCGACCTTCTCCTTGCGCGACGCGGCGATCAGCACCTCCACCTCGTCGGGGTTGTTCGGGGCGACCCCGAGCGTCTGGAAGTCGAGGTTCACCTCGTCCAGGGCAAAGGGGATGTACTGGTTGGCCTCCGCCTCGACCATGAGCTCGAGCTCTTCCTCGCGCTGGCCCGAGGGGACGATGATTTTCTTCGTGATGACCATGGCGGACGGCAGGGCCATGGCAATATTGCGATTCCGGCTGCCCAGTCGCTTCCATCCGCGCTTGAGGGCGTCGGACACCTGGTCGAGGTTCGCGATGTTGCCGTCCGTGACCGTGTCCTTGGGCAGAGGCTCGATGGCGTACCGCTCGAGCCTGTACGTGCCCTTGCCCGCCTGGGCGAGCTCGATCAGCTTGATCGAAGTCGATGCGATATCGACGCCGATGAGCGAAGGAGACTTCGTTTTGAAGATCTCTAGTGCACTACCAAACTTTTCGGAGAGCATGACAGCCCCGGGCAAAGTGCTGACAAACTACATTAAACTCTGGCAGCAAGTATGAACCTTGTCAATTTGTTCTGGTCTCAAGCAGATGGCCGAACAGGCCATTTGTGCAACAGCGCAACGAACACCCCTTCCTACGCAAGTTTTATTCCCCCGTGCTAAAGCGCTGGATCGTCTATCTCCTGTCGGTTTTCGTGGGCCTCGCCGCGGTCGGCGCGCTGCTGGGCGCGTTCGTGCTGGCGCTTTTGTGGCCCACATTGCCGTCACTGGAGGTCCTGACCGACTACCAGCCCAAAATCCCCCTCCGCGTCGTCTCGGCCGAGGGCGACCTTCTCGGCGAATTCGGCGAGGAGCGCCGGGCGGTCGTGGCTATACGCGATGTCCCGGATGTCATGAAACAGGCCATTTTGGCCGCGGAAGACGAACGTTTCTACCAACATGGCGGCGTCGACTATTTGAGCGTGGCGCGAGCCGCCCTGGCCAACCTCGCCTCCGGCACCCAGCAGGGCGCAGGCACCATCACGATGCAGGTGGCCCGCAACTTCTTCCTCACCCGCGAGAAGACCGTCACCCGCAAGCTTCGCGAGGTGCTCCTGGCCTGGAAGATCGAGGCCAACCTCACGAAGGACGAGATCCTCGAGCTCTACGTCAACCAGATCTTCCTCGGCCAGCGCTCCTACGGCTTCGCGGCCGCCTCGCAGATCTACTACGGCAAGCCCCTCAAGGATGTCACGGTCGCCGAGGCCGCGATGCTGGCCGGATTGCCTAAGGCGCCCTCGACCTACAACCCGGTCACCAACCCCCGCCGTGCCAAGACGCGCCAGGCCTATGTTCTGAGACGCATGCACGAGCTTCACTTCATTTCGGACCAGGCCTACCAGGAAGCACAAAATGCGCCATTGACCGTCCGGCAGGGCATTCGCGACGTCATTCCTACACACGCCGAGGCGGTGGCCGAGATGGCCCGCCAAGTGATTTTCGACGCCTATGGCGAGGAGGCCTACACGCGCGGGATTACAGTGTGGACGACCGTGCGCAAGCCCGACCAGGACGCGGCCTATGCCGCGATCCGTCGCGGAGTGCTCGAATACGACCGCCGCCACGGCTACCGCGGCCCCGAGTCCTTCGTGAACCTCCCGGCCGACGCCGCCGAGCAGGAGCAGGCGCTCGACAAGGTCTTCCAGGAGACCCCGGACAGCGACAACCTCGCCGTCGCCGTGGTCCAGGAGGCCTCCGCCAACGAGATCCGCGCGGTCACCGCGACGGGCGACGCCGTGGTGATGACCGGCGACCAGATCAAGTTCGCGTCGCGCAACCTCTCCGACAAGACGCCCGCCGCGCAGCGCGTGCGCCGGGGCGCGGTGATCCGCCTGTCTCGCGACGACAAGGGCAAGTGGGTCATCTCGCAGGTGCCGCAGGCCGAGGCCGCGTTCATCGCCATCTCGCCCCTCGACGGCGCCGTCCTGGCCCTCGCCGGGGGCTTCGACTACGACCGCAACAAGTTCAACCACGTCACGCAGGCCATGCGCCAGCCGGGGTCGTCGTTCAAGCCCTTCATCTACTCCGCCGCGCTCGAGAAGGGCTTCTCGCCCTCGACGATCGTGAACGACGCGCCGTTCTTCGTCCCCGGCGACAAGACCGGCGGCGAGGATTGGGAGCCCAAGAACTTCGACGGCAAGTTCGACGGCCCCATGCGGCTTCGCACCGCCGTGGCCAAGTCGAAGAACCTCGTGCTGGTGCGCGTGCTCCAGGCCATCGGCCCGCAATACGCGCAGGATTACATCACGCGCTTCGGCTTCGACCCGAAGCAGCATCCGCCCTACCTCACGATGGGCCTGGGCGCGGGCTCGGCCACGCCGCTGCAGATGGCCGCGGCCTACGCGGTATTCGCCAACGGCGGCTATCGCGTGACGCCTTACCTCATCTCGCGGGTGACGGACGCCAAGGGCAACATCCTGTCCGAGGCGAAGCCCGTCACCGCGGGCGACGGCGCCGAGCGCGCCATCGATCCGCGCAACGCGTTCGTGATGACGACCATGCTCCGCGACGTCGTCACGCAGGGCACGGCCACGCGCGCGATGACGCTCGGGCGCAAGGACCTCGCGGGCAAGACGGGCACGACGAACGAGAACGTCGACGCGTGGTTCTGCGGGTTCAACGCGTCCATCGTCGGCGTGTCGTGGATCGGCTTCGACCAGCCGCGCTCGCTCGGCGCCAACGAGACCGGCGGCGTCGCGGCCCTGCCCATCTGGATCGCCTTCATGCAGAAGGCCCTGAAGGGCGTCCCCGAGAAGCCGCTCACGCCTCCCGAAGGTGTCATCGCGGTCAAGGTGAATCCGGACACGGGCCTGCGCGACGACGCGAGCAGCGTGAGCGACTACTTCTTCGCGGAGTTCCCGCCCGCCGGCGGCGGCAGCGGCCTCGCCCCGCAGGTGCCGGGGCGCACGACGCAGGACGTGCGCGACCAGCTCTTCTGACGTGGCGCGCCGGACGCACGGGCCGCCCGCCCGCGACATGCAGAACCGCGTGCGCATCGCGCAGGTTGCCGCGCGGCTCATCGCCGAGCACGGCATCACCGACTGGACGCTCGCCAAGCGCAAGGCCGCGCGCCAGCTCATGCTCCCGGAGCGCGAGGCGCTGCCCGGCGACGACGAGATCGAGGCCGCGCTCGCCGAGCATCACGCCCTCTTCGCGCGCGACGAGCACGCGGCCGGCCTGCGCCGCCAGCGCGAGAGCGCGCTCCTGTGGATGCGCCGGCTCGCGCAGTTCTCGCCGCTCCTCGCGGGGGGCGTGGCCGCGGGCTGGGCCACGGAGCACAGCGACGTGCGCCTCGAGCTCGTCGCGGCCGACCCCAAGGCCGTCGAGCTCTTGCTGCTCAACGC
>JBGAIS010000141.1:0-9681 GCA_044225355.1 Casimicrobiaceae bacterium | reverse complement strand
CATGACGCTCATCATCGCGGGGCACGAGACCACCGCGAGCTCGCTCAACTGGTTCTGGTACCTCGTGGCGCAGGAGCCCGCCGTCGAGTCGCGGCTGCACGCGGAGCTCGATGACGCCGGCGACGCGCCGCCCTCGTACGACGATCTCGCGCGCTTTGCGTACGCGCGCCGCGCCATCGACGAGACGCTGCGGCTGTATCCGCCGGGCTGGCTCCTCACGCGACGCTCGATCGCCGCGTCGACCATCGGAGCCTTCGACCTGCCCGCGGGCACCGACGTGCTGGTCTCACCGTATCTCGTGCATCGTCACCCGCGCCACTGGGATCGGCCGGACGCATTCGACCCCGACCGCTTCCTGCCGGAGGCCTCCGAGGGACGCGATCGCTTCGCGTACCTGCCCTTCGGGCTCGGACCCCGCGCGTGCATCGGCGAGCACCTCGCCATCATCGAAATGCACGCGCATGTCATCATGCTGGCTCGCCGCTTCTCGCTGTCGCTCGTGCCGGGCCAGCGAATCGACATCGAGCCGCAGGTCAACCTGCGCACGAGGCAGTCCGTGCTGATGCACGCGAGGATGCGGCGCCGATCGTTCTAGCCGACAATATCGCATGCACGCATTCGAGACCCTGACCGACGCGCTGGACGCCGTCACGCCCAGCCCGCGCGGCGTTCACTACGTCGCCGGAGAGTCGAGCGAGCGGCGCGTCTCGTATGCCGAGCTCCGGGCGCGCTCGCTCGGCATCCTGCATCACCTGCAAAGCGCGGGTGCGCGCGCCGGGACGCACGCGGTGCTGCTGGTGGATGGCCTTGCGCCTTTCGTCGACACGTTCTGGGCCTGCGTGCTCGGGCGCATCGTGGCCGTGCCGCTCGCGCCCGGCAACGCGGACGAACACAAGGCCAAGTTCTTCCGCGTGCTCGCGCGCCTGCCTTCCGCCACGCTCGCAACGGAGCGCAAGGTATTCGACCGCCTTCGCGCCTACGCGCTCGACAACGGCCTCGCCGACGTCGTGTCGAAGCTCGAGCGGCAGACGGTATTCTTAGACGAGGTGTCGGACGTCTCGGTCCCGGGCGTGGAGCATCGCGCGTCTGCCGACGACACCGCGTTCATCCAGTTCTCGTCCGGATCCACGAGCGAGCCGAAGGGCGTGATCCTCACGCATCGCAACCTGACGACGAACATCGCCGCCATCGCGCACGGCATCGGCGCGCGCGACGACGACACGAGCCTCTCGTGGATGCCGCTCACCCACGACATGGGACTCATCGGCTTCCACCTCACTCCGCTGTTCCAGGGCGTGGATCATTGGCTCATGCCCACCGCGCTCTTCGTGCGCCGGCCGGGCCTGTGGGTCGCCAAGGCGAGCGAGCACGGCGTGAGCGTCACGTGCTCGCCCAATTTCGGCTACATGCACTACCTCCGCTCGCACGATGCGGAGAAGGTCGCGCGGCTCGACCTCTCGAAGGTTCGCATCATCTTCAATGGTGCCGAGCCCATCGCCGCGGACCTGTGCCGCGACTTCGTCGCCGCGCTCGCGCCCGCGAAGCTCGACGCGAACGTGATGTTCCCCGTCTACGGTCTTGCGGAAGCGAGCCTCGCGGTGACCTTTCCCCAGCCCGGCGCACCGCTTCGCGTGGCCACGCTCGCGCGCGCGTCGCTCGGGCCCGGGGAGGTCGCCCAAGCCGCGCCGGCCGGCGACGAAGGCGGCGTCGAGCTCGTTCGCCTCGGGCGCGCCGTGCAGGATTGCGAGGTGCGCATCGCGGACGAGCACGGCCAGCCGGCGCCTGCGGGCACGGTGGGCCGCATCCTGATTCGCGGCGCGAACGTGAGCCCCGGCTACTACGACGATGCCGCGCTCACGCAGGCATCGCGCACGAGCGACGGCTTCGTCGACACGGGCGACTTGGGCACCATGGTCGATGGCGATCTCGTGGTGACCGGCCGCGTGAAGGAGATCCTCTTCGTCGCGGGACAGAATCACTATCCGCAGGATATCGACCTCGTCCTCGCGCAGCATGCGGACATCGAGCTCGGGCGTGCGGCGGCCGCCGGCACGCGTCCGAAGGGCGCCGCAACCGACGACGTCATCGTGTTCGTGCTCCACAAGGGTGACGACCTCGCCGCGTTCGCGCACGTCGCGAGGACGGTGCGGCGCGTCGTCAACGAGCGCATGGGGCTGCCAGTGGCCGCGGTGGTGCCGGTGCGCCAGTTTCCCAAGACGACGAGCGGCAAGGTGCAGCGCTTCGCGCTTGCCCGCGACTACGAGGAAGGGCGCTTTGCCGACGTGCTGGCCGCGCTTGCGAGCCACGATGCCGACGCGGCCCCCGGCTCGTCGGCGGCGAGCGACCTCGAGCAGACGCTTCTCGCCATCTGCCAGGCGGCGCTGCCGAATCGCCGTATCTCGCCCGACGACAATCTCTTCGAGCTCGGCACCGGCTCCCTCACGCTTGCGCAGATCTACGAGAAGGTGGAGCAGACGTACCCCGGCTACCTCGAGGTCACCGACTTCTTCGAGTACCCGACCGTGCGGGCGATGGCGGGGTTCCTCGCGCAGAAGCAGGCAGAGGCGCGAGCCTAGCTCGGGGGCGTCGCCGAGGTCGAGGCTCCGGCGCAATCGCGTGGGATGGCTACGCGTAAAGTGGCTTGTGGTACTTCCACTTGCGGTGCAGCCAGAGCCAGTCGGCCGGGCTGCGGCGAATCTCCTGCTCCAGCATGCGCGCGTAGCGCTCGACGATCTCCGGTCCGGAATCGCGGTCGTACGGCGGCTCGGCGAGGAGCTTGAGCTCCACGCTGTAGCGTCCCGGGCCGTCGCGGCGCATCGCGACGTAGATCACCGGTGCCTTCAGTATCTTGGCGATCTTGTCCGCGCCGACGAAGAACGCGGTGTCCTGGTTGAGGAAGCGCGTCCAGTGCTTCTCTTCGTCGTGCTTCGGCGTGTGGTCGGCGACGAGCGCATACGCACGCACGTCCTTGCGTCGCTTCATCACCTCGAACATGAAGCTCTGGTGAGGAATGGGATTGCCGCCGAAGCGCGACCGGCGCGCTCGGAGGAAATCGTCGATGCCCTTCACCTTCTGCGGCTTGTAAACGGCGTCGATGGGCACCTTGAGCACCACGCCCGCGGTGAGCAGCAGCCACTCCCAGTTGCAGAAGTGCGCCGCGAGCAGCACCACCGACTGGCCGTTCGAGGTGAATCGCGTAATGAGCTCGGGATTGACGATGCGCACGCGGCTCGCGAGCGCGTCGGCACTCGCGTTCCACCCCCACAGCGACTCCGCAAGGAAGCGGCCCAGGTTGCGATACGATTGCTGGAGAATGGCCTGGCGCTCGGACTCGCTCTTGTCGGGGAAGGCGTTCGCGATGTTGGTCGCCGACAGGGTTCGCCGCCAGCGAAGAATGCGGAACACGACGACGTAGGCGACGTAGCCGAAGCCGTCCAGCACGCGGCGGGGCCAGCGCGACATGCTGCCGAGCACGAAGCCCAGCACGTCAGGCAGCCGATCGGGTTGCTGGGCGAGCATGGACGTCAGCCACCGAGGACATCGAGATCATGACGGACACCGCGCTTTCCGCACGCCCGATCGCGCTGCGCTCGCCCGCTCCGGGCGTGGACGCATGGACGTGCGAGCTCGTCCGCACGGCCGCCGACGTGGCCGCGCTGGCGATCGCGCTCTCGCCCGCCGAGCTCGCGCGCGCCGCCCGCTTCGGCCGCGACGACCTGCGCGATCGCTACGTCGTGGGGCGCGCGACGCTGCGCACGCTCCTCGGCGCGAGGCTCGGCATGCGCGCGCAGGACGTCCCGATAGGACGCGGAAGGCGCGGCCGCCCGCACGTGGAAGGCGCCGCGAGCGTCGACTTCAACGTCACGCATACGCGGGGTACCGCGCTCATCGCGTTCGCGTCGAGCGGGAGAATCGGCGTCGACATCGAGCATGGTGAGCGCGAGCTCAACGTCGCCGGCGTGGCGCGGAAATTCATGTCGCCGCGCGAGCAGGCCATGCTCCTGGGCCTCGACGACGACGCTCGCCGGCGGACGCTCCTGCGCCTTTGGACCTGCAAGGAGGCGATGAGCAAGGCGACGGGCGACGCGCTGTCCGCGCCCTTCCGGCGCATGGACGTCGACGTGACGCGCTCGCTCGAGCTCGTCGACGGGCCGGCTCCGTACGAGCCGGCGCAGTGGCGACTGCGGGCCGTCGATGTCGCCGGCGGATACGTGGCCACCGTGGCACTGTGGCATGAACAGGCCTCCCTTGCGCCTGCGGCGGATCATTGACTACAGGCGCGCGCGGGCAGGCACGCCTTCGGAATAGGTGTCGTCTCCCGGGGACGGCTTCGCGTACTTCCACTTCTTCTGCAGCCAGAGCCAGTCGGCGGGGCTATCGATGATGGCGCGCTCGAGGCATCGCGCGTAACGCTCGACGATGATGGCATCGTCGACCTCCTCGTACGGCGGCTCGGCGATCACGTCGAGGCTCACCGAGTAATAGCCGCGACGCACGCGCTTCATCGAGACGAAGTACACCGGCGAGTCGAGGAACTTGGCGATCTTCCCCGCGCCCGTGAAGAAGGCCGTGTCCTGGCGGAGGAATCGCGTCCAGTGCTTGGGGTCGGTCTTGCGCGGCGTCTGGTCGGCGATCAGCGCGTACGCGCGCGGCTCGCCCGCGTGGCTCAGGAGCTCGTACACGAACTGCTTGCGCGGAATGAGCTTGCCGCCGAACCGGCAGCGCACGTCGCGAAGGAACTCGTCGAGCGACGCGAGCCGCTGCGGCTGGTAGACGACGTCGATGGGGATGGGAAAGTTGGCGCCCGCCGCGAGCAGCAGCCATTCCCAGTTGCCGTGATGGGCCGCGAGCAGGAGGATGGTCTGCCGGCGGTCGATCGCGCGCCGGATGAGCTCCGGATCCTCGAACTTGACGCGGGCTTTCAACTGCTCCGCGCTGGCGCCGAAACCCCAGAAGGCCTCGACGATGGTGTCGGCCAGGTTGCGATAGCACTCGCGCACGATGCGCGCGCGCTCCTCCTGGCTCTTCTCCGGGAATGCATTGGCGACGTCCGCCTCGGCGCGGTCGCGCCGCCATCGCATCACGTAGAACACGACCACGTACGCCAGGAAGCCGCATCCAGAGAGGATGGGCAACGGGATGTGGGTCAGTGCCTTAAGGAAGAACCGCATGAAAAAACGGCGTGAGGTCGCGGGAATTTGTAGGACATCCTCGTGAAGCCCGGCAACCGACTATAGACGACGGTCGCGGACCCCGGCAAGGCGCCTATTGTAGGACGTTCGCCGATAGACCTGTCGGTTGGCGTCGGGTTCCGGGCCGTCAGGACCCCGCGGCCTCGATGATGTCCGGCGGCGCCTGGACGAGCTCGATCAGCACGCCCTCCCCGCCGATCGGGAACTGCTCGTTGCCCTTGGGATGGATGAACGTGATGTCATGCCCGGCGGCGCCCTTTCGGATGCCGCCCGGCGCGAAGCGCACGCCTTGCCCGGAAAGCCACGCCACCGCCGCGGCCAGGTCGTCGACCCAGAGGCCCACGTGATTGAGGGGCGGCTCGTGGACCGCCGGCTTGGCGGCGGGATCGATGGGTTCCATGAGGTCCACCTCGCAGCGCGAGGCTCCGCGCCCCGCGACGGCGATATCCTCGTCGACGTTCTCGCGCTCGCTGCGATACTGGCCCTCGACGGCGAGGCCGAGGCAATCCACCCACAGCGCGCGCAGGCGCGCCTTGCTCGTGCTCCCGACGGCGATCTGCTGCACGCCCAGGACGCGAAAAGGTCGAGCGGCGCTCATTGGAATCGCACCACGGGCTGATCCACGGCGAGGCTGTCGCCTTCCTTCGCCAGGAGCTCGGCCACGACGGCATCGCGCTCGGCCAGGATCACGTTCTGCATCTTCATCGCCTCGATCACGACGAGGCGCTCGCCGGCCTTCACCTCCTGCCCGGTCTTGACCGCCACCTCCGCCAGGAGGCCCGGCATGGGCGATAGGAGCAGGCGCGAGCGATCGGGCGGCGCCTTGAGCGGCATGAGCCGGAGAAGCTCGGCGGCACGACGGGGCAGCACCTGCATGTCGCGCTGCGTCCCTCGATACGTCACGCGGTAACGAAGGCCTTGCCGCTCGACCTGGATGGCGAAGGGCTCGCCGTTGGACGTGCCGCGCAGCAGGATGTCGTTGAACCGCCACGTGTAGCGCAGCGCGAACTTCGCCTCGCCCACGCGCACGTCGTATCCGCCCGCCACGCGATCGACCTGCGCCGGATAGTCGCCCTCGGCCGCCACCACGACGTAATCGCCGACGATGCGAAGCTCATGGCCCGGCACCTGGCCCGCGATGCCCGAGGCGCGCTCGCGGTAGCCGCGATGCACCGCCGCCGCTACCGCGGCCAGGAAGGGCGCGTTGTCCGACGGCACGTCCTGCGCGCTGAAGCCCTTCGGATACTCCTCCGCGATGAACGCCGTGGTGAGGCGGCCCTCGAGGAACCGCGGGTGCCGCACCAGCGCGGACTGGAATACGAGATTGGACGCGATGCCTCGGATGACGAACTCGTTGAGGGCATCGCCCATGCGCCGCGCGGCCTCGGCCCGCGTCGGCGCGTGCACGATGAGCTTCGCGATCATCGAGTCGTAGTACATGGGGATCTCGCCGCCTTCGTACACGCCGGTATCGACGCGCACGCTGCCCGGCACCTCGGCGGGCGGCCGATAGCGCACGAGCCTTCCCACCGACGGCAGGAAGCCTCGTATCGGGTCCTCCGCGTTGATGCGGCACTCCATCGCCCAACCATCCCGCTTGATGTCCTTCTGCGCGAAGCCCAGCTTCTCGCCGGCGGCCACGCGAATCATCCACTCGACGAGATCGAGGCCCGTGATCATCTCGGTCACGGGGTGCTCGACCTGCAGGCGCGTGTTCATCTCGAGGAAGTAGAAGCCGCGGTCGGCGCCCACGACGAACTCGACCGTGCCGGCCGACTGGTAGTGGACCGCGCGAGCCAGCGCCACCGCCTGCTCGCCCATCGCCTTGCGCGTCGCCTCGTCCAAAAACGGCGACGGCGCTTCCTCGATCACCTTCTGGTGGCGGCGCTGGATCGAGCACTCGCGCTCCCAGAGGTACACGATGTTGCCGTGCGAGTCGCCCAGCACCTGGATCTCGATGTGGCGCGGCTGCTCGATGAATTTCTCGATGAAGACGCGGTCGTCGCCGAAGCTCGCCTTCGCTTCCGCCTTGCACGCCGCGAAGCCTTCGCGCGCCTCCTTGTCGTCGTGCGCGACGCGAAGGCCCTTGCCGCCACCGCCCGCGGACGCCTTGATCATCACCGGGTACCCCACGTCGCGGGCGATCCTGACCGCCTGGTCTGCGTCGTCGATCACGTCCGTATAGCCGGGAATGGTGCTCACCTTCGCTTGCGCAGCGAGCTTCTTCGAGGCGATCTTGTCGCCCATCGCGGCGATCGACGCGTGCTTGGGGCCGATGAAAACGATGCCCGCGTCCTCGAGCTCGCGCGCGAAGGTCTCGTTCTCCGAGAGGAAGCCGTATCCCGGATGCACGGCCTGGGCGCCCGTGGCCTTGCACGCCTCGATGATGCGGTCGGCACGAAGGTACGACTCGCGCGACGGCGGCGGCCCGATGCACACTGCCTCGTCGGCGAGCTCCACGTGGCGCGCGTCGCGATCGGCCTCGGAGTACACGGCCACGGTGGCGATGCCCATGCGGCGCGCCGTCTTGATGACCCGGCAGGCGATCTCGCCCCGGTTGGCTATGAGGATCTTCGTGAACATGGCGCAATTCTAGCCGACGGCGCGCGGGCTATAGCAGCATCGAATGGCTGGAATAGGAATTCCGTACTTTTGGCGATACCCGGCGCGTCCTAAGATGTGCCCCCGCCGGTGCGGCACCGGCGAGCGACCAGGAGGAAGCGCAGTGGAAAACGACAAGACCGGCGGGCGCCGGGAAATCATGGCCACGCGCATCGCAGAGGCATTCGCCCGCCACGGCGTCGAGGTCGCGTTCGGGCAGAGCATCCCCAGCCTCTTCTTCCTCGCCGCACCTGCCGCGGGCATCCGCCAGGCGACGTATCGCGCGGAGAACGCGGGGGGCGCGATGGCCGACGCGTACGCGCGAGTCTCGCACAAGGTGGGCGTCGTCGCAGCGCAGAATGGGCCCGCGGCGACGCTTCTCGTGGCGCCTCTCGCCGAGGCGCTCAAGGCCTCGATCGCAATGGTCGCCCTCGTGCAGGACGTACCGCGCGACGCCACGGATCGCAACGCGTTCCAGGAGCTCGACCATGCTCGACTGTTCGACGCGGTCGCGAAGTGGATTCGCCGGGTCGAGCGCGCGGACCGCATCGAGGACTACGTCGACATGGCGTTCACCGCGGCCACGTCGGGGCGCCCGGGCCCCGCGGTGCTGCTGGTGCCCTTCGACCTCTTCGCCGAAGCCGCGCCCGCGCGAGCGGCGCGGCCCCGCGTCGCCGGGTTGGGTTCCTTCCCGCTCGACCGAGCCGTGCCGGAGCCTTCGCGGCTGCGAGACGTCGCATCCCTCATCGCTCGCGCCCGATCTCCGCTCGTCATCGCCGGCGGCGGCATCCATGTCTCCGATGCATCAGCCGAGCTCGCCGCCCTTCAGGAAATGGCGCATCTGCCGGTGGCCACTACCGCCATGGGCAAGGGAAGCGTGTCCGAGACGCATCCGCTTTCGCTGGGTGTCGTAGGCTACTTCATGGGCGAAGGCAGCCGAACGAGGGACATGCGCGACATCGTCGGCGACGCGGACGTCGTTTTCCTTGCCGGAACGCGCACGAACCAGAACGGCACGGACTCGTGGACACTCCTGCCACGTGACGCGACATACGTGCACCTCGACGTCGCTCCCGAGGAGATCGGGCGCAACTACGAATCTCAGCGGCTCGCGGGCGACGCGCGCGCGACCCTTGCGGCATTGGCGGACGCACTGTCGAGCGAGGACTTGACGAAGCGCGCCGGGGCGCGCCCGATGCTCGAAGCGCGCATCGGGCACGCGGTCACGAGGTGGCGCGAAGTCTACGATGCGATCGCCCTCGATCGCGAGGGGCCGGTTCGGCCCGAGCGCGTCATGCACGTCCTCGACGCCATGCTCGACGGCGATGCGATCGTGGTGGCCGATGCGAGCTACTCGTCGATCTGGATCGCCAACTATCTGACGGCTCGCCGCGTGGGCCAGAGGTTCCTGAGTCCTCGCGGCCTCGCGGGACTCGGATGGGGGCTCCCGTTCGCGATCGGTGCGCAGATTGCCTCGCCCGGCAAGCGCGTCATTTGCGTCGCGGGCGACGGCGGCTTCGCGCACACGTGGGCGGAGATCGAGACGGTCAAGCGCCTCGGCCTGCCTATCGTCACCATCGTCCTCAACAACCAGATCCTCGGCTACCAGAAGCACGCCGAGACCGCATTCTTCGGAGGCTTCACCGAAGCATGCGACTTTGCGCCGGTCGACCACGCCGCCATCGCTCGCGCGTGCGGCGTCTACGGCGTGCGGGTGGAGCACTCGCGCGACGTTCGGGCCGCCCTGTCCGATGCGCTCGCCCGTTCGGAACCCGTGGTCATCGACGTCGTGACCGATCCAGCGGCCTACCCACCGATCACGGGATTCGAGGGCAGGCTTCCGCGCTCGTTCTGATCGTCATCTGCGCCTCGACGTCGGGGGCTTGGC
>JBGAIS010000140.1:0-9785 GCA_044225355.1 Casimicrobiaceae bacterium | reverse complement strand
GATGTTGAACCAGTGCGTGCCCGCGAGCATGCAGCCCTCGATGACGGTCTCGTAGTCCGAGGGCGTGCAGCGCGCGAGCGAGCGCTCGATGCTCGTGGCCTTGGCGCGATGGGCGTCGAGCTTCATGCGCCCGCTCCGGAGGCGTCGAGCGCCGCGCGCAGCTCGCGCACGCACGTCGCATACGCCAACGCCCACTGGCGCTGGACGTCGGGCGCGGCACGCTCGCTCCCGCGCACGTACCTCTCGCGCAGGTCCTCGATCGTGCGCAGGGCGACGGACGCGCGCTCGATCGCCGCGGGCAGCGGCGCGGCGATGGGCGGCTGCCCGACGTGCATCACGTCTCCAGGCGCCTGCAGGGCGTCGCGCATGCCTCCCGAGGCGCGGTCGGGCACCGCGTACAGGCCCTCGACCTGCGAGTGGAAGGCGTCGGTCTCGTGCGTCGCGTTGCAATCGTGGAGCGCGGCGTTGAGAAGGTGCACGCCCGCGTTCATCGCCGTCCAGATCCAGAGCTCCTGGTCGGTGCCCGGATCGAGCTTGCGCAGCGTGGCATCCAGCCTGCGGAATTTCGCGAGGTGCGATTCGATCTTCATCGTGCGCACACTCTATCACCGGCGTCGCGCCGCGCCGCGCATCGTGGCGCGCGGATGACGCCGATGGCGAGCACCGGAACGTCCGCCCCGCGCGTGAGCGCCCCCATCGCCGCGACGCCCGGCGCGCGACCCGCTCGCGTGCTCGCCGCGCACGCGACGTGGATCCTCACCGCGCTGTCGATCGGAGCGGGGATCGCCGCATGGGCCGTCGCGAGTCGCTGGCTCGACTCGCCGCTCTTTCCGTCGCCGCTTCGCATCCTGCAGGCGCTGGTCGAGTCGACCGGCAACGGCACGCTCCTGGTCGACGTGGCGGTGAGCCTCCGCCGTATCGCAATCGGATTCGCGCTGGGATGCCTCGTAGGCGTGCCGCTCGGCCTTGCGATGGGCCTCTTTCCGGTCGTGCGCGCGTTCTGCGATCCGGTCGTGCAGTCGCTGCGCTTCGTCCCGCCCATCGCTTGGCTCATCCCGGCCATCATGTGGTTCGGCATCGGCGAGACCTCGAAGATCGCGATCATCTTCTACATGACGGTCTTCCTCGTGCTCCTCAACACCATGAGCGGCGTGGCGTCGATCCGCCGCAACCAGATCCGCGCGGCGGAGAACTACGGCGTGTCGGGACGGCAGCTCTTCTCGTGGGTCGTGTTCCCGGCCACGCTTTCGTACAGCGTGGCGGGCGCGCGCATCGCGATGGGCAACTCCTTCGCGGCGGTCGTCGGCGCGGAGCTGATCGCCGCCAACGCGGGCCTCGGCTATCGCATCGTCGACTCGAGCCAGTGGATGGCGATGGACCAGATGTTCGCCGGCATGCTCGTGCTGGGGCTCCTGGGCATTGCCGCCGATCGCCTCGCGCGATTCCTGTCGACCCGCTTCCTCCGCCGCTACATGCGCACCGACGACCCATGACCACCGATCGCGCCTCCATGAACGATCCCGCCCGCGATCCCGGCGCCCTCGCCGTGCGCGACGTCTCCTTCGGCTTCGGCGCGGGGCGCCCCGACGTGCTGCACGGGGTCGACTTAGACATCGCGGCCGGCGAGTTCTTCGTCCTGCTCGGACCCTCCGGCTGCGGCAAGTCGACGGTGCTCAACCTCATCGCGGGATTCGAGGCGCCGACGCAGGGCACGCTCCTCGCGGGCGGGGAGCCCATCCGCGGCGCCGGCCGCGACCGCATCGTCATCTTCCAGGACAGCGACTCCCTTTACGGCTGGCTCTCGGTGCAGGACAACGTCGCGTTCCCGCTCCGCGTGCTCGGCGTGCCGCAGGCCGAGCGCGACGAGAAGGCGCTCGCCGCGCTCGGCGTCGTGGGCCTGCGCGGCCACGAGGCCAAGTACCCCGGCGAGCTCTCGGGCGGCATGAAGCAGCGCACGCAGCTCGCCCGCGCGCTCGTGCTCGACTCGCCGGTGCTCCTCATGGACGAGCCGTTCGCGGCGCTCGACGCGCAGACGCGGTCGATCCTCCAGGACGAGCTCATGCAGCTCAGCGTGACGATGCGCCGCACCGTGCTGTTCATCACGCACGACATCGTCGAGGCGATCCTCCTGGGCGACCGCGTGGGCATCATGCGTGCGGGCCCCGGGTCGTCGATCAAGGAGATCATGCCGATCGATCTCCCGCGGCCGCGAAGGCGCGGAAGCGCCGAGTTCGGCGAGCTGTACGAGCGCATCCATCGCAGCATCTCCGAGGAAGTGCAGCGCGCGCTGCGTCGCGAGGACAGCCTCCTGTCATGAGGCGCGACCTCACGCGTCAGCGGCGCATCGGCGCGATGGGCTACGCGCTGTCGGTGGCCGTCATCCTGGGCCTTTGGCAGTACGGAAGCAGCCAGGCGATCATCCCGCTCCTGTTCCCGTCGCCGATGTCCACGCTGCGTACCGCGCAGAAGCTCTTCGAGGAAGGCCGGCTCGTCAACGACATCGTGGCGAGCCTGCGGCGCATCGCCATCGGCTTCACCCTCGGCTGCGTGCTGGGCGTCGCCCTCGGGATGCTGATGGGATCGTTCCGGTGGGTGCGCGTGGTGTTCGATCCGTACGTGCAGTTCTTCCGCGCGCTGCCGGCGCTCGCGTGGATCCCCGCCACGATGGTGTGGCTCGGCACGGGCGAGTGGTCGAAGATCGCGCTCCTCGTCTACACCACGGTCTTCGTGGTGGCCCTCAACACCATGATCGGCGTGTCGAGCGTACCCGCGAACCAGCTCCGCGCCGCGCGCTCGTACGGCTGCACCCCGTGGCAGGCGTTCGTTCTGGTCAAGACGCCCGCGACGGTCCCGTTCATGGTCACCGGCATGCGGCTCGCCATGGGCAACTGCTTCGCGACCATCGTCGCCGCCGAGCTCCTCGCGCCCAACGACGGCGTGGGCTACCTCATCTTCAGCGCGCGCACCTGGATGCAGACCGAGTTCGCGTTCGTCGGCATCGTGATCCTCGCGGTCCTCGGCATCCTGGTCGACCGGCTGTTCGTGCTCGCGACGCGCCGCGCGCTTCACCGCTTCCTGCCGCGATGACGGCGTACGACGCGATGGAGCTCGCGTTCCTGCCGCTGCGCGAGGCGGCGAGGGGCATGCGCGAAGGGCACTTCACGTCCGAGGCGCTCGTGTCGGCGTACGCCTCGCGCATCCGCGCCTTCGAGCCGCGCGTGCACGCGTGGGCATGGTTCGACGAGGGCCACGCACTCGAGCGCGCGAGGGCGGCCGATCGCGCGTTGCGCGAGAGCGGGATCGCGGGACCATTGCACGGCTTGGGCGTCGCGCTGAAGGACATCATCCACGCGGCGGGCCTGCCCACCGGCATGGGCTCGCCGATCTTCGACGGCTACGTCGCCGATCGCTCGTCGGCGTGCGTCGACAGGCTCGAGGCGGCAGGCGGGTTCGTCCTCGGCAAGACCACGACGTGCGAATTCGCGACGCAGTTCCCGCCGGTCACGACCAATCCGTGGAACGCTGCCTTCACGCCCGGCGGCTCGTCGAGCGGCTCCGCCGCGGCGGTGGCGGCGGGATTCGCGCCGGTCGCGCTCGGCACGCAGACGCGCGGCTCGGTGATTCGTCCCGCGACGTACTGCGGCGTCGTGGGCTTCAAGCCCACCTTCGGCCGCATCTCGCGCCACGGCGTGCTGGAGGCGAGCGAGTCGCTCGATCACGTGGGCGTCCTCGCGAGGTCCATCGACGATGCGTGGCTCGTGACGCTCGCGCTGCAGGGCGCGGACCCACGCGATGGCGCCACGATGGGCGTCGCCTCGTGGAAGGGAAGCGACGAGCCCATCGCAGCGCGTCGCGAGCCGCCGCGCCTCGCGGCGGTCCGCTCGCCCGCCTGGAGCAAGGCGAGCCCCGCGCAGCAGGCCCTTTTCGACGCCGACTGCGCGCGCCTACGCGAAGGCGGCGCGCGCATCGACGAGGTCGAGCTGCCACCGGCGTTCGACGCCGCGGACGACGCCACGCGCGCGATCCAGCTTGCGGAGATCGCGCGCAATTTCGCCGAGCTCCACGCGCTCTCGCGCGATCGCATGAGCGCCACCTTCCGCGCGCTGTACGAGCGGGGGGCGAAAGTGGACGCCGCGCGCTACGCGCAGGCGCGGGCCACGCAAGGCGCGCTGCGGGCCGAGCTCGACGCGCTCCTCGCGGGCTACGACGCGATCGTCACGCCGCCCGCGACCGGCGAGGCGCCGCGCACGCTCGCCGAGACCGGCGACGCGTCGTTCTGCGTCATCTGGACGCTGTGCGGCGTGCCGTGCGTCGCGTTCGCGACGGCGCTCGGCCCGCAAGGCATGCCGATGGGATTGCAGGTCGTCGCCGCCCGCGGCAACGACAGGGAAGCGCTCGAGGTCGCCGCATGGTGCAGGACGCGGCTGCCGTTCGACGCGCGGCCCGCGATGGCCTGACGGGCGATAACGGCGAGCGATCACGAGGCAACGGTATCCTCGACGACGCGCCGGATCGCGCGGCGCGGCGTCGAAGGATGCCGACGACAACGGCAGGTCAGGAGGAGAATCGTCATGCGCAGTCTCGTACTCGGCGCCTTGCTCGCGGCAAGCGCCTGCGTGGTCGCCGCCCCCGGCGACTGGCCGACGCGGCCCGTCACCGTCATCGCCCCGTTTCCCGCCGCGGGCACGGTCGACATCGTCGCGCGCACCGTAGGGCAGAAGGTGGGCGCCGACGTGGGCCAGCCTTTCATCATCGACAATCGCGGCGGCGCCGGCGGCAGCATCGGCACCGCGCTGCTCGCGCATGCGGCGCCCGACGGCCAGACCCTCATGGTCAACCACCAGGGCCTCGCGTTCAACGCGACGCTCTACTCGGGCCTCACCTACGACACGCTGCGCGACGTCCTGCCCGTCGCGTACGTGGGCGCCACGCCCAACGTCCTCGTCGTCACCAACGGCTTTCCCGCGAAGACGTTCGAGGAGTTCCTGGCGATCGTGAAAGCGAAGCCCGGCACCGTCAACTTCGGATCGGGCGGCGTCGGCAGCGCGGGGCACCTGCCGATGGAGCTCCTCCAGTCCGCGACCGGCGCCAAGCTCGTGCACGTCCCGTACAAGGGCAACGGGCCCGCGCTCGTCGACCTCATCAGCGGCCAGATCCAGGTGATGCTCGCGACCATTCCTGCCGTGATGCCTTACATCGCGTCGGGACAGCTGCGTCCGCTTGCCACCTCCGGCAAGAAGCGATCGCCCGCGCTGCCCAACGTCCCGACGCTCGACGAGTCCGGCGTCAAGGGCTTCGAGTACCAGCCGTGGTACGGCTTCTTTGCACCCGGCGCCACGCCGCCCGCCATCGCCGACAGGATCCACGACGCGATCAACGCGGCGATCCGCGATCCCGCCATCGCTCGCAAGCTCGAGCAGGAAGGCCTCGAGGTGCGGCCCATGTCCCGCCAGGAGTTCGCGGACATCGTGCGCGGCGACGTGGCGCAGTGGTCGCAGATCATCACGAAGCTCGGGATCAAGGCGCAATGAGCGCGGGGGAGACGTTGCGCATCGGCATCCTCGAGGGCGACGACATCGGCCTCGAGGTGGTGCCCGAGTGCGTGAAGGTGATGCGCGCAGCGGCGGACAAGGCGGGCCTCGCGATCGACTGGCGCCCCGTTCCCGTCGCGCGCCGCGCGCACGACGAGGTGGGCCACACGCTTCCGCCCGGCACGCTCGAGACGCTCGAGTCGCTGCATGGATGGGTGCTGGGCCCCATTGGGCACCGCGAATACCCGCGCGGAGACCCGACGTGGATCAACGTGCATCCCATCTTCCGCAAGCACTTCCAGCTTTTCGCCAACTACAAGCCGTTCAAGTCGTATCCCGGGTTGCCGTCGCTGCACAAGGACGTCGACATGCTGTTCCTGCGCGAGACCACGGAAGGCTTCAAGACCGACGGCAACCTTTACGCGGGCTACGGCGAGTTCCAGCCCACCGCCGACATGGCGATCGGCATTTGCGTGACCACGCGCTACAAGAGCCGGCTCATCGCCGAGGCCGCGTTCGAGGCCGCCGCCGCGCGGCCGCGCAGGAAGGTGTCGGCGGTGCACAAGAGCACGGTGTACCGCATGGGCGACGGCCTCTTCGCCGAGGAGTGCCGCAAGGTCGCGGCGCTCAATCCGTCGATCGAGTTCGAGGAAGTGATCGTCGACACCTGCGCGCTGCGGCTCGTGATGAAGCCGCAGCAGTACGACGTGCTCGTCACCACCAACCTCTATGGCGACATTCTCACGGACGAGGCCGCGGGCCTCGTGGGCGGCCTGGGCCTCGCGCCCGGGCTCAACGCGGGACTGCGCCACGCGATGGCGCAGGCGACGCACGGGTCGGCGCCCGACATCGCGGGACGCGGCATCGCCAATCCCTACGCCATGATCATGTCGGGCGGCATGCTCTTCGACTGGCTCGCGACCCGCCATGCGCAGCCGCGGGCCGCGGAGGCCGCGCGCCTCGTCGATCGCGCGATGGAGGAGACCCTAGCTCGCGCTCGCCACCTGACGCCCGACCTGGGCGGCAGCGCGTCGACGTCGCAGATGGGCGACGCGGTCGCGGCGGCCATCCGCTGAGCATCGCCAGGCGCCGCTCGCGGCGCGTCCGCGCGGTCACGGGCCCTGGATGAGCTCGTCACGGTGTCCGGACGGCGAGCGCGCGCCGCCTTCCGTGACGGCGTCGACGTCGCCAAGGGGATGAGGCGAAGGGACGCGGCGATCGCGTCGAGCCGCGAGTGGCGGGGAGCTACAGCGCGCGAAGCGCCCGGATCGCGGCGCGGTAGCCCTCGGCGCCGAGGCCGGCGATCACCGCCGTAGCGGTCTTCGAGACGAGCGAGTGGTGGTAGATGGGCTCGCGCTTGTGGATGTTCGACAGGTGCACTTCCATGATCGGCCCCGGGAACATCTTGAGCGCGTCGAGGATCGCGATCGACGTGAACGAGAACGCCGCCGGGTTGATGACGATGGCCGAGCCTCGGTCGATCGCCTCGTGGATCCAGTCGATGAGCTGCGCCTCGCTGTTCGTCTGCCGGAACTCGACCGGCACCTTGCCGGCTTCCTCGCGACAGAACGCCTCGATCTCGGCAAGCGTGGTCTTGCCGTAGATGGCAGGCTCTCGCGTGCCGAGGCGATTGAGGTTGGGTCCGTTCAGGACGTAGATGGGCTTGAGCTTGGGCATGGGCGTGTGGCGGTCGCGGCGGCTATCCCTTGTACCCCATGACGCGCGGGAGCCAGAGGACCGTCTGTGGGACGAGGGTGATCACCGCCAGCACGACGATCGCCATGAGGATGAAGGGCAGGGCCTCGCGCACGATCGCCATCAGCGGCTGCTTCGTCATGTTCGCCACCACGAAGAGCAGGAGGCCGAAGGGCGGGGTCAGTAGCCCGATCATCACGTTGACCACGACGACGACGCCGAAGTGGACCATGTCGATGCCGAGCACCTTGGCGGTCGGGATGAGGATGGGAATGATCACGAGCAGGATGGTCGAGCCCTCGAGGAGGCAGCCCAGGACCAGCAGGATCGCGTTCACCAGGAGCAGGTACCCCAGCGCCGTGACGTGGAAGCCCGCGATGAACGCCTGCACCGACAGGGGCACCTTCTCGATCGTCACGACGTAGTTGAAGACGAGCGCGCCGGCGATCAGCATCCCGACCGACGTCGTGGCCTTCGCGCTCGAGAACAGGACGGCGTAGATCTGCTTCCACGTCATCGAGCGATAGATGAGCCAGGAGGCGAGGAGGGCATACGCGGCCGCGGCGGCGGCGCCTTCGGTGGGCGTCATGACGCCGCCGTAGATGCCGAACAGCAGCACCACCGGGAGCATGAGCGCGGGCAGCGCGTCGAGCGTGATCCGCGGGATCTCGCGCATCGGCACGGGCGTCTCGACGGGATAGTTCCTGCGGCGCGACAGGAAGGTATTCGTGATCATGAACGCGAGGCCGAGCAGCAGCCCCGGGACCACGCCGCCCAGGAAGAGGTAGCCGATGGACGTGTCCGAGACGAGCGCGTAGATCACCATCGGGATCGACGGCGGGATGATCGGCCCGATGACCGCGGCGGAGGCGGTGATCGCGGCGGCGTAGCTGACGGGATAGCCGCTGCGCGACATCATCCCGATGATCACGCGGCCGATGCCGACGGCGTCGGCGATGGCCGACCCCGACATGCCGGCGAAGATGATGTTCGCGACGACGTTGACGTGCCCCAGGCCGCCGCGGAAGCGTCCCACGAGCACGAGGCAGAACTTGAGCAGCCTGTCGGTGAGGCTCCCCGAGTTCATGAGGTCGGCGGCGAGGATGAAGAGCGGCACGGCGAGGAGCACGTAGCTGTTGAAGAGGCCGTTCAGGATCTGCTCGGCCGCGGTGCCGATGTCGAGGCCCGACAGGATGAAGTAGAAGATCGACGCCCCGATCATCGACAGGCCGATGGGCAGCCCGAGGATGGCGAGCACGACGAGCGTGACGATGCACAGCGTGAAGTTGCTCGGCATCATCGTGTCAGAGGTCGGCGTTGGCGGCGGGTGACGCGGGCTCGTCGACGCGGCCGGTGAGCGCGCGCCAGGCGAGCCACGCATGGCGCACCATGACGGCGAGCACGAACAGCACGTAAACCGAGTACATGAAGTCGAGCCGCAGGTGCAGGTACGCGGTGTGCTCGCGCTTCATGAAGAGGACGTAGTTCCACGCGGCCGGCAGCGAGACGGCCAGCAGCACGATCAGCGCGACGCTCGACACCACCGTGAAGCCGCGCCGCACGCCCGGCGGCATCGACGCGGACACGATGTCGAAGCGGATCTCCTCGGCGTCGGACAGCACGAACGCCGCGCACCACAGCACCACCCACACCCAGCAAAGCACCGTGACTTCCTCGGTCCACCCGAGCGGCTGGTTGAGCACATACCGGAACGCGATCTGCAGCAGGAACGACACGAACATGAGCGCCATGAGCGCGACGGCGACGTCGTTCGCCCGGCGGCGAAGCCATCGTCCCGCTCGGGTCGGGGCCTTGTCTGTCATGGGATTCCTCGAAGCGGCTCAGGGCGGCCGGGCCTCGCCGGTCGCGATCTCGATGGCGACCTTGCGCGCGCCCGCGCGGCGCGCGCAAGGCCCGGACCGGCGGCTACAGCGCGTTGATGCGCTCCAGCGCGCCCTTCGGCCACTCGCTGCCGTACTTGTCGACGTACTTCTTCTGCGCGAACGTGCGGAACGCCGCGAGGTCGGGCGTGTAGATCTTCTTGCCCTCCTTCTTGAAGTACTCGATGACGTCCTTCTCCTGGCCGACGAACTTCGCGGTGTAGTCGTCGACGGCCTTCTCCGCCGCGGCCTGGAAGGCGGCCTGCTTCGCGGCGGGCATCGAGTCCCACAGCTTGGTCGTGATGACCATGACGTCGTAGCCCAGGACGTGCGACGTGAGCACGAACTGCGTCGTCACCTCGTCGAACTTCATGAGGCGGCTGGCGACGAGGGGATTGTCCTGGCCGTCGATCGCGCCCGACTGGAGCGCGGTGTACACCTCGGCGTAGGGTACCGGCGTGGGATTGACGCCGATCGACTCGCCCAGGAACTGCCAGTACTCGCCCGGCGGCATGCGCAGCTTGATGCCGGCGAGATCCGCGGGCGTGCGGATCTGCTTGTCGGGCTTGAGGTTGACGTTGCGGCTTCCGAAGTACACCGGCGTGATCACCTGGATGCCGAGCTGGTCGCGCGCCATCTTGATGAACTCGCGGCCGACGTCGCTCTTGAACGTCTTCTT
>JBGAIS010000139.1:0-10934 GCA_044225355.1 Casimicrobiaceae bacterium | reverse complement strand
GCCCGCGGGCTTGCAGAACACGTGGCAGCCCCACAGGACGACGTCGTCGCCGATCACCTGCGAGACGAGGTCGACGATGCGCGGGTCGCGCGCGAGGTCGAGGAAGCGCGCGTCGCCGCGCACGCCCTCGCCGTTGTCGCCCGCGATGTGCGCGGAGACGAGCTTCTCGGGGCGTACGCCGGGGTTGGCGCGCAGGAGCGCGTCGAGCGCCTCGCGCATGCGGCCGGCCTCGCCTTCGGGCAGGCGCCACCTCGGAACGAGCCAGCCCTCGCGATGGTACTGGTCGATCTCGGCTTCGCTCAGTCGGGCGTCGGCGGCGGTCACGGGCATGCGTTTCCTGTGCGCGGGCTGCCAAGGATAGCGCATGCCGCGGGCGCGCGCGATCAGCCCGGGCGGCCGTCCTGGCGAGCCCGCGTGAGGACGGGCCAGTAGCGTGCGGCGTACAGCGCGAAGCCCGCGCTCCACAGCGCCGCGGACGTGAGCACGCAAGGCAGGTAGGCCTCGGCAACGGCAAGCGGGCCGATCACGCGCACGATCGCGGCGGCGAGCACCAGGACATACATCGCGACCTCGAAGCGATCGGCGCGCAGCGGCCTGCCGGTGTGGCCGCGCGCGGTGCGCGTCATCATGCCGATGGTGAGGCCGCCGATGGCGCCGGCGGTGAGCGCGTGCGTCGCGAGCCCCGGCAGGACGAGGTCGAGGCTCGCCGCGGCGCGAAGCGCGAGGTGCACGGGGATCCACAGGTACGCGGCGTGCAGCACCCACACGAGCGGCACGCGGAGCGTCTTCCACGGCTGCCAAAGGAGCCAGCGCGCGAGGTGCAGCGCGGCCGCGGAGCCTGCGACCAGCGCGATCGCGACCGGCGGCGCGCCGAGGGCGTCGCAGGCGAGGACCGCGACGATGCTGCCGAGCGCGAGACGCTCGAGCCACGGGTGGCGCACGGCGCTCGCACCGGGGACGCCGTTGTTCGTGAACATGGGGATCACGCGGCCGCCGATCACCGCCATCACGAGGAGCAGGATGTCGAGCGCGAGCTGCAAGCCCAGCGCGGGTGACGCGTCGACGATCCGCAGTGCGCCCGCCTGCACGAGGAGATCCGCCGCGCCGAGCAGGACCAGCAGGGCGACGAAGATATAGTTTCGCCGGTTGCGCGACTTCGCGAACGGCACCGCGAGCGCCGCCGCGGCCGCGACGGGAAACGCCGCCGAGGCGATCGCGCCCGCGGCGTGCCACGGCGTGAGCACGAGGATGCGCGCGAGGAACCACACGGCGACGAGGACCTTGAGCGTCGCGGGCGTGGTCGTCGGGAGCCCGCTCCAGTTGCGTCCCGCGGTGAGGAGGAAGCCCACCACGACCGCGAGGGCGAATCCGAACACCATCTCGTGCGCGTGCCACACGGGGCCTGCGAGGTAGGGGTGCGGCAGGGCGCCGCCGAGCTGCAATCCCCACAGCGCGATCGAGGCCGCCGCGAACAGGCTGGCGGCGAGGTAGAACGGTCGGAAGCCCAGCTCCCATAGCGCGAAGGCGGGCACTGGCGAGGGAGGCCTGGAAGAGCGGGAGGGTGATCGGGCGATGGGGATGCTCGGCATGGGTGCATCGTGCGCGCCCGCCGTGGCCGCGACCTTAATCTCGATCAAACCTCCGCAGCCTCGTTGCGCTCGCGGCGTTCACGGCGCCCGCGGGGACTCGCCCCGCGAGGATGTCCTCGACCTGCGCGACCGTCTCGAGCGCCTGGTGATCGACGGCCTGCGGCGTCAATCCCCCTACGTGCGGCGTGGCGATCACCTTGGGATGCGCGGCGAGGCTGGGGGTAGGCATGTCGTCGGGTGCGCGGCCGACGTCGAGCGCGCAGCCCGCGAGGCGGCCGTCGTCGAGCGCGGCCCGGAGCGCCGTCTCGTCGACCAGCGCGCCGCGCGACGCGTTGACGAAGCACGCGCCGCGCTTCATGCGTGCGAAGGCCCCCGCATCCATCATGCTCTCGGTCTCGCGCGACGCGACGGCGAGGCACACGACGAAGTCGGCGGAGGCGAGGAGATCGTCGAGCGCGACGCGGCGCGCGCCGGGGAGCGGCGCTTCGGCATGCGGGTCGGCGACGACCACGTGCATCCCGAGCGCGAGCGCAATCTCGCTCACGCGGCGGCCGATGCGTCCGTAGCCGATCACGCCCAGCGTGGCGCCGCGGAGCTCGCGACCCATGCGGATCTCGGGCGGCATCCCCGCGTGGTAGGCCTGCGACGACGCGCTGACGTGGCGCGCAAGGTCGATCATCACGCCGATCACCCATTCCGATACCGACGTGACGAAGCCGGCGCTCGCGCGCGTCACGAGGACGCCGTGCGTGCTCGCCGCATCGACGTCGACGTTGCGGAGGTCCATCGCGCCGCGCACGAACGCCACGAGACGCGGGAGGCTCGCGAAGACTTCCGCGTCGCCGCGGGCCAGGCGATCGGAGACGACGATGTCGCAGTCGCGCGCGGCGTCGACGAGCGTCGCCGCGGTGTAGGGCTCGTCGTCCGCCTTGAGGCGCACCTCGCCCAGCGCCTCCAGGGCCGCCACCGCGTGGGGACGGTAGTAGAGCTCGCGCGTGCGGGGCGCGAGCGTCAGTAGGATGCGCGGCACGGGCGTTCAGCTCATGCCGAGCGCGTGCGGCAGCCAGAGCGAGAACTGCGGGAACGCGATGAGCGCGAGGAGCCCCACGGCGAGCACCGCGAGGTATTTGAGCATGGGCCGCACGACGTTCTTCACCTCCGTGCCCGTGATGGCGCACGTCGCGAACAGTCCGAGCCCGACCGGCGGCGCGAAGAGGCCCAGGCCCATCGCGATGACCATCACGATGCCGAACTGCAGCTCGCTCACGCCGAGCTTGGCGGCGATGGGCGTGAGGAGCGGGCCGAACAGGATGAGCGCGGGCGCGCCCTCGAGGATCATGCCGAAGAGCACCATGACCACCGCCGACACGACGACGAAGGCGAGCGGCCCGAAGCGCGCGCCCAGGTTGGTCATGGCGGTGGAGAGGAGGTCGGGCAGGCGCTCGATGGTCAGCGCGTACGAGAGCGCGCCCGCCGCGGCGACGATGAACAGGATACCGCCGGCCATCGACGCCGACTGCACGAAGAGGCGCACGATCGACTTCCACGTGAGCTCGCGGAACGCGAGTCCGCCCACGACGAACGCATAGACGACCGCGAACGCCGACACTTCGGTGGACGTCGCCACGCCGGACGTGACGCCCTTGCCGATCATGAGGATCATGAGGAGCGCGATCATCGCGCCGCCCAGGAGCCGCGGCCACGAGCGACGCACTTCGAACGCCTGCGAGGGATCGGCGCGCTTGCCCGTGTAGATGGCGACCGCCGCGAGGGCGAGCGCCAGGAACAGCGCGGGCACGAGGCCCGCGATGAAGAGCGCGCCGATCGATACGCTGGCGACGAAGCCGAAGATGATGAGGTTCACGCACGGCGGGATCGTCTCCGCCATCACGCCCGAGCAGGCCAAAAGCCCGGCCGCCTCGTTGGCGTCCTGCTTCGTGCGGCGCACGGCCGGCATGATGATGCCACCCACCGCCGCGATGTCCGCGAGCTTCGACCCCGACACGCCGGAGAAGAACGCGACGGCCACGATGATGATGAGGTTGAGTCCGCCCTTCAAGCGGCCCATCATGCGCACCAGGAGCTCGACTAGGCGCGACGACATCCCGTTGGCCTCCATCGCGAGGCCGGCCAGGACGAAGAAGGGGATCGCGAGCAGCACGAAGTGATTGGCGCCGGCGACGAGCTGCTGCGAATAGATGAGGTTCGGAAGCGTCGGGTCGGCGAGGAAATAGAGCATCGCGGCGAACGCGATCGTGAACGCGATGGGCACGCCCAGCACGAGGCTCGCGACGAAGCCCGCGATGAGCAGCGCGATGGGGCGCACCGCGTGCGAAGGCACGAGGAGGTTCCACGCCGTCACGACCAGCGCCACCGCCAGGATGCCCGCGAGCGACGTCCAGAACGCGCGAGCCGGATGCGCGAGCGCGTTCGCGAACGAGAAGCCGACCATCGCGGTGGCGCCGAACAGCACCGGCGCGAGGATCATCGCCTGCGGGAAGCCGAGCGGCGTCGTCTGGCCGAGCGTGTCGACGAAGAGCAGGATCGTCGACGTGAGGAGCATGGCCGAGACGGCCACCTCGATCCACGTGCCTGCGGTGGCGAGGGCCTCGCGCCATCGCGCCGGGAAGAGGCCCAGGAACACGTCGATGCCCACGTGCTTGCGCCGGCCGAGCACCGTGGCCGCGCCCAGGAAGATGAGCGTGACCATGAGCGCGCTCGCCACCTCTTCCGCCCAGTGGAGGGGGTCGTGCAGCGCGTAGCGGTAGAACACCGAGACGAAGACGACGGCGACGTCCACCGCGAGCACGAGCCCGCCGAGGTGCTCGATGAGGACGAGCAGGACGTGATGCAGGCGCTGCGCGCCCGTCCTGGCCGGCGCCGGGACGGACGTGGCGCCGATGGCTTGCGAGCTCATCCGGCGACGCTTACGAGCGCGTCGTCGCGATGATCTCGTACACCTGCTTCGTCACCGGGTACTGCGCCGCGAACGCGGGGTAGACCTGCTTCGCGAAGAGCGCCTGGAGCTCCTTGCGCTCGGCGGCGGGCATCTCGGTGTAGACGACGCCCTTGGCCTTGAGCTCCGCGAGGGCTTCCTCCTCGATGTTCGCGGCCTCGACGCGCTCGAGCTTGGTCGCGGCCTGGCCCGCGGCGAGGAACTTGGGACGAAGGTCGTCGGGCACCTTCGACAGGCCTCGCCGGCCGATGACGGCGGCCATCGGGCTGTAATAGTGCTTGGTGAGGAAGCCGTTCTTCGTCACCTCGTAGAACTTGCTCGCGAGCGTGGTGCCGGGGTCGTGCTCGAAGCCTTCGACCACGCCGGTCTGGATGGCGGTGTAGAGCTCGTTGATGGGAATGGGCGTGGGCACCGCGCCGATCGCCGTGAACGTGTCGATGAAGGCCTTCGTGGGCAGCACGCGCAGCTTCACGCCCTTGAGCTGCGCGACGGACTTGATGGGAATCTTGGTGTAGACGCTTCGCGCGCCGACGTGGAAGCCCCAGCCCAGCACCGTCACGCCCGCGCGCTCGAGGAGGAGTTGGTCGAACACCTTCGCGACGCCGCCGTCGAGCGCGCGCGAGGCGTGCGCGTAGTTGTCGAAGAGGAAGCCCAGGTCGAGCGCCCCGACCTCGGGGACGACCGTCGCCCAGATCGACGTGCCGCTGATCATCATGTCGACCGACCCGGCCTTCACCTGCTGCACGACGTCGGCTTCCTTGCCGAGCTGGCTGTTGGGGAAGTACTCGAGCTTGATCCTGTCGCCCGCGACCTTCGCGAGCTCCGACTCGAACGCCTTGAACCACAGGAAGTGTCCGCCGAACTTGTCGGGAGGCGCCGAGGACGACACGCGAAGCGTCACGGGATCGGCGGCGCGCGCGAGGGGCAGCGGGCCGGCGAGGCCCAGGGCGGCGGTGGCGGCGGAAGCGCGCAAGAGCTTGCGGCGGGTATTCGAGTGCGTCATGGCCTTGTCTCCTCCTGTCGTTGCGCCGGCGGGTGCCGGCCGCGTTTGGTGATCGGTTTATGTTAACGCTCCCATCCAAGCGTTTCAAGGGGCCGGGTGCTACCGCAGGTCCTCATCGACGATGCGAAGCCCGTCGATGGCGCCGCAGGCGGCGTCGCCTTCGATGCGGTCGAGGATGAGACGCGCGGCTTCACGCCCGATGGCGACGCGCTCGCTCTGCTGACATCCCGACGACGGCGGCGCCGCTATGCGCGAAGTGACCCAGCCCGCCGAAGCCGACCACGGCCAGGTCGCGCGGCACCGCGAGCTTGCGATCGCGCGCTTCCTCGGCGCCGTGGGCGAGGACGTCGGAGCTGCAGAACACCGCCTCCGCGTCGAAGCCGTCGAGCACCTGCGCCAGGCCCTCGCGTCGAACGCGAACGACGAGCGCAGCCGACACCACCTTGAGGCACCGCGCTCGCGAGCTTGACGCCGCACGAAGCCGCGCCTGCGCACTTCCGCGCGCTCGTCATCGGCCGTGACGAGCGCAGGCCTTCGAGTAGCCTTTCGCGAGGAGGTACTGGGCCACGGCCTCGCCGACCTTCTCGTGCGAGAACCCCACCAGCATGTCGATGGGGGTCGGCGTGAGGTCCCCAGGTCTCGACCACCGGGATGCCCGAGGAGACGAGGCGCTGGCGGCTCGCGACGGGTGCGTGATGCCCGTGGTGGATCGCGTCGGGCCGGCGGCTCAGCACCGCGGCGAGGAGCGCCTTCCTCGCGCATCGACGGGTATCCCCGAAGCCCAGCATCACCCAGGCGCGCGTCCCACAGCGTGTCCGTGAGCGCCTGGATGGTCTCGACGAAGATCGAGTTGGTGATCGACAGCACGATCGCGGCGACCATGCGGCTGCGCCGCGACGCAGCCGCCCCCGCCAGCATGTTGGGGACGTAGCCGCTGCGCTCGATCACCTCGCGAACGCGGTCGAGCGTCTCCTTGTTGAGGAGGTTGGGGTGGTTGAGCGCGCGCGAGACCGTCATGCGCGACACGCCCGCGAGCTTCGCGACGTGCTCGAGCCAGACGTCGACGCTCGCGAGCGCGCTCTTGGCGCTCGTGCGCTTTCGAGAGGGCTTGCGGGCGGCGGGCTTGGGCAAGGGTCGGAACCGGTGGGACGGTTGGGGATGATACCGCTCACAGGCGTCCGCCGCCAACGGCGCGATGTCCGCGGCGCGGGACGGGTCCGCCGCAGCGAGCACGCGCCGAAGGCAATGGGCAAGCGCCGAGGCGGGGAATGCGCGCATTCGCCTTCACGTCATCGGTGTGCGATGCCGTGAGCGGAGCCGGGCGCCAGGACGTTGTCATAACGCGCGCCGAATTTGAACGACCGTACACGCTTCCCGCGGTCTTGCCCGGCAATTTCCCCTGTTGCATCGGCACCTTTGTCGATATGATCGACGCGTCGTTCCAAGCAATGCCAAGAAAGCCCGAACGACGAGCCCGCGCTGCGCGGGACTGGGGAGAGGGCGCGCACGAGCATGCGAGTTTTCGCACAGGGGATGGCCGCGTGGGGGGTGGTGCGCCTGCTCGCGGCGCTCGCCATCGCGTTCGCCTCTGCCATCCCCGCGCACGCGCAGGACGCGCTCTGCGCGCAGGTCAAGATCGAGATCAAGCAGAAGCTCTCGCTCGAGCGCCAGGCGTTCGACGCGATGATGCGGATCACGAACGGCCTCGACACCTCCGCGATCAGCGGCATCGGCATCAACCTGACGTTCGAGGACGACGCGGGCAATCCGGTCGTCGCCACCACGGATCCGACCAATACGTCCGCCGCGTTCTTCCTGCGCGTGGACTCGATGACGGGCATCGGCGCGGTCGACGGCTCCGGTTCCATCGACCCCAAGTCGGTCGGCGAGATTCACTGGCTCATCATTCCTGCGCAGGGGACGGGCGGCGTGCAGCCGCAGGGCAGGATGTATTACGTCGGCGCGAGCCTCACCTACACCGTGCTCGGGACCACGTCGACGATCTCGGTCACGCCCGATTTCATCACGGTGAAGCCGCAGCCGCTCCTCGCGCTCGACTACTTCCTCGCGGGCGACGTCTACGCCGACGACCCTTTCACGCAGGCCGTCGAGCCCGCCGAGCCGTTCACGCTGGGCGTGCGCATCCGCAACGAAGGGGGAGGGACCGCCGCGAAGACCACCATCGAGTCGGCGCAGCCGAAGATCGTCGAGAACACGCAAGGGCTCGTCATCGGCTTCCAGATCCAGGACAGCTACGTCAACGACAAGCCCGCGGCGAAGACGCTGCTGATCGACTTCGGCGACATCGGCCCCGGTGCATCGGCGGTGGGTCGCTGGAACATGGTCACGACGCTTTCGGGAAAATTCACCGAGCTGAGCGCGACGTACACGCATGCCGACAGCCTGGGTGGCGCGCTCACCTCGCTCATCAAGGGCATCAGCACGCATCTGCTCGTCCACGACGTGAAGGCGGACCTCCCCGGCCGCGACGCCGTGCGCGACTTCCTGGCGCTCGACGGCGACGTGCTTCGCCTCTACGAGTCGGAGGGCGTCGACACCGCGGTGATCGACCAGTCCACGAACGCGCGTCTCGTCACCGCCGCCAACGGTGGCTATGACCTGACCTTCCCGCCCACGACGGGATTCGTCTACGTCAAGCTCGCCGACCCGCAAGGCGGCAAGGCCCAGCCCGCGGCGGTCGTCCGCTCCGACGGCAAGGTGGTGCCGGTGGAGAACGTGTGGCTTTCGAAGTCGCGCGGCGCGAAGCTCGGCTGGAACTATTACGTCAACTTCTTCGACGTCAATTCGACCGGCTCGTATTCGGTGCGCTTCAACGTCGACGCCAACGACAATGGCTTGCGCGAGGCGGACGAGGCGGGCCTCGGCGTCACCGCGGTCACGCTTCGCGGCACCGACGACCAGGGCAGGAGCGTCGAGCAGACGGCCTACGCCGCGGCCGACGGCTCGTGGAGCTTCCAGCAACGGCCCGGCACCTACAGCCTCGAGGTCGCGGCGGTCTCGGGCTACGCGGACGGCCGGTCGAAGGCGGGCCTCGCGGGCGGCACGGTCGCGGGCGCGACGATCACGGGCATCGTCCTCGCGGCGAACGTGGAAGCGCCGGGCTATCTCTTCGCCAAGGTGAAGTCGAGCGTGCCCGCCCAGGAAGCCGACGTCTCCGTGACGCTCTCGGCGAGCGCGGTGGCGGTGGCCGCGGGCGGCGAGGTCACGCTCACGATCGTGGCATCGAACGCAGGACCCGCCGTGGCCACGTCGACGCGCGTGACGGACCTCCTGCCCTCCACGCTGTCGCTCGTGAGCGCCGCGACGAGCGCGGGCGGCTACAGCAGCGCGACCGGCGTGTGGAGCGTCGGGACGCTCGGCGTCGGCGCGAGCGCGACGCTCAAGCTCGTCGTCAAGGTGCTGTCGACCGCGCAGCCCATCGTCGACACGGCGACGATCGTCTCGGCGCTCACCGATTCCGCGACGCAGAACAACAGCGCGAGCGTCACGATCAATCCGGAAGCGGGTACGCTCGGCGTGACGCAGGCGATACCGCGCGAGGCCCGTGTCCTCGCGTTCGTGGGCTGCCCGGGCACCAGCGCGCAGGCGAACCCGTCGTGCACGAGCGCGCGCGCCGGCTTCCTCGCGGGCTATCTCGGCGGCATGGGGTACGACACCAAGGTGGTGACGGCCGCGGATGCATTCGTCGCCGCGCTGCGCTCCGGACGCTACAACACGTACTGGCTGAGCGCGGACGATGCGCTCGGCACCTTGCCGATGAGCGAACTGCGCGAGGCGGTGCTGCGCGGCGACACGCTCGTTTTCGACGGTCCGGACGGCACGGGCAGCGCGCCGCTCGACGACGCGACGGGCGCCACGGCCACGAAGGACAGCGTGGGGACGAACGCCGCCATCGACGTCGTCAACGGCGCCTCCGGCGTGGCCACCGTCGGCGTGGATCGCAAGCTCGTGGCGCGCGGCGGCAAGACGCTCGCCAAGTTCGCCGGCAAGAGCGTCGATCCCGCGATCGTCGCGCTCGCGTACGGCAAGGGGTACGGCCTCGTCACCGCGTTCGACCTCGTCGGAACGCTGCAGGTCGCGCCCTCCGAGATCGCGTTGCGGGCGATCGTGACCGACCTCCTCACCACGCGCGCGCCGGCCGTGCCGGCCGCATTCGTCGGCAACGCCTACGTGCCGATGGTCACGGCCGTCGAGAACCTCGCGGCCGCGGCGACCGTCGAGGTCACCACGACGCTTCCCGGTGGCATGTCCATGGCTGACGCGAACCCGGCGCCTACCTCCGCGGCCGGTAACGACATCACGTGGCGCTTTGGCCTCGCGCCGCACGCGACCCAGTTCATCGACCTCGGCGTGCGCGTGCCTCTGGCGTCCAGCACGTACGCGGTGGGCACGACGGTCAGCAAGATCCAGGGAGCGACGAGCACGCCGTTCAATGCTTACTCGCTCGCCATGCCGGTGGCGGCCGCGGACAGGTTCGGCCCGCAGCTCATCGCGGACCTCGGGGCGCTCACGCTCGCGCTGCCGGCGGATCGCACGGCGCGGGACGCGGCCGTCGCCGCGCTCACGGTGGCGCGCGGCGCCATCGCCGCCAACGACTTCGACACGGCGTTCGCGAAGCTCGTGTCCGCGAGCGAAGCGCTCGTCCCGCTGACGGGCGTGGCGCCGGAGCCGTACCGTGTGACGGCGAGCAAGTGGCTGCAGGAAGCCGAGCAGCGCTGGTACCTCGGCCTGCCCTCGTGCGGCATGGCGACCGACGGACCGCAGGCGATCGCCGGCACGAGCTTCGCCGCCTTCGACGCCGCGGACGGACTCGAGGCGCGCGGCGGTCGCGCCGCGAAGGGGACCGACTGGGCGTGGAGCCTCGGCGCGAACCGGCAGGCGACCACGTCCGCGCAGCAATCGCTCGACTGGATCACCGGCAAGACGTATGCGTTCTCGCTCACGTACGACGGCGCGGGTGCCGGCAGCTACACCGTGCGCGACGGCGCCACGACGCTCTTCACCCGAAGCTACGCCGGCGCGGCGGGCAAGCTCGACGCGGGGGATACGCTCAGGATCGTCGCGTCCGCCAAGGCCGAGGCCGCGGCCGGCCGGCTCGACGTCAACGTGCAATCCATCAACGGCAAGCCGGTCGGACTGGGCGTGGCGGCTGCGGGAACCTCGCCCGGCAGTGCGTCGCTCTACCTCTACTACCCGGCGATGGCGAGCGGCTTCGAGCTGAGCGGCACGATCCGCATCACGGCCTCGGCCGACGCGCTCCTCGCGGACCGCCTCGATTTCACCGTGACCGCGGGCAGGTCGGTATGTCGCGCGCCATGAGGGCGGGGCAATGAAGCTCGCAGTCGCCGCCGTCGCGATGCTCGCC
>JBGAIS010000138.1:0-10181 GCA_044225355.1 Casimicrobiaceae bacterium | reverse complement strand
TGCTCCTCGACGGCCACGAGGTCGTTGACGACCTGCTTCGCGTACGCGTCGGTCAGCGGCTTCTCGCGCGCGGCGAGCGTCTCGAGCGCCAGGTTGCGCTGGCGATTGAGCTGCGTGAGGTCGCGCTGGTAGTTGTCGTACATCGGCCAGAACTTCTTGGCTTCGGCGGGCGTGAGGGCGAGCGTCTGCGCGACGAGCGCCCGCTTGTCCTTCTTCGCCGACTGCTGCAGGGCGACGAGCTCGCTCGCGTCCTGCGCCTGGGCCACCGCGACCGGCGCGGCGGCGGCCGCGAGCGCGATCGCGCAGGCCGTGACGATAGTCTTGATCATGTTCATCCCTCGGATGGGGTTGGCACGGCCGCCATTGTAATTTGCGGCCGCCCCAAAAAAATCCGGCGGGTTTCCCCGCCGGACCATGGGTACATCGAAAGGCTTCGGTTACTGGAACGTGTAGCGCGCGCCCAGGTTGAACTGGGTGCCCGTGGCGCCGGAGTACGCGTAGTTGTAGTTGTAGTTGATGCTGCCGTACGCGGCGGCCGGAGCGTACGGGGCGATCCGGTTGAACACGTTGATGACGGAGCCGAAGATCTGCCAGTTCTTGAAGCCCGAGTACGAGGCCGCGAGGTCGAGCGTCGTGAACGACGAGACGCTGCAGTTCGATCCCGCATACTGGAGGCCCAAGCACTGCGAGTCCGGATCGGACAGGCTGCTCGATACGCCCTGGAACGGGATTTCGTCGTAGCCCGAGACGTAGCGAACCGTACCGGTGACGTTCCACGGGCCTTGCTGCCAGCCCAGGATCAGGTTCCAACGGTCTTCCGGCGTGCCCGAGCCCGACGAGACGTCGTAGTTGCCGCTCGTGCCGACGTACTTGGAGGTTTCGCCGCTCGAGAACGTCTGGCTGTAGTTGAACACGTGCGTCCACTGGAATTCCGTGGTCAGCGTGCCGTACTGCTTGAGGTTCCACTTCCAGATGACGTCGAGGTCGATACCGTCCGTCTTCACCGTGTTGGCGTTCTGGTACGGCGTCGACACGTACAGCAGCGTGCCGGAATTCGGGATGCCCGGCAGGTTGTTCGTGTCGCGGCCGATCGTCGCCGCCGGGAAGCCGGAAGGATTGTTCACGACGGCCTGGACGCTGCCGATGGTGATCTGGTCCTTGGTGTCGATGTTCCAGTAATCCAGCGTGCCGGACAGGCCGGGCATCGGTTCCCAGATCACGCCCACGGTATACGTGTCCGACTTCTCGGGCTTGATGTACGGGTTGCCGATGTTGATGCCGAGCACCTGGCCCGAGCAGTCCGCCGGCGAGCCGGTGACCGGGCAGCGCACGGGGTCGGACGCGACCGTGAAGCCGGCCGACGCGTTGGCGGTGGACGTCTCGTACAGGCCAGGCGCACGGAACGCCGTGGCGTACGTGCCGCGCAGCACGAGGGACGGGATCACCGTCCACTTGGCGCCGATCTTCGGGTTCCAGGTGGTGCCGACGTCGGAGTAGTCGTCGAAGCGAACGGCGGCGGTCAGCTCGAGGTTCTTCAGGACCGGCGCGTACAACTCGGCGTAGATCGCGTTCACGTTGCGCGAGCCGAACGCCGCGGAGTAGCCGAGGCCGAGCACGTTACCCGTGTCGGTGCCAGGGGTGCCGGGGTTGTTCACTTCCTCGCGACGGAACTCGTAGCCGAAGGCCAGGGCCATCTGGCCGCCATCGAGCTTGTAGATGTCACGCGACGCCTTCGCGTCGAAGATCGTGTTCTCCGACAGGATGGAGTACGACGCGCTCGGCGCGATCCAGCCGTAGATGGCCGGGTTGTTGAGCGACGCGTTGGAGCCGACGCGATAGTAGCCGTACGGGCTCTGGCCGTTGAGGGCGGAGAGCAGGCGGTCGTACAGGTAGAAGCCTTGGCGATCCGCGTCGGTCTGGCTGCGGATGTACAGGCCGGCGACGTCCCAGTCCCAACCCGCGGTGGCACCCTTCACGCCGAACAGGTAGCGCTGCGTGTCGGTCTCGTAGCTCGCGTCGCGTCCGCCCAGCGCGGCGTCGACGTAGTACAGGCGCGCGACCTGGTTGTTCGCCGAGAACGGGTTGTCCGGGTGACCCACGGGCAGGTAGATGTTGACCGACGACTTGATCGTGTTGGTCGACGGGTCGAACCAGTTGGCGCGCGTGCCGGTCGGCGTGTTGCGCGTGTCGGTCTTGACCTGGAAGTACGAGAGCTCGGTGTACGCCGAGATGTCGTTCGTGATGTTGTACTGGCCGCGCGCGAAGACGTTGAAGCGCTCCACCTGCGGCAGGATGTCGAGGTAGTCCTTGATCTCCCAGCGGCAGAACTGGCCGTCCTGGTTGTCGGCCGGGCAGTTGCCCGGCAGGCCGACGTACGCGCCGGGCGTGCCGTTCGGGTTCGAGGCCGAGACCGGACGCACGTTGCCGAGCGGGCTGGTCGTGCCGAAGCCCGACAGCGGGTTACCCGGACGCTGGTCGAGAAGACCCATGAACGTCAGGTTGTTGGTGCCGACGTAGTCCTTCCCCTTGTTCATGGGGTTGGCGTCCTGCTTCTGGTAATCGAGGGTCACGTAGGCGTTGTAGCGGTCCTTCGTGAGGTCGCCGATACCGCCGGTGATGGCCGCCTTCCACTGGTTGCCTTCGCCGTTGTACGTCGTGCCGCCCGTGGCCGTGGCGGTGATGCCCGTGAACTGCTGGCGCAGGATCACGTTGACCACGCCCGCGACCGCGTCCGAGCCGTAGATGGCGGACGCGCCGTCTTTCAGAACTTCGATGCGCTCGACGGCGTCGAAGGGGATCTGCGACAAGTCGACGTACGACGCGTGGCCGTCATCGGCCAGGCCGAAGTTGGCCATGCGGCGGCCGTTGAGGAGCACGAGGGTGTTGTTGGGGCCGAGGCCGCGCAGCGAGACGCCGGTACCCGAGGCGGAGAAGCCGTTGGTGAACGACGGGCTGATCGATCCGTTGTTATTGGCCGTGATCTGGCGCACGACGTCCTGGATCGTCTGCAGACCGGAATTCTGAATGTCTTCGCGCGTGATCGTCTCGATCGGCGCCGAGGTTTCGCTATCGACACGCTTGATGTTGGAACCCGTTACATTGACCTTGATGTCCTGAGCTGCGACGGATCCGCCAGCGACCAGTGCGACTCCGCCCATACCGAGCGCGAGCGCAACCTTCTTGCGCTGAAATCTCATTTGAAACCCCCAGAAATGATTAATGCCCCCCGAACGGACATCATGTCCGCCCTCCGGCACACCCTGCCAAGGTACAACACCGGCGATTTCGCCAGCAACGGCAGGTCGCGATTGTTACAATGGCGAGGCCACGAATTGTTGCAATTTCGCCAAACGTGACCTTCCGCCCCGCCGCGTCGAGCCGGCGTCGACCGCCTGTTGCCGTCTACAACTCGCCTGGAAGCCGGGCGGGGCAGCGGCGCGTCCCGCGGAAGCTCGGGGCACCGCCGGGGCCGGCGGGGCGGACGCGCATGGCCGCCCCCGCCGCCGCGTCCCGCAGAGGCAATCGCCGGGGTGCGACGGCATGACGCGCTCGCGCCACGCGTGGCATATCGCGCCGGCCGCGCCTGTCGACGTGCCGGCGCTGAACGCCATGATCCGGGGCCTCGCGGAGTACGAGCGGCTGTCCCATCTCGTCGTGACCGACGACGCCGCGCTCGCGTCCGCGTTGTTCGGGCCGCGACCTGCGGCGGAGGCGCTGATTGCTCGCGAGGGCGGGGCTTCCGGGGAACCTGCGGGTTTTGCCCTATTTTTCCACACTTTCTCGACCTTCCTCGGCCGCCGGGGCCTGTGGCTCGAGGACCTGTTCGTCTATCCCGCGTGGCGCGGTCGTGGCCTCGGCAAGGCGCTCCTGTCGGCCGTTGCGGAAGCTGCCCGCGCCCGCGGCTGCGGCCGCCTCGAGTGGGCGGTCCTCGACTGGAACACGCCCGCGATCGCCTTTTACGAGGGGATGGGCGCTACGCTCATGCCGGAATGGCGCCTGGCCCGCGTGACCGGCGACGCCCTTTCGCGATTCGGGGCACTTGCCGATCCGCCCGAGGTCCCAGCCGACGGGGGCTAGTGTCCCGACGCCGCCCTTCCCGCCTAACGTATCCGGAGCTCAAGACGATGCCCCTCGACGCCGCCCTCCCCGCCTTCGACATCCAGGCCGACTTCTGGTCGATCCGCCTGGTCGAGGAGCGCTCCGAAGCCTACGCCGTGCGCAAGAACGTGCCGATGCCCTTCCAGGCGTCGACCGACCGCGGCGCCATGGCCACGGTCTACGCCGACGGGGGCTACGGCTACGCCGCCACCGGCGACACCTCGCCCGAGGGCCTGCGCAAGGCGCTCGATCGCGCCGCGAAGTGGGCGCGCGTCACCGCCCGCCTCGCGCTCTTCGACTCCCGGTCGCTGCCGCACGCGGCGCCGGCCGGGCGGTACGAGTCGCCGGCGTGGTCAGAGGCGGGGCCGTCCCGGCGCGAGTGGTACGAGCTCCTCGCGGCCGAGTCCGCCGCCGCGGGCTTCGATCCGCGTATCGTCGACTGGGAGGCCGGGGTCGAGGTCCGGGTGGCCACCCACCGCCTCGTCACGAGCGCCGGGGGCGATGTCGTCCAGCATTACCGGTTCCTGATGCCCGGGCTCGCGGTCACGGCGCACGCCGATGGCGTCACGCAGACGCGGTCGCTCAACGGGTATCGCGGCATCTGCCAGCAGGGTGGGGTCGAGGTGCTGGCGCGCTTCGGCTTCGAGGCTGCGGGGCGCCGCGTCGCCGAGGAAGCCCTCGAGCTCCTCGCCGCGCCCAACTGCCCGGGCGGGACGATGGACGTGCTGCTCATGCCCGACCAGATGATCCTGCAGATCCACGAGTCGATCGGGCACCCGCTCGAGCTCGACCGCATCCTGGGCGACGAGCGCAACTTCGCCGGCACGAGCTTCGTCACGCCGGACATGTTCGGCACCTATCGCTACGGCTCTGAGCTCCTCAACGTCACGTTCGACCCGACGCGCCCGGAGGAGCTCGCGAGCTACGCCTTCGACGACGACGGCACGCCGGCGGAGAAGGTCCACCTCATTCGCGATGGCATCCTCGAGCGACCGCTCGGCGGCGCCATCTCGCAGGCGCGCGCCGACCTCCCCGGTGTCGCCAACTCGCGCGCGGACAACTGGAACCGGCCGCCCATCGACCGCATGGCGAACCTGAACCTCGAGCCGGGCGACGCGTCGCTCGAGGATCTCGTATCGGGCATCGACCGCGGCATCCTGATGGAGACCAACCGCAGCTGGTCCATCGACGACTCGCGCAACAAGTTCCAGTTCGGATGCGAGCGAGGGCGCGTGATCGAGAACGGCAAGCTCGGCGGGGTGGTGAAGAATCCGAACTATCGCGGCATCTCGGCCAATTTCTGGCGCAGCCTCGCGCGCGTCGGCAGCGCGCAGACGATGCAGGTGCTGGGCACGCCGTACTGCGGCAAGGGCGAGCCGTCGCAGGTGATTCGCGTGGGTCACGCGTCGCCGGCGTGCGTGTTCACGGGCGTCGACGTGTTCGGCGGGGAGGGATAAGGCATGTCGATGGAGCACTATTTCGAAGGCATCGCCGCGGTCATCCGGCAGAGCCTCGCCGCCGGCGAGCGGTTCACGGCCAACTTCGACGCCGAGGACACCGACTTCGTGCGCATGAATCGCGGCAAGGTGCGCCAGCCCGGCACCGTTTCGCAGCGCTACCTCTCGGTGAGGCTCGTGAAGGGCTCGCGGCACGCCGAGCACACGCTGTCGCTGTCGGGCCACGAGGCCACGGACGCGCAGGCCGTCCGCGATGCGGTCGCGGGACTGCGCTCCGCCTTGCCGGAGCTCGCGGACGACCCCTTGCTGCTGCTGCCGACCGAGGTGAGCTCGTCGCGAAGCGAGCGCGATGCGAGCCTGCCGCCGTCGGAGGACGTGATCGACGAGATCCTCCGCGCGGCGGACGGCGCCGACCTCGTGGGCATCTATGCCGCGGGACCTGTGTGGCGCGGCTTCGCCAATTCCGAAGGCCAGCGCAACTGGCACTCGACCACCGCGTTCAACCTGCAATGGAGCCTCTACCACCGCGCGGACAAGGCGGTGAAATCGGGCTACGCGGGCTTCGCATGGGATGGCGCGGCGTTCGCGCGCAAGATGGCCGATGCGCGCGAGCGCCTCGCGCTCATCGGGCGGCCGTCCCGCAAGCTCGAGCCCGGCTCCTACCGCGCCTACCTCGCGCCGTCGGCGGTGGAGGAGATCGCGGCAACGCTGTGCTGGGGCGGCTTCTCCGCACGCGCGCTCAAGACGAAGCAGAGCTCGCTCGACCGCATGCAGGAAGGCGTCGCGCTGGACGCGCGCGTGTCGCTCGTCGAGGACACGGCCGACGGCGTCGCGCCGGCGTTCCAGGCGGATGGATTCGCGCGGCCGTCGCGCGTTCCGCTCATCGACGGCGGCAGGCTCGTCGGCTCGCTCGTGAGCCCGCGCACGGCGCGCGAGTTCGGCATGGCGGAGAACGGGGCCAACGGCGCCGAGATGCCCGAGTCGCTCGCGATGGCGGGCGGGACGCTCGCGAGCGCCGATGCGTTGGCAGCGCTCGGGACGGGCCTCGCGATCGGCAACCTCCACTACCTCAACTACTCCGATCGACCCGCGTGCCGCATCACCGGCATGACGCGCTTCGCGACGTTCTGGGTCGAGGACGGCAAGGTCGTCGCGCCCATCGACGTGCTGCGCTTCGACGATACGGTCTATCGAATGCTGGGCGAGAACCTCGAGGCCCTGACCCGGGAGACCGAGTTCATGCTCGACGCCGGCACCTATCGATCGAGGCAGCTCGCCAGCGTGCGCGTGCCCGGCGCGCTCGTGAAGGAGATGGCGTTCACGCTGTGAGGTCAGCCGACCGTCGTCAGGCCGCCGAAGGCGAAACCCCCGGAAATGGGGTCAGACCCCCTTACAGACCTGGCACCATTTCCCCGTGAACCCGGCAAGCTTGAGCGGGTCGACGAGCCGAAGCGACCGCGAAATGGGGTCAGACCCCCTTACAGGCCTGGCACCATTTCCGGTGAATCCGGCAAGCTTGAGCGGGTCGACGAGCCGTAGCGACCGCGAAATGGGGTCAGACCCCCTTACAGGCCTGGCACCATTTCTTTCCCGTGAACCCGGCAAGCTCGAAAGGGTCGACGAGCTGAAGCGACCGCGAAATGGGGTCAGACCCTTACAGCTCCGCACCACTTCCGGTGAACCCGGCAAGCTTGAGGGGAGCGACGAGCCGAAGCGACCGCGAAATGGGGTCGAAGACCCCATTACAGGCTCCACCTTTCGGGTAGTCGTCGCGGCGGCCGACTATCGCGGAACCGGCACCGGCCGCCCGAACGGCATCCTCGTCGCCATGCCTGCCCTGCCAAATCCCCAACCGAAGCCGTAGGCGCTGGTGGAATTGGGACGGCGGTAGAGATCTGTCCGAATCGGCGATCTCGACGATCTCCCCGCGATTCATCACCATGACCTGGTCCGAGATGTACCTCACGACGGCCAGGTCGTGCGAGATGAAGATGTACGAGAGTCCGAACTCGTCCTGCAGGTCGCTCAGCAGGTTGAGCACCTGCGCCTGCACCGACACGTCGAGCGCCGAGACCGATTCGTCGCAGATGAGGATGTCGGGCTTGAGCGTGAGGCAACGCGCGATCGCGATGCGCTGCCGCTGCCCGCCCGAGAACTCGTGCGGGTACTTGTAGAACGAGACCTCCGGCAGCCCCACGCGCGCGAGCAGCTCGAACGCGAGGTCGGTGCGCTCCTGCGCCGACGCGCCGATGCCGTGGATCTCCATCGGCTCGGTGAGGATCTGCCCGACGATGAAGCGCGGGTTGAGCGACGCGTACGGATTCTGGAAGATGATCTGGATGCGGCGCTTGTACGGCATGAACTCCTTCGCCGACATGCCGAGGATGTCCTTGCCCTCGAACATCGCCTCGCCGCCGGTCGCTTCATGCAAGCGCATGAGCGTCATGCCGACGGTGGTCTTGCCGGAGCCCGACTCACCGACGAGCCCGAGCGTCTTGCCCTTCGGCAGGTCGAAGGACACGTTCGACACCGCCTTGAACTCGCGCTTGCCGAACAAGCCCTCGCGTCCGTAGAAGCTCTTCGACAGATTCCGCACCGACAGCACGACAGGATCGGTGGGCGAGACGCCGCGCTCGCGCTCGGCGACCATGAGCGACGCGCCGTCGCCTGCCATGAAGTCGTCGATGACGGGCAGGCGCTCCGGACGGCGATCGAGATTGGGCCGGCATTGAAGGAGCGCCTTGGTGTAGGCGTCACGTGGCGACTCGAACACCTGGCGCGCAGGGCCCTGCTCGCGGATCTCGCCGTTGCGCATCACGACGACGTGGTCCGCGATCTCGCCGACCACCGCGAGGTCGTGCGTGATGAACAGCACGGACATCTGGCGCCTGCGCTGCAGCTCGGCGATGAGCACCAGGATCTGCTTCTGGATCGTGACGTCGAGCGCGGTGGTGGGCTCGTCGGCGATGAGGAGCTTGGGCTCGCACGCGATCGCCATCGCGATCATCACGCGCTGCTGCTGGCCGCCCGACATCTGCGACGGGAAGTAGTCGATGCGGCGCTCCGGCTCGGGAATGCCGACCTCGGCCAGGAGCTCGATCGCGCGCTTGCGCGCGCTGCCCCCGCGCAGGTCCATGTGGAGCTTCAGCACTTCCTCGATCTGGAAGCCGACCGTGAAGACCGGGTTGAGCGAGGTCATCGGCTCCTGGAAGATCATCGAGATGTCGGCGCCGCGCATCGCCTGCATCTCGCTCCTGCGCAAGCCCGCGAGGTTGCGGCCCGCGTACATGATCTGGCTCTTGGGATCGACGATCGAGTTCTCGGGCGGCAGCAGCCCGAGGAGCGCGAGGGACGTCACCGACTTGCCCGACCCCGACTCGCCGACCAGCGCGACGGTGGTGTTGCGCGGGATGTCGAAGGACACACTCTTCACGGCGTCGAAGGCCGTGCGCCTGTCGAGGCGAAACGAGATCGACAGGTCGCGAACGCGGACGAGGGGATCGTGTTGGGCTTCCATGCTAGTTCCCCCCGGTGCCGCGAAGCTTGGGATCGAGCGCGTCCCGCAGCGCGTCGGTGAAGAGCGAGAACGCCGTGACGAGCAGCGCCATCGTGCCGCCCGCCGCGACGAGCTGCCACCATTTGCCGAGCAAGAGCTCGTTCTGCGCCTCGTTCAGCATCGATCCCCACGACACGACGTCGACCGGCACACCGAACCCCAGGAACGAGAGGATCACCTCCGACTTGATGAACGCGACGACGAGGATCGAGAGCTGCACGAGCACGACGTGCGAGACATTGGGGAAGATGTGCCGGAACATGCGCCGCGAGTTCGACGCGCCGATCGCATCGGCGGCTTGCACGTACTCGCGTCCCTTGTGCTTCAGGTACTCGGCCCGGATGAGGCGGAACACGCCCGTCCAGCCGGTAAGTCCGAGGATGAGGACGATCGTCAGCGTGCCCTTGTGCTGCAGCACGGCCGCGACGGCGAAGATGAGCAGGAGGTAGGGAATGGCGCTGAATACGCTGTAGAACCAGTTGAGCGTGTCGTCCACCCAGCGCCCGTAGTAGCCGGCGAGCGCGCCCAGCACGGTGCCGATGAGCGTCGCGACGAGCGCCGACGCGATGCCCACGAAGATCGACGTCTCCGATCCCTTGATGGTCTTGGCGATGACGTCGCGGCCCCACTTGTCCGCCCCGAAGGGCAGCGTCGCGCGACGTGCCTCGCCCGCGCTCGCCTGCGTGCCCGACTTGCCCGCCTGGATGTCCTTCATCACGTCCGCGAGCGGATCGACCGACTTCGACTCCGCGCTGGCGCCCGCAGGCGCGCCCGACTTCTCGGCCTCGATCCCCTACATCACGTCGGCCAGCGGAACGACGAACGCCGACGCGCCCACGTCGGCCGAGGCCTCCGGCGCGGCCGGCGCCTCGCTCGACTTCTCGGCGGGATCGACGACCGCGGGCGCGGCGTCCGGGCCGATGAACGTCGGCGGCGCGTAGTTGGCGCCGATCTCCTTTGCCCAGTCCTTCGCGACGACACCCGCGCCGGAGAGGATCATGAGCAGCACGAACGCCGCCACGATGGCGAGCGCCACCATCGCGACCGAATCCTGGCGAAGGCGGCGCCAC
>JBGAIS010000137.1:0-9942 GCA_044225355.1 Casimicrobiaceae bacterium | reverse complement strand
GCGTGATGTGCCACATGAAGACCGCGCTCGCGACCATGATGCCGAAGATCGTGAGCGCGATGATGCCGTGGCGGATGAGGAACGCGACGCCGTGCGTGTAGCGGTCGCGCACGCCGTCGAACCACCGGTTGAACCAGCGGAAGAATCCGCGCGGCTCGCGATGCTCCTTGAGGATCAGCGCGCAAAGCGCCGGCGAGAGCGAGAGCGCGACCAGGCCCGAGATCACGACCGAGATCGAGATCGTGACCGCGAACTGGCGGTAGAGCTCGCCCGTGAGGCCGCCCAGGAACGCGATCGGCACGAACACCGCGACGAGCGTGAGCACGATGGCGATGATGGGGCCCGTGACCTCCTGCATCGCCTTGATGGCGGCGTCGCGCGCGGGCAGGCCGTCCTCGCGCATGATCCGCTCGACGTTCTCCAGGACGACGATCGCGTCGTCGACCACGATGCCGATCGACAGCACCATGGCGAACAGCGTGAGCGTGTTGATGGAGTAGCCGAGCGCGAGGATGCCCGCGAACGTGCCGATGAGCGCGACCGGCACCGCCGCGAACGGGATGATCGCCGCGCGCCAGCTCTGCAGGAACAGGTACACGACGAGGAAGACGAGCAGCATCGCCTCGCCGAGCGTGTACAGCACCTCGCGGATCGACACCTCGACGAAGCGCGTGGTGTCGAACGCGACCTGGTACGCGAGGCCTTCGGGGAAGCGCTCGCCGAGCTGTGCCAGGAGCTGGTTCGACGACTTCGCGACCGCGAGCGCGTTGGCGCCCGGCGAGAGGAAGATGCCGACGAGCGTCGCGGGCTTGCCGTTGTATCGGCCGTTGAACTCGTAGTCCTTCGAGCCCAGCTCGACGCGCGCGACGTCGCCCAGGCGAACCGTCGAGCCGTCGGGGTTCGCGCGCACGATGATCTGCTCGAACTCCTTGGGATCGGCGAGGCGGCCCTTGGTCGTGACGGTGAACACGAGGTCCTGGTTCTTGCCGATGGGCGCCTGGCCCACCTTGCCGGCCGCGAACTGCGCGTTCTGCTCGTTGACGGCCGCGATCACGTCGGACGGCGCCATCTTGAGCGCCGCCAGCCGATCGGGCCGCAGCCAGATGCGCATCGCGTAGTCCTTGGCGCCGAAGATCTGCACGTTGGTCGTGCCGGGCAGGCGCTTGATCTCGTCGAGGACGTTCAGCGTGACGTAGTTGGACGTGAAGAGGTCCGAGTAGCGGTCGTCGGGCGAGTAGAACGCGACCACCTGAAGGAACGACGAGCTGCCGCGCTCGACGGTGACGCCCTGCCGGCGCACCTCCTCGGGCAGTCGCGGCTCGACCTGCTTCACGCGGTTGTTCACGTTCACCGCGGCGATGTCCACGTCGGTGCCGATCTCGAACGTCACCTGGATCTGCACCACCCCGTTGGAGGCGGAGTTGGAGCTCATGTACATCATGCCCGGGATGCCGTTGATGGCGTTCTCGAGCGGCGCGGCCACGGTCTGCTCGACCACCTGCGCCGAGGCGCCGGGGTACACGGCCTGTACGGTGACGACCGGCGGCGCGATCTCCGGGTACTGCGCGATGGGCAACGCGCGCATCGCGGCCAATCCCGCGAGCACGAGGAACATGCTGATGACGGCCGCGAAGATCGGCCGGTCGATGAAGAAGCGGCTCAGCATGTCGTTACGCCTTCGGCGCGGCGGGCGCGTCCTTGGCCGGCGCAGCGGGGGCGCCCGGGGCGCCCGCGGGCGGTGCCGCTGGGGAACTGCCGAGCTTCACCGGCGCGCCGGGACGAAGCTTGGAGACGCCGTCGACGATGACGATGTCGCCCACAGCGAGCCCCGACTCGACGATCCACAGGTTGGCGGTGCCGTCGGTGGCCCACGCGCCCAGCGTCACCGGGCGCACGGCCGCGATGTCCTTGCCGTCCTTGTCCTTGCCGAGCACGTAGACGTACTTGCCCTGCGTGCCGTCGAGCACCGCGACCTGCGGCACCGCGAGCGCGTTGTTGCGCACGGCGCCGTGGAGCTTCACGCGCACGAACTGTCCGGGCTTCAGGAGGCGATCGGCGTTGGTCACCTCGGCGCGCATCTCGAAAGTGCCGGTCGACGGGTTGATGCGCGTGTCCGCGAAGTTGATGCGGCCCTTGCGCTCGAGCGTGGAGCCGTCCGCGAGCACCACCTGGACGTCGAAGGCGTTGTCCTTGGGCAGCGTGAGGCGCCCTTCCTTCACCGCGCGGTTGAGCTGCAGCTGCTCGTTCTCGGCGATCGAGAACGGAATCCACATCGGGTCCACCTGCGAGATGGTGGTGAGGAGCGTCTCGTTGGCCGTGACGAGGCTGCCTTCGGACTTGGGTGCGCGGCTCGACAGCCCGGCGATGGGCGCGGTCACGTTCGTGTAGCCCAGGTTGAGCTTCATCTCCGCGAGCCGCGCCTGCGCTGCCTTGACGGCCGCGTTGGCGAGCTCGACGCCGGACGCGGCGTCGTCGGCCTCCTTCTGGCCCACCGCGCGCTTCTCGGCGAGCGGCTTCAACCGCGAGAGCTCGCGGTCGGCCTGCGCCCGCTGGGCTTCACTGCGGACGACCTCGGCCTCGAGCGCGGCAGTCTGCGCTTCGAGTTGCCGCGGGTCGATCACGAAGAGCGTCTGGCCGGCCCGTACGGGCGCGCCCTCCTGGAAAAGCTTCTTCTCGAGGATCCCCGTGACGCGGGCGCGCACCTCGACTTCCTTGGAGCCGGTGGTCTGGCCGACGTACTCGTACGTGGCCGGCAGTGTCTTGGGCTCGAGCTTGATCGTCGTCACCTCGGCCGGCGGGAACCCGTGGAACCCCCCCTGCTGTTGGGAGTTGCCGCAGGCCGCGAGAAGGCCGATAAGGAGAAGAGGCGGGACCGCGCGGACGCGGGAAGGCGTGAACGGCATGGATGGCTCCATAGGGGCCGGGGCGTCCCGCCCCGAATTTTTGTTGCACTGCAACTTGCCAAAGGCGAGTAGATTACATACATTCACGAATGTTTGTAAAGTAACGTCCCCAACAGGGACATTGCCCCGGGCGGCGCGACGCGGTGCCCCGAGGCTTACCCGACGAGCACCCATGGCACGCCGCACGAAGGAAGAAGCCAAAGCCACCCGCGAGCGCCTGCTCGACGCCGCCCAGGACCTGTTCCGGGCACAGGGCGTCACGCGCACGTCCCTCGCCGAGGTCGCGACCGCCGCGGGCATGACCCGGGGCGCGGTCTACTGGCATTTCAAGGACAAGGCGGACCTGTTCCGTGCCATGTGCGACCGCGCCACGCTGCCGCTCGAGTCCCAGTTCGACCACTCCGTCGCGAGCGCGCAGGTCGACCCGATGGGCACGCTGCGCATGCTGTCCATCGCCGCGCTGCAAAGCCTCGCCACGGACCCTCGCGCGCAGAACGTGTTCGAGATCGTCTTCCACAAGAGCGAGCTCGTCGACGAGCTCGCGGGCCTCGCCACCGCGCACCAGCAGGAGCGCTGCGCCTGCCTCGCGCAGATCGAGGACATCGTCCAGCGGGCGGCGGCCGTGGGGCAGCTTCCGGCGGATGTCGACTCGGCGCTCGCGACGCAGGGGCTGCACGCCCTCATCGTGGGCATCATGCACGAGTGGGTGCTGGACCCCGGCGCGTACGACCTCGAGCACGCGGCGCCGTCGCTCGTCGACATGTTCCTGGCTGGCCTGCGCTCGAACCCGCCCCGCCGCAAGGTGCGGCCGGCGCCGGCCGCGGCCCTCACGTCTTCCCTTCCCCTGGAGCGCCGAACCTCATGAGCGAAGTGCAACGCGTCGGCGTCGTCGGCGCAGGAACGATGGGCAACGGCATCGCGCAGGCCTGCGCCGTCGCGGGTGTCGCGGCCGTGATGCTCGACGTCGACGACCGCGCCGTCGCGCGCGGCCTGGCCACCATCGAGACGAGCCTCGACCGGCTCATCAAGAAGGAGAAGCTCACGCCCGAAGCCAAGGCGCAGGCGACCGGCCGCCTGCTCGGCACGACGAGCTACGACGACCTCGCGAGCTGCGACCTCGTCATCGAGGCGGCCCCTGAGAACGTCGAGCTCAAGCTTCGCATCCTGCGCGAGCTCGACAAGCGGCTCGCGCCCACCGCGATCCTCGCGTCCAACACGTCGTCGATCTCGATCACCTCGATGGCCGCCGCCACGTCGCGCCCCGAGTCCTTCGTCGGCATCCACTTCTTCAACCCGGTGCCCATGATGGCGCTGGTCGAGATCGTAAGCGGCGTGCAGACCGCGGACGCTACGCGCGACGCCGCGACGGCGTTCGCGAAGCGCATCGGCAAGACGCCCATCCAGGTGCGGAGCAGCCCGGGGTTCGCCGTCAACCGCATCCTGTGCCCGATGCTCAACGAGGCCGTGTTCGCGCTGTCGGAAGGGGTCGCCACGGCCGAGGCCATCGACGAGGGCATGAAGCTGGGCTGCGGCCATCCCATCGGCCCGCTCGCCCTGTGCGACATGGTCGGCCTCGACATCCTGCTGGCCGTGATGAACGTGCTCTACACGGACATCGGCGATCCCAAGTACCGGCCCGCGCCGCTCCTGAAGGAGATGGTCGCGGCGGGGCGGATCGGCCGGAAGGTCGGGCGCGGGTTTTATACGTACTGATCGTACTGATCCGGCGCGGGCCGGCGCGCGACCTTTTCAGCGCCGGTCCTCGTCCTCGTACTCCCGCAGCCCGCCCAGGTCCCTCACCGTAATGCCGCCGTAGTCGATCCGGAGGAGCCCCGCCTGCTCGAGGCGGCGCAGGGCCTGGTTCGCGCGCTGGCGCGAGAGGCCCGCGAGCTGGGCGATCTCCTCCTGCGAGATGGGCAGCGCCGGGCCGACGCCCGGATACAGGTGCGGATTGAACATCGACGCGAGGCAGCGGGCGAGCCGCGCGTCGGGCCCCAGCAGGCGACCGTGCTCGACCATGCCGATGAACTGTCCCAGCCGCTCGTTGAGCTGGGTCAGGAGGTATCGGTTGAAGGGCATGCTGGTGTCGAGGAGCCACATGAAGGTGGCCTTCGGCATGTACGCGACGGTGCTCTCGCGCAGCGCCACGATGTCGTACCGGCGCGGCTCGTCCTTGAGGAGCGATCCTTCGCCGAACCACCCGCCCGCGCCCACGCCGACGAAGCTCATGGGCTTGCCGTCCGGCGACACGTTGGCCATCTTCACGAGGCCCTCGACCACGCCGATCCACGCCTCGACCGGCTCGCCCTTGCGGCACACGAGCGCGCCTACCGCGCAGACGCGCGTGACGGTCTCCGCCTCGACCCGCGCGAGATCGTCGGGAGGCAGGGCGCGCGCCCAGGGCGAGGCGCGGAGGAGGTCGGCGAGCGTGGTCATCGGCGGTTCCGAAAGGGGGCGGATTGTCCGCGGGACGACAACCTCGGGCCCCGATTCCCCCTACATTGCGCTTGCATCATCCATTCTACGCAGTGGGCTAACCGGCTAAGATGGCCGGTCCGCACCCGAACGCGCCGTCGAGCGCGGCGGGGCGATCGAAGGAAGAGGTGGAGGAGCTTCATGGAGGAGTTGCCGGACACGTTTCCGCGCCTTCTCGCGCAGCACGCCAGGGTGCGGCCGGACCACCCGGCCACGCGCGAGAAGGACCTGGGCATCTGGCAGTCGTGGACCTGGCGGCAGGTGGCCGACGAGGTGCGCGCGCTCGCGTGCGGGCTCGCGGCGCAGGGCTTTCGCCGCGGCATGCACCTCGCTATCATCGGCGACAACCGTCCCCGCCTGTACTGGTCGATGCTCGCCGCGCAGGCGGTGGGCGGCATTCCCGTGCCGATGTACCAGGACGCCCCCGCCGCCGACTTCGTGTACGTCCTGAACGACGCGGAGATCGCGTTCGCCATCGTCGAGGACCAGGAGCAGGTGGACAAGCTCCTCGAGGCGCGCTCGACGGTGTCCTCGCTCGCCCACGTCTACTACGACGATCCGCGCGGCCTTCGCAACTACGAGGGCATCACGTCCTTCGATCGCCTGCAGGAGATGGGGCGCGAGTTCGACCGCGCGCACCCGGGGTGGTACGAGGAGGAGGTGGCGAAGGGCGCGTCGACCGACGTCTCGGTGATGCTCTACACCTCGGGCACCACCGGCCGGCCGAAGGGCGTTCGCCAGAGCCACGGCGCGTTCATCGCCGCGGCGCGCGGCGGGTGCGAGTTCGACCATCTCACCGCGGCCGACAGCATCCTCTCCTACCTGCCCATGGCGTGGGTGGGCGACCACCTCTTCTCGCTCGCGCAGTGGGTGGTGGCGGGCTTCACCATCAATTGCCCCGAGTCGGGCGATACCGTGATGAACGACCTGCGCGAGATCGGCCCCACGTATTACTTCGCGCCGCCCCGCGTGTTCGAGAACCTGCTCACGCAGGTGATGATCCGCATGGAGGACGCGAGCGCCGTCAAGCGCGCCCTGTTCCACCACTTCATGGACGTCGCGCGCCGCTTCGGCGCGGATATCCTCGACGGCCGGCCGGTGTCGCTCGCGCGCCGCCTGCACTACCGCCTCGGCAACCTCCTGATCTACGGGCCGCTTCGCAACGTGCTCGGCATGAGCCGCATCCGCGTCGCGTACACCGCGGGCGCGGCGATCGGCCCCGACCTCTTCCGTTTCTATCGCTCGATCGGCGTGAATCTGAAGCAGCTCTACGGCTCGACGGAGACGTGCGCGTACGTGTGCCTGCAGCCGGACGGCGACGTGAAGCTCGACGCCGTCGGCCTCCCGGCGCCCAACGTCGAGGTGAAGATCGCGGGGGACGGCGAGGTCCTCGTGCGCGGCCCGATGCTCCTCACCGAGTATTACAAGCGGCCCGACGCCACCGCCGAGTCGATCGACGCCGAGGGCTGGTTCCATACGGGCGATGCCGGCTTCTTCGACGCGGGGCAGCTCAAGATCATCGACCGCGCGAAGGACGTCGGCAAGCTGTGGAGCGGCGCCATGTTCGCGCCGAACTACATCGAGAACAAGCTCAAGTTCTCGCCGCACGTGAAGGAGGCGGTCACGTTCGGCGACGGCCGCGACCGCGTGTGCGCCTTCATCAACATCGACGTCGGCTCGGTCGGCAACTGGGCCGAGCGCCGCGGACTCGCGTACTCGGGCTACACCGACCTCGCGCAGAAGCCCGAGGTGTACGAGCTCATCCGCGAATGCGTCGAGCAGGTCAACGCGGAGCTCGCGCGCGAGGGCGAGCTCGCGCACTCGCAGGTGCATCGATTCCTTATCCTGCACAAGGAGCTCGATCCCGACGACGACGAGCTCACGCGCACCCGCAAGGTGCGGCGCGGCTTCGTCGCGGAGAAATACGCCGTGCTCATCGACGCGCTGTACGGCGGGCGCGCGCGCCAGCACATCGAGACGCTGGTGCGCCTCGAGGACGGCCGCACGAACATGGTCGCCGCCGATCTCGCGATCGCCGACGCGAATACGTACGCGCCGGTGCGCGCGGAGGCGGCGTAAGGCGATGGCCGGCGGCGCGCGCTCGATCGGCGACGTCGTGCTGTCGCTCGACAACATCTCGCTGTCGTTCGGCGGCGTGAAGGCGTTGACCGACATCAGCTTCGACGTGCGGGAGCACGAGATCCGCGCGATCATCGGGCCCAACGGCGCCGGCAAGAGCTCGATGCTCAACGTCATCAACGGCGTCTATCGCCCGCAGCAGGGCACCATCACCTTCCGCGGCCAGGTGCGCCGCGACATGAACTCGCACGACGCCGCCGCGCAGGGCATCGCGCGCACGTTCCAGAACATCGCGCTGTTCCGCGGCATGTCGGTCCTCGATAACATCATGACGGGGCGCAACCTGCGCATGAAGGCGGGGCTGCTCGCGCAGGCCGTGTGGCTCGGTCCCGCGAAGCGCGAGGAGCTCGAGAACCGGCGCAAGGTCGAGGAGGTGATCGACTTCCTCGAGATCCAGCATATCCGCAGGACGCCCGTCGGGCGCCTGCCTTACGGCCTGCAGAAGCGCGTCGAGCTGGCGCGCGCGCTCGCCGCCGAGCCGTCGCTCCTCCTGCTCGACGAGCCCATGGCCGGCATGAACGTCGAGGAGAAGCAGGACATGTGCCGCTTCGTGCTCGACGTCAACGAGCAATACGGCACCACCATCGTCCTCATCGAGCACGACATGGGCGTCGTGATGGACATCTCCGACCGCGTCGTGGTGCTCGACTACGGCAAGAAGATCGGCGACGGGCCGCCCGACGAGGTCCGCGCGAGCAAGGCGGTCGTGGATGCGTACCTGGGCGTGGCGCACTGACGGGAACGACATGGGCGACTTCTCGACCTTCATCGAAGTCCTGATCGCGGGGCTCCTCTCGGGCGTCATGTACTCGCTCGTCGCGCTCGGCTTCGTGCTCATCTACAAGGCGTCCGGCGTGTTCAACTTCGCGCAGGGCGCGATGGTGTTCTTCGCCGCGCTCACCTACGTGGGCCTCCTCGAGTCGGGGCTCACGTGGTGGATGGCGATCCCGGCCACGCTCGTCGTGATGGTGATCGTCGGCCTCCTCACCGAGCGCTTCGTGCTCCGGCCGCTCGTGAACCAGCCGCAGATCGCGCTCCTGATGGCCACGATCGGGCTCACGTTCTTCATCGAAGGCGCGGCGCAGCTCATGTGGGGCGCCAATGTCCGGGGCCTCGACCTCGGCATCCAGGACGAGCCCATCGCCTGGCTCATGGACAGCGCCAACATCAACGTGTCGCGCTTCGACCTCGCGGCCGCGGGCGTCGCGGCGGTGCTGGTGACGGTGCTCGCGCTGTTCTTCAACCGCACGCGCATCGGCCGCGCACTGCGCGCGGTCGCGGACGACCACCAGGCGGCGCTGGCGGTGGGCATTCCGCTGCAGCACATCTGGGCGATCGTGTGGGGCGTCGCGGGCGCGGTCGCGCTCGTCGCGGGGCTCATGTGGGGTGCGCGCAACGGCGTCCAGTACGCGCTGACGTTCGTGGCGCTGAAGGCGCTTCCGGTGCTGATCCTGGGCGGCTTCGAGTCGATCCCCGGCGCCATCGTCGGCGGCCTCATCGTCGGCGCATCCGAGAAGCTCGCCGAGGTGTACATCGGGCCCTACGTCGGCGGCGGCATCGAAGGCTGGTTCCCGTACGTCCTCGCGCTCGTCGTGCTGCTGTTCCGGCCGGAAGGCCTGTTCGGCGAGAAGATCATCCGCCGGGTCTAGGAAAGCCAATGCTCTACCGCGAAGCCGGCCAGTTCAAGACGAGCTACCTCGCCGATTCGGCGATCTTCCCGATCCGCCAGGACCGGATCGGCATTGCGCTGATCCTCGCCGTTGCGTTCGTCGGCGTGCCGCTGATGGCGACGCCTTACTTCTTCTCGGCGATCCTGATCCCGTTCCTGATCCTGTCGCTCGCCGCGATCGGGCTCAACATCCTGACCGGCTATGCAGGCCAACTGTCGCTGGGCTCCGCGGCCTTCATGGCGGTCGGTGCGTTCGCGTCGTTCAACTTCATCGCGCGCATCCCGGGCATCCCGATGCTCGTCGCGTTCGTCGCCGGCGGGCTCGTCGCCGCGGCCGTGGGCATCGTGTTCGGGCTGCCGAGCCTGCGCATCCGCGGCTTCTACCTCGCCGTCGCGACGCTGGCGGCGCAGTTCTTCATCATCTGGTTCCTGACCAAGGTGCCGTGGGTCACGAACTACAACGCGTCCGGCGTGATCACGGCGCAGCCGATCGTGATCCTGGGCTACCACTTCGACTCGCCGCAGGCCAAGTACCTGCTCGTGCTGTCGATCGTCGCGCTGATGGCGCTCGCCGCCAAGAACATGACGCGCGGCAACCTCGGCCGCAAGTGGATGGCCATCCGCGACATGGACGTCGCGGCGGAGGTGATCGGCATCCCGCAGATGCGCACGAAGCTGCTCGCGTTCGCCGTGAGCTCGTTCTACTGCGGCGTCGCCGGCGCGCTGTTCGCGTATGCCTACCTCGGCACCGTCGAG
>JBGAIS010000136.1:0-9961 GCA_044225355.1 Casimicrobiaceae bacterium | reverse complement strand
GTCGCGCATCGACGCCGAGCGCAACATGCGCGCGATGCTCACGCGCGACGGCGTGTATTTCGTGCCGCTGCACGTGCGCGTGCAGAAGGCGCGTCGGGTGCAGGCCGATCTCTTCATCTCGATCCACGCCGACGCGTTTCGCGAGCCGAGCGCGCGCGGCTCGTCCGTGTTCGCGCTGTCGGAGCGGGGCGCCACGAGCGCCGCCGCGAAGTGGCTCGCGCAGCGCGAGAACCAGGCGGACCTCATCGGCGGCGTCGACCTCGATCGCCGCGATCCCGTCCTCGCGCGCACGCTCCTCGATCTCTCCCAGACGGCGCAGATCAGCGACAGCCTGAAGGTGGGCCGTCACGTGCTGGACGGCCTCGGGACCCTCAATGCGCTTCACAAGAACGCGGTCGAGCAGGCGGGGTTCGCGGTGCTGAAGGCGCCCGACATCCCGTCGATCCTCGTCGAGACCGCGTTCATCAGCAATCCCGACGAGGAGCTGCTCCTGCGCAGCGACCGCCACCAGAAGAAATTCGCGGACTCGATCCACGAGGGCGTGACGCGCTACTTCGCGCGCAATCCGCCGCTCGCACGTGCGTAAGGCCGCGCTGGCCGCCGTCCTCGCGCTGGTCGCCGTCACGGCGCATGCGCAGACGATCTACAAATGCAAGGACGCGGACGGCCGCGTCACGTACTCGAGCCTCGCGTGCAGCGGCGAGGGGGTCCCCATCTCGAAGTCGGGTGTACCGCAGGTCAAGACCAACGCGCCCGAGCCCGGCAAGGCGGCGAGCGCCGACGCCCCCGGAGCGCCGCCTTTTTCACCGCCAGGTGCCGCGCGGATCCGGCAATGCGACAACTCGGCGCTCCTGCGCGTCGTCGTCGCGAAGCTCGACAGCCCCAAGACGCCGGACGATGCGCGCGCGTTCTTGGCCGACGAGCGATTCCGCCTCGTGCGCTGCGAGTACGCCCGGATGTCGGCGGCGGAGCTGCGCGAGCGCGAGGCAGCGATCGCGGAGGTCGACTCGCCGGACGCGGCGCGCCGCAAGGCCGCGATGACGCGCGTGCTCGTGCTCTACGAGCGCGCGGCGCGCCCGCCTGCGCCGCGGCCGTAAGATGGCGTCATGGCCCGCTTCTTCACAGGCTTCGTGATCCTGCTCGCCGTCCTGTTCGCCGCGGAGCTGACGCCGTGGGGACAGGCGTACGTCACCGTTCCGTGGACCAACGCGCTCGCGTCGATCTCGACGTGGATCGTGACGCTCTTCGACGGCAACGTCGTCGCGAGCGGCAAGGTGATCCGCAGCCTCACCAACGGCTTCGCGGTCTCGATCGAGGCGGGCTGCAACGGTGTCGAGGCCACCATCGTGCTGTGCGCGGCGATCCTCGCGTTCCCCGCGCCGTGGCGGCACAAGGTCGTGGGCCTCGTGATCGGCGTCGTCGCCGTGCAGCTCCTCAACATCGTCCGCGTGATCAGCCTCTTCTACATCGGGCAGTGGAGCTACACGGTGTTCGAATGGGCGCATCTTTACGTGTGGCAGGCGCTCATCATGCTCGACGTGCTGGTCGTGTGGCTCATCTGGGTGAGGCGCATTCCCGCGAGGCCGGCCGCGCCCCCGGCGCTCGCCGCAGGATGACGAGCCCGGTCCTTCGCTTCGTCGTTCGCACGCTTGCGTGGATGCCCGCCACGTTCGCTGTCTGGTACGTGCTGGCGCCGGTCGTTCTCCTGCCCGCGGAGTGGATCGTGCGCGGGGTCGCGGTGCTGTCGCTGCGTGACCTCGTCGAGGCCGTCGAGGCGCACGGCGGCACGCTGTCGTTCGTGACGAGCCTGCGGCCGGGCGAGGCGCGCGGCGGGGGCACGCTGACGGTGGACGTCAACATGCTCCTGTACGCGTTCGGGCTGCCGCTCTTCGCGGCGCTCACGCTGGCCGCCCGCCAGCCGCGCTGGTGGCGGCCGCTCGCCGGCGGCTACCTCGCCATGATGCCGTTCGTCGCGTGGGGCGTGCTGGCGGACTTCCTCAAGAACGTCGCCATCACGGCGCCTCCGCTCGTCGCGTCACAGGCGGGCTTCGGCCCGCTGGCACGGGATATGATTGCGTTTGCCTATCAGTTCGGCTCGCTGATCCTGCCGGCCGTCGTTCCCGCGGTCGCATGGGTGCTCACGCATCGTGCGTTCCTCGAGCGGCTGCGCGCGACGCGCGAGGCGGCCACGCGGATTTAAGGGGGGTGCAGTGCAGAAGATCGTCGTCTTGGTGCTCGTCGCAGTCGCGTACTTCGCGCTGGGCGTCGTCTCGAAGCTCGTCGCGTATTCGCCCGCCGACGCGTGGACCGTGTGGCTGTCCAACGGCGTGGTGCTGGGGCCGCTCCTCGCGATGCGCCGCGACGCGTGGAGCGCGGTGCTCGCGGGTGGGTTCGCGGGCGCGACCGCGTTCGCGTTCTACATTGGGGTGTCGCCGCTCGAGTCGCTCGGCTACGGCGTCATCGAGGTCGTGAGCACGGGCGGCGCGGCGCTGCTCGTGTCGCGCCTCACGCCCCTGCCGATGATGCTCGCGCGGCCTCGCGAGCTCGCCGTGCTGATCTTCGCGGGCGCGCTGCCGCTCTCCGTGATCGGCGGGCTCATCGCGACGCTCTGGCACATCGGCACCGGCGGCAACCAGGCCGGCAGCACGCTTCGCCTGTGGATCGTCTCGGGCTTCTGCGGCACGCTGCTCGTCGCCCCCGTGATCATCGCGTGGGCGCGCTTCCGGCCGCGTCGATCGGGCGGCATGACCATGCCCGCGTTCTCGGGCGGCGCGGTGGCCTGCGCGCTGTTCCTCGGCACGATGGAGATCCTGTTCGACACCAACGTCGAGCAGCGATTCGGCTCGCTCGGCGAGGGCCTCACGTATGCGCCCATCCTCTTCATGGCGCTCGTCGCGATGGTGTGGGGTACGCGCGGCGCGACGCTCGCCGCGTTCATCGGCGCGCTCATCGCGATCGTCAACACGGCGCAGAACGAGGGCCCCTTCGCCGTCACGGCGGGCGTCCCCAACGAGGCCGAGGTCGCGGTGCAGGCTTACGTGCTCGCCATCGCGCTCACGGGGCTCCTCATCGCGGTGCTCGCGGCCGGGCAGCGCGGCGCGATGCGCGAGGCGCGCGAGTGGCAGACGCGCTTCAACGCCGCCATCGGCGCGCATCGGCTGCTCGCCTACGAGTGGGACCCCGTCACCAACCGCATCGTGCTGACCGGCGATTCCACCGCGCTCCTCAACGTGCCCCCGCAAAACCTGGCCACGCTGGCCGACTGGCTCGCGCTCGTACCGGCCGACGATCGCGAGCGCGTCGCCACCGCATTCGACGAGCGCGTGCGAGGGCAGGGCGAGGCCGACGGCATGACGTACGCGGTCGTCACGCCGTCCGGACGCAGCCTCGTCGCGTCGGATGAAGCCCGCGCGATCCGCGACCACGACGGCCAGCTCCATCGCGTCGTGGGCATCGTGCGCATCGCCGCTCCCGTCGCCGAAGGGACGCCGGCATGAGCGACGTCGTCGCGCCCGAGCGTCCGGTGGAAGCTCCCGCGGCCGCGCAGGCCATGACGCCCGACGGCGTGTTCCTCATACACGGCCTGGGCGGCACGCAGTACGACCTGGGCTCGATGCACAAGCGCTTGAAGAACGCGGGCTTCGTCACGCACTCGCTCACGTTGCCGGGCCACGGCACCAAGCCCGAAGACCTCGACGGCATCACCGCGGAGGACTGGGTCGACGCCGTGGTGGCGAAGTACCGCGAGGTGAAGGACCAGCATCCGCGCCTTCACCTCATGGGCATGTGCATGGGATCGCTCCTCGCGGCGGTGCTCGCCGAGCGCGAGAAGCACGCGAAGGGCAACCTCGTCATCCTGGCGCCGCCGGTGTACATCGACGGCTGGGCCACACCCTGGTACCGCGGCCTGCGACCGCTCCTGTACATGGTGCCGGGCGTGGGGCGCACCATGAAGATCGAGGAGGAGGATCCGTTCGGGATCAAGAACGAGCAGCTCCGCGCGATCGTGAAGGCGAAGTTCGAGCGCGGCGAGAACTTCCACTACAAGTGGGTCCCGCTCGAGTGCGTGCGCCAGGTCGACCGCCTGCGCGCGCTCCTCATGAAGAGCGCGAAGAACATCCGCTGCCCGACGCTCGTCGTGCACGCGCGCGAGGACGAGCTCACGAGCTTGCGCTCCGCGAATTTCCTGGTCGAGCAGATCGGCGGCGGACGCGCGCGCATGGTGGTGCTCGAGGACAGCTACCACATGGTGTGCGTGGACAACGATCGCGAGATCGTCGCCAAGAACGTGCTCGAGTTCTTCGGCGCCGCGCTGCCCGGGGCGACGTCCGCGCTCGCCAACGAGCCGCGCATGACCGCCGATGCCCTGCACACCGCGGTGTCCGCGGCGCTCGACAAGCTCGCGTCCGGCGACCTGGCCGGCCTGCGCGACCTGGCCATCCCGGACCTCGCGTGGGTGCAGCCCGGCGTCAACCGCATGTCCGGCGCGCACACGGGCAAGACCTTCGCGTCGTTCGCGAGCAGGATCACGCAGGGCCATGCGCCGCGCTTCACCGCGTTCGGCACGCCGGCATGGAATCGCGGCGTGGCGCTAGTGCCGGCGACGCTCGCGGCGTCGCGCGACGGCGAGGAGCTCGAGTCGCAGGGCGCGCTCCTGTTCGCGTTCCACGGCGGCAAGCTCCTCGAGGCGCGGTGGTTCGCGGACGACGTCGATCGCGAGAACGCGTTCTTCGGCGATCCGGAGCCCGAGGCACCCGGCGCGGCGTCGCTCGACGCCGACTTCGATGCCGCCACCGTCGCTTCGAAGACGCTGCGCAAGGCGCCGGACAACGACACGCTCCTCGCGCTGTACTCGCTCTACAAGCAGGCGACCGTGGGCGACGTCGCCGGCGAGCGCCCGGGCGCGCTCGACATGGTGAACCGCGCGAAGTACGACGCGTGGCAAGGCCGAAAGGGAACGTCGCGGGAGGATTCGATGAAAGCTTACATAGAGCTCGTCAACAAGTTGAAAGCTGCGGAGTAGGAGACAGGGACCATGGACACCATGAATACGACGCATGCCCGCTACGATGTCGCCGCCGTGCGTTGCGGCCGCGACCAGACGCTCGCGCTCCTCGCGAGCGGGGCCGTCATCGGATGGGGAAGCGACGGCAGCGGGCGCGTGCCGTCCGGCGAGCCCGAGTACTGCACCACGCCCGCGCCGGTTCGCGCGGTCGAGGTGATGCTGCGCGAGCCCGTTCGCGCGATCGCTGCAGGCGACGGCGTGAGCCTCGGCGTCACGATGCGCCGCGAGGTGGCCGCGTGGGGCGCGAACGGCACGGGCATCGACGGCAGCGCCGGAGCAGTCGCGCCGGCCACGCCGATGCTCGTCGGATCGTTGCGCGATGTGCGCGAGGTCGCGGCGGGCGAGTTCCAGTGCGCGGCCATCGACGCGAGGGGCGCGCTCTTCACCTGGGGGCTCGACGTCGACGGCGCGCTCGGTCGCACCGGCGGCGGCTTCGAGTCGCCGCCGGCGCGTGTCCGCATGCCCGCGGCGCGCGCGGTCGCGGTGGGCCGCGGCTACATGCTCGCGCTCACGCAAGACGGCGCCGTGCACGGATGGGGCGGCAACGCCGCGGGGCAACTGGGCCTCGGGCACCTTCGCACCGTGAGCACGCCGGAGGCCATAGCGATGCCCGCGCGCATCGATGCTCTGGCGGCGGGCGCTAGCCACGCGCTGGCCCTCACGGCGAGCGGAGGCGTGCTCGCGTGGGGCAGCAACAACCATGGGCAGCTCGGACGTCGCGCGCCCGCCTAATCGACAACCCCCCACGCGGTGGAGCTCCCCGAGCGCGCGAAGGCCGTCGCCGCCGGGATGTACTACTCGCTCGCCCTCGGCAACAGCGGGCGCGTGTACGCCTGGGGCTGGAACCGGCAGGGACAGCTCGGGCTCGACGACCGAGAGGATCGCAGCGTGCCCGCGACGATCGAAGCGCTGGCGGGCGTCATCGCGATCGCCGCGGGACAGGCGCACGCCGTCGCGCTCGCGCGCGGCGGTCTTTTCGGATGGGGCTCGAACGCCGCAGGGCAGCTCGGCGACGCGAACCTCGAGCAGGCGCGTCCCCATCAACTTCTCATCGCGTAGGAGGCGTCGTCATGTCCGGGATTTCGCAGAAGCAGGTGAGCCGACGCAACTTCCTGCAGCTCGGCGTCAGCATCACGGCGGGCGCGGTCGTGCCGCCGATCCTGAGCGCATGCGGTGGCGGCGATTCGTCGTACATGCCGCCGCAGGAGACGTTCGTCGAGCCGCTCACCATTCAATCGCAGAACGGCGTGCTCGACGTCACGCTCGTGCTGTCGTATCTCACGACGACGCTGCCGCTCGGCCCCAACGGCGCGCCCCAGAACGTCAAGCTGCGCAACATGTTCGGCAGCATCCCGGCGCCCACGCTTCGCCTCAACGTCGGTGACCTGCTGCGCATCAAGGTGTTCAACAACCTGCCGCAGAACCCGACGTTCCCGCCGCCTGCCCCGAACGAATACCCGCAGCCGCCGCACTTGAGTTACCCGAACAGCACCAACCTCCACACGCACGGCCTGCACGTGTATCCCGACGTCTTCAGGCCGTCGTCGCCCAGCGATCCGCAGGGGCTGTACGGCGACTTCGTCGTGGACGATCCCGACGCGGGCATCCAGCCCGGACAGACGCGGCAGTACGAATATCGCATTCGCGAGGATCACCCGGCGGGCATGTACTGGTACCACCCGCATCTGCACGGGTCGAGCGCCATGCACGTGGGAAGCGGCATGGCCGGCGCGCTCGTCATCGAGGGGCCGATCGACCAGGTGCCGCAGATCGCCGCGGCGCAGGAGCGCGTGTTCGTGTTCCAGGCGCCCATCACCGACACCACGGGCGAGCTGTCGAGCTTCACTCAGGTCGCAGCGGTGACGGCAGGCGGCGAGCCGCCCTTCATCATCAACGGCGTGCGCGTCCCGCGCATCGTGATCAAGAGCGGCGCGGTGGAGAACTGGCGCATCCTCAACGCGTCGATCTTCAACATGCTGAACCTGAGCCTCGACGGCCACACGATCTACAAGTACGGCCACGACGGCAACCCGCTGCGCTTCATGAAGCCGATCGCGCCGCTGCCTACGCCCGCGCCCGTGCCGCCGCAGCCTTCGTACCCGGACGGGCTCGTGCTTGGCGCGGGCAATCGCTCGAGCGTGCTCATCAAGGCCGGCGCGCCGGGCACGTACAAGCTCCGCACGATGCCCATCGAGATGGGCCGCAACTTGAGCAGCACCGGCGGCGCCGTGCTCAACGAGGACGTGGTGGCGGAGATCGTCGTGGTCAACGATCCGCAGCCCATGAGCCTTCCGCCGGAGCCGCTGCCCGTCACCGATTTCCTGGCGCCCATCACCGACGAGGAGCTCGCGGCGCACGGCGGCCTCAAGCGGACGATCGTCATGCGCGTGATCTCGAGCAACCCGGCGCCGGCGGCGCCGCCGCCGCTCGTCTATCCGTTCACCGGGGCGGCGCAGACGCCTCTCGTGAATCCGCCGGCAGGCGAGCTGCCGGACTGGATCTACCAGCAGGGAAACACGCAGGTGGCGAGCAAGGTGTTCGCGCTGGGCGCCGCGTCTACGACGCCCTCCACGAACCCCGCGTTGCCGACCACGTACATCCCGTTCCAGTCGTCGAAGAAGCTGACGCAGACGGTCGCGCTGAACGCGGTGGAGGAGTGGACGATCGTCAACATGAACAACATCCGCCATCCGTTTCACATCCACGTCAACCCGATGTACGTGGTGGCGGTCAACGGCGTCCGTCTCGCGGAGCCTTACTGGGCGGACACGCTGCCGATGCCGTTCAGCAACGAGCAGCCGACGCCGCCCACGCCGGGCGGCGCCAACACGTCGATCACGTTCCGCTCGCGCTTCCTTCATTACACGGGCCGCTACGTGATGCATTGCCACATGCTCGTCCACGAGGACATGGGCATGATGCAGGGCGTCACCGTCGTGGGCTGAAACCCTCACCGGCGCTCGCGCGGGCCCCCGCTCGTGCGCTCCATGCGCTATACTCGTCCGTATATGACGCTCCGGCGCGCGGAGCCGGCAAGGAGACTCGATGCTTGGAATGCGCAGGTGGACGATGGCGGTCGCGGTGGCGGTCGCCGCCTGGGGGGCGGTCGCGCCGGCGCCCGCGATCGCGGCGGACGTCACGGTGTTCGCGGCGGCGAGCCTCAAGGAGGCCCTCGACGACCAGGCGAGGCAGTTCGAGGCCGCCACGGGCAACAAGGTCGTCGTGTCGTACGGCGGCAGCAACACGCTCGCGAAGCAGATCGAGTCCGGCGCCCCCGCCGACGTCTTCATCTCGGCCGACCTCGACTGGATGGACTACGTCGACAAGAAGGGCCTCGTCATGCCGGGGACGCGCATCAACCTCCCGCGCAACTCGCTCGTCCTGATCGCGCCTGCGCAATCGAAGGCCGCGCTCAAGATCGGCCCAGGGTTCGGGCTCGCCGCGGCGCTGGGGCAGGAGAAGCTCGCGATGGCCAACCCGGACAGCGTGCCCGCCGGCAAGTACGGCAAGGGCGCGCTCGAGCAGCTCGGCGTGTGGGCAAGCGTCGAGAAGCTGGTCGCGCGCGCCGACAACGTGCGCGCGGCGCTCGCGCTCGTCTCGCGCGGCGAGGCGCCGTTCGGGATCGTGTACGCGACCGACGCGCAGGCCGACAAGGGCGTGCGCGTCGTGGATACGTTCCCCGCATCGTCCTATCCGCCGATCGTGTACCCGGCCGCGGTGCTCGCGTCGTCGAAGTCCCCGGCGGCGAAGCCGCTCCTCGAGCACCTCCGCTCGCCGGGAGCCCGCGCAACCTGGGAGCGATACGGATTCGTTCTCGCGCAATAATGCGCGGATGGGATTGAGCCCCGACGAGATAGGGATCCTCGCGCTCAGCCTGCGCGTCGCGCTCGTCAGCGTCGTCGCGAGCCTGCCGATCGCGATCGCGGTCGCCTACCTGCTCGCCCGCTTCACGTTCCCCGGCAAGACGCTGGTCGACGCGATCGTGCACCTGCCGCTCGTGCTGCCGCCGGTCGTGGTGGGTTACGCGCTCCTGGTGCTGCTCGGCAAGCGTGGTCCATTGGGCCATGTGCTCGACGAGTGGTTCGGCATCGTGCTCGCCTTCCGCTGGACCGGCGCCGCGCTCGCCTCCGCGGTGATGGGCTTTCCGCTGATGGTGCGCGCGGTGCGCCTGTCCATCGAGTCCATCGACCGGCGGCTCGAGACGGCCGCGCGCACGCTCGGCGGGTCGCGCGCGTGGGTATTCGCGTCGATCACTCTGCCGCTCGCCGTGCCGGGCATCATCACCGGCACGCTGCTGTCGTTCGCGCGCGGGCTCGGCGAGTTCGGGGCCACCATCACGTTCGTGTCGAACATTCCCGGCGAGACGCAGACGCTGCCGCTCGCGATCTATACTTTCACCCAGGTGCCCGGCGGCGACGCGCAGGCGCTTCGGTTGTCGCTCATCGCGGTGGTGCTCTCGGTGGCGGCGCTCGCAGCCTCGGAGTGGCTGACGCGGCGAGCGGCTCGGGCGCGCGAGCGATGATCGAGGTCGACATCGAGGAGCGGCTGGGCGAGTTCCGCCTCGAGGTCGCGTTCGCCGCGGACGCGCCGATCGTGGGCTTGTTCGGGCGCTCGGGCGCGGGCAAGTCGAGCGTCGTCAACGCTATCGCCGGGATCGGCACGCCCTCGCGCGGGACGATACGCGTGAACGGACACGTCCTGTTCGATTCCACGGGAGGCATCGACGTGCCGCCCGAGAAACGTCGCGTGGGCTACGTCTTCCAGGACGCGCTGCTCTTTCCCCATCTCGACGTCGAGCGCAACCTGACCTACGGGCACCGCCTGCGCGCGCCGGAGGAGCGCTTCATCGAGCGCGAGCGCGTCGTCGACCTCCTGGGCCTTCGCGATCTCCTGAGG
>JBGAIS010000135.1:0-10201 GCA_044225355.1 Casimicrobiaceae bacterium | reverse complement strand
TTGATCGTGGTTCCCACCGACGCGTTGACCCATCGCAGGTACGTCTTCGACTCGGTCTTCTGTCGCGCGAGGTCGGCGAGCATGTTCGAGAGGTCCGCCGGCGCGCTGCCGATGCGCTCCTTGAGCCGCTGCACCGTGGTGGCGAGCCGCGACACGCTGACGGGCTTCATCACGTAGTCGACGGCGCCCTGGTCGAAGGCCGCGATCGCGTACTGGTCATAGGCTGTGATGAAGGCGCAGTGGGAGCGGCCGGCGGCTTGCTTCGCGACCTCGAGGCCCGTCATCCCGGGCATCTGGATGTCGAGGAACGTGACCGTGGGCTTGCGCTCGTTCAGGAGGCGCAGCGCCTCGACGCCGTCGTCCGTCTCGCCGACGATGTCGAGCTCGGGCCACAGCTTGCGCAGGAACTCGACGATCTCCTCGCGAAGGAGCGGCTCGTCCTCGGCGACGATGGCGGTGGGTCGAGCGGTCATGCGAAGGCCTCGGCCGACGCGGGGGTGGCAAGCAGCGGGACTTCGATCATGGCGACCACTCCCGTGGGCTCGTTGGCGAGGAACGAAAGCTCGGCGCTCGGCCCGTGCAAGGCGGCGAGCCGGGCGCGCGTGTTCGCGAGCCCGACCCCCGTGCCGCCCGTCGCGGCGGCGCCGAAGCCCACGCCGTTGTCGGCCATGCGGATGTGCAGTCGCGAGTCGACGGCCTCGGCGCGGACCGTGATCATGCCGCCCGAGGACGACGGCGTGAGGCCGTGCTTGATCGCGTTCTCGGCGAGCGTCAGGAGGATCATCGGCGGAAACGGATGCGAGGCGAGCGCGGGCGGGATCTCCACCGCGAAGCGCAGGCGGGCGCCCATCCGGATCTTGAGGACCGCGAGGTACGCCTGCACGAGCTCGCCTTCCTGTCCCAGCGTGCTCTGCTCCTCGCGGATGCGCGGCAGCGCTGCGCGCAGGTAGCGGATCAGGTTGTCGAGCATCGCCACGCCGCCGGCGACGTCGGTCTGGCACAGGCGCTTCACGTTGGCGAGCGTGTTGAAGAGGAAGTGCGGCTCGATCTGCGCGCGCATGACCTGCAGCCTCGCCTCCATCATCTGCTTCGCGAGGCCCACCTGGACGATCTGCGCCCGGTGCAGCGCCGTGGCCGCGGAGGCCGCGCTCTGCTGGAAGCCGTAGATGGCCGCCACGCCCCCGCCGATGAGCGTCCAGTAGACGATGTCGCCCACGAACTGCGGGGCGCCCAGGCCTTCCCAGTCCGTGTCGTAGTACGGCACGAGGAGCGACGCCCCGACGGCGGCGCCGGCCACCAGCGCCACGAAGGCCACGGCGATGACCACGATCCGGGGCAGCCCTTCGCTGAGCGCCTCGGCGAAGGTGAGCGTCAGCATGACGGGGACGCCCATCAGGAGGCACTCGCCCAGGTAGTCGAGCCACGACAGCGCGACCTGCTGGAAGACGAACAGGCGATAGAAGTGCGGTTGGAACAGCACCGACGTGCTGACGAGGAGGCATATGGCGAGGCCGAACGTGACGCGCCGCGCGGTAAAGCGCGCGCGCATCCGCCGTAGCACGCCCCTCGCGCCGCGGCGCCGTCGCGCGCCTCTGACTGCCGTCTCGTCCACCGCGCTCTCCCGATGCGTGCTGCGGTCATTGTGCGGGCCGGCGGAACCGCTTAGCAACGGCGGCGCCGACGAAATCGGCGAGGGACGGGGTGAAACCGGCAAACCCCGGCCTGAAACGGCTAACGCTCGCCGGCGCCGCTACGCGACAATGCTCGCAACCCACCGGCGCTTGCCCGGCATCGACCGGTGGCCCTCCCGATCACTCCGCAAGGAGTGTCCATGCGGATCGCCCGGTTGCTCGTCAGCCGCTCCCGCCGCCACGGTGGCGGCTTACCCGGCCACGCGGATGTCGTCCTGGACGTGCACGCTCCCCGCCGTGCGCACGGCACGCGCGGCGGCCGCCGTCGGCGGTGGCCGCCAACGTTTATACGCTCGCGAGCCTCGCCATGTTCGACGCCGCCAACGCGATCGACGGGCGCTACCGCGCCTACCGGGCGCAGGCCGCGCCGCCGGCAGGCGTCGACGCCGACGCGGCCGCGCTGGGTGCCGGCTGCGTGGTGCTGGCGGGCGGCTTCGCCTCCCAGGCTGCCGCCGTGACCACGGCCTGCGACGCCCTTGGCGCCGCGCTCCCCGCCACGGAAGCCGTGCGCGCGGGACGGGCGTTCGGCGAGGCCGTCGGCAAGGCGGCCCTCGAGGCACGCAAGGCCGAGGTCAAGCTCGTCGCCAACACCTACCGCCCGCGCGCGGTCCCCGGCGTGTACGTCCCCACGCCCCTGCCCATCGGCTTCGACTCTGCGAACGCGACGCCCTGGGCGCTGGCGTCGCCCTCGCAATTCCGGCCCGGGCCGCCGCCGAAGCTCGACAGCGAGACCTGGGTGCGCGACTACAACGAGGTGAAGGCGAAGGGCGCGCGCAACAGCACGGCGCGCACGCCCGAGGAGACCGCCACCGCCTTGTTCTGGGCGTCCAACGGCCCGCAGCAATTCATCGACTCCGTGCCGAGCCTGCCGTTCGCCGGCAGCACCGCGGACCGCGCGCGCCTCCTCGCGCTCTTCTACATCGCGCTGTCAGACGCGGGGTACGCGGTGTTCGACGCCAAGTACGCCTACGACTTCTGGCGTCCGATCACCGCGATCAGGAACGGCGACCAGGACGACAACCCCGCCACCGAGCGCGATGCCGCGTGGACGCCGCTGGTCGACACGCCGCTGCACCAGGAATACCCGTGCGCCCACTGCACGGTGGCCGCCGCCATCGTGACGATGCTCGCGACCGACGCCGGCGGCGAGGTGAAGAAGCCCATCGTCTTCGGGCCCTCCGATTTCGCTGCGGGTGCGAAGCCCCGCTCGTGGAGCACGGCCGCCGACGCGATGACCGAGGTCGGCAACGCGCGCGTGTGGGGCGGCATCCACTACCGCAACTCGACCGAGGTGGGCTTGGCCATCGGTCGTGCCGTGGGCAAGACCGCCGTCGAGACGCGCCTGCAGCCCGTCAAGTGAGCAGCGGGCGGCGTGCCTCGCGGCCTGCTCGCCCGCGCGTGGGACGAGGTATCCGGCCGCGGCGGCGATGAGGCGGCGAGGCGGCCCCGATCAGGGCCCGTAGCCGCTGATCGGCGTCGGGTCCGTCGGCTCGGGCGCGGGCGCACTTGCCGCCGGCAGCGGCGGCACGCACATCACGACGAGATCGGGGCCGTCGCCCTCGGCCAGCCAGTGCTTCTGGCTCACCATCTCGTCGCGCAGGGCGCGGTCGATCATGTAACGGTGATTGGCGTCGGCGCGGTTGCTGAACACCCGATAGACCTCCACCGTGCCGCTTGGGCACACGCCGGCGGCGGGCAGCACCACGTGGAAGAACTGCGCGTCCTCGTTGACGAACGACGGATTCGCCTGCGCCGTCGCGTTGCACTCCGCCGTCCCGCGGCCGTAGAAGTGCGAGTCGCCCTTCTCGGGCGGGATGTAGAAGCGGCAGACGGGGGACGTCGGGTCGCCCGCGGCCGTGTACACCGCGAACGACTGGCCCGTGCGCGTCCAGCCCTTGATCCTGTCGCCTGCGTCGAGGACCGCCGCCTCGTCGGGGCGATCGGTGATGAAGTAGTGGTCGAGCGAGGCGTTGTAGAACTCGATCGCCGCCGCGGTGGGCAAGGCGGCGCCCGGCTTCACGCTGGCGGTCTGCCCCGCGAAGTTGGTGGCGAGGTTGGGCATCGTGGCGCCCGTCACCGAGATGGACGTCACGCCGTCGGTGGGCAACGGCCCGAACGTCACCTGGCTCACGCCGGCGTAGGAAAGCATGCCGCCGCCCACGGGGATGAAGCCGTTGGGGATGACGTAGTCCGGCGTGATGAGCCCGAGCTGGGCGAAGCCCTCGCTCGCGACGAGGACGCGCTTGTTCGCGGTGCCGCCGCCCGGAAGGTTCGTCGGGAACTGGAACGTCTTGGTCTGGCCGTTGGCGGTGGCCCGGAGGAGCTGGCCGTCCCACAGGTTCTCGCCGTTCGTGTTGCAGCACTCCTTCAGCACCACGAACTGCACCGTGCCGTCCGCGTTCGAGAAGATCTGTTCGATGCGAAACAGGTGGAACGCCGCATGCGATACCGGCGCGAACGCAAGGAGGACGAGCAGCGTCGCGCTGCGCAAGGTGATCGAGAGCATGGCTTTCCTCGCTCGACGAGTCGCGATTGACGTGATGCCAACAGCGTCGCGCGTCGCTCTATTCCCTCGTGACACGCGCTACGATAGTCGGGATGAGGATCCGCGCCCTGCTTCTGTCCGCGTGCCTCGCCGCGGGTGCTTCGTCGGCGGCGGCGGCGGTGCTCGTCGTGAACGAGCCGTGGGTGCGGCCCGGCGCGAAGGGCGGCGCGACCGAGGCGTTCATGCAGGTGACGAGCTCGGAAAGCGCGGCCATCGTCGACGTTCGCGCCGACGTGGCGTCGAGCGTTGCGCTCGCCGGCAAGCCCGCGCGCGCCGCGCCGCCTTTCGATCTCGCGCTGCCGGCGCGGGTGACCGTCATGCTCGCGCCGGGCGGGACGCGCCTCGCCCTCGCGGGCCTGCGGCGCGCGCTCGCGCGCGGCGATCGCGTCGCGATCACGCTCGTCGTCCGCTACGCCGACGGCCGCACGCAGGAGGTCGCGGTCGACGCCGAGGTGCGCCGCCGCTCGCCGTCGGAGGACCACGGCGTGAAGGTCGCCCGCTAGCTAGCGGCCTTGTTGCTGCTGCCGCCCCGCCGGTCGACTGTAACAATCGGCGGCGACGCCTGCGATACCATCGCGGTTTCACGCACGGCGGAAGTGCACATGAGCAAAGACGAGGGCAAGACGGTGGACCTGGGCGCGAGCGGCACGTTCACGTCGTACCTTTCGAAGGACAAGAAGCGCCTCCTCCTCGCGTTCGAGGTCGACCCGCGCGGCCTGACCAAGACGGATCTCAACGTGTTCATCGACACGCTGAAGAAGGTCCGCGAGAAGATGGTGCGGTAATGCGCCGACGGCATCGCGACGCCGGCCCGGTCGTCGTCAGCGCTTCGCCGCCGCCACCGCGAGCCGGTAGGTGACGAGCGCCGCCACGCCGAGCGCGAGGAGCGCGTAGGCGGCGTAGTCGCGCGACGGGTCGACGAGGAAGATGAGCGAGAGCGCGAACGGCGCGATCGCCTTCAGCACGAATTGCGGCAGCGCGAGACGGCCGAGGAGCGCGCCGTAGTCGCGATGGCCGAAGAGCTCGGCGGGGACGGTGCCGCGCACGATCGTCATGATGCCGTTGGCCCAGCCGTACGCGATGACGAACGCGAGCGCGACGATCCACACGCCGTGGACCTGCGTGAGGATCGCGAGCGCCACCGCCATCAACGCGAACGCGAACGTGCCCACCGCGAGCGCGCGCACGTGCCGGTTGAACGCGAACTCCATGATGCGTCCCGCGACCTGCATGGGGCCGATCATCGACCCGATGAGCACCGCGTCGCGCGACGAGAGCCCGGTCGAGGTCAGCAGGCCGATGAGATGCGCCGCGATGGCCGAGCCCATGAACGCGGACAGCGAGAGCGCGACCGCGAGCCACGCGAACACCGGGCCGCCGCGCGCCGCGTGATGCGCGCCTTCGGTATGCACGACCGTCGCTTGCGGGCGGTAGCGAGGCACCGCGAAGAAGTGGATCGGCCATCCGATGACGAGGTGCAGCACGGCGTACGTGGCGAAGGTCGCGCGCCATCCGACGGTGTCGAGCAGGAATTGCGACAGCGGCCAGAACACCGTGCTCGCGAAGCCGCCGAAGAGCGTCACCGCCGTGACCGCACGCCGGTACGACGATCCCGCGATCTGGTGCAGCGTCGCGAACACCGGGTCGTAGAGTCCCGCCGCCATGGCGATGCCCGCGAGCAGCCATCCCGCGAGGACGGAGACGGGACCCCGCGCGGTTGCCAGCACGGCGCAGGCGATCGCGCCGAGGATCGACCCGGCGACGAGCACGCGCCGTCCGCCGCGGGCGTCGATCTCGCGGCCGACGAGGGGCGAGACGATGCCCGACACGAAGAGTCCCGCGGTGAAGCTGCCGAAGAGCCAGAGCTCGCCCACGCGCGTCTCCTCGCGCATGGCGCCGCCCAGCACCGCGATGGTGTAGAAGAGGGTGCCCCACGACACGATGGTCGCCATCCCCAGCCAGCACGTGCGCCGCCAGAGGTGGTCGACCGGCGGCCGCGCCGCCTCGCTCGCGCTCACGGCGCGGTCAGGAGATCGCCGAGCGCCAGTGCGACGACGTGCGTCGCCTTGTGGAGGTCGTCGAGGACGAGCTTCTCGTCGGCGCGGTGGCCGTTCGCCTCGACGAGCGTGCGCGGACCGGCGCCGTAGAGCACGGCCGGCACGCCGGCGGCCGTATACAGGCGCGCGTCGGTGTAGATGGGCACGCCGTGCGCGCGCAGCGGCTCGCCGACGATGGCCTCGCCGTTGCGCGCGATCGCGAGCACGAGCTTCTCCTGGCCCGCGATGGGCACGAACGGCACCGCGAGCAGGATGCGCTTGACTCGCACCGCGATGCCCGGCCACTTGCGCGCGCTGTCCTCGATGTGGCGAGTGAGCGCGGTCTCGACGTCCGCGGGATTCTCCTCGGGCACGATCCGCCGGTCGATGCGCAACGTCACGCTGTCGGGCACGACGTTGGTGTTGATGCCGCCGCGGATGAGCCCCACCACGAGCGTCGGCGACACGATGCCCGGCACGGCCGAGCGTATCGAGGCGTACGTCTTGCGAAGCGCATAAAGGTCGGAGAGGATGCCGTTCGCGGCCTCGAGCGCATCGATGCCCTTCTCGGGCTCGGCCGCGTGGCCGGACTTGCCGACGACCTCGACCTCGAGGTGCAGGCAGCCGTTGTGGGCCGTGGTGATGCCGTAGCTGAAGCCCGCGGAGATGACGTAGTCGGGCTTGCTCACGCCCTGCGAAAGGAGCCACGCGGGCCCGATGCCGCCGCCGGCCTCCTCGTCGTAGGTGAAGTGGAGCTCGACGGTGCCGGCGTAGCGCGCCCCGCCGTCGGCCGCGGCCATGAGCGCGCGAAGCGCGTACGTGTAGGTCGCGAAGTCGGACTTCGACACGGCGACGCCCCGGCCGTACATGACGCCGTCGCGCACTTCCGCGCCGTAGGGGTCGGCGCTCCAGCCGAGGCCCGGGGGGACCACGTCGCCGTGCGCGTTGAGCGCGATGACGGGCCCGTCGCCGAAGCGATGCCGCACGACGAGGTTCGTGCAGCTCACCATGCCGTTGGCGGTAACCTCGGCCTGCGGCACGACGTGGCGCTCCACCGCAAGTCCCATCGCCTCGAGCAGACGCGCCGCGCGCTCGGCGTGGGGCGCGCAGTCACCGGGCGGGTTGTCGGAAGGCACGCGAACGAGGTCGGCAAGGAACGCCTCCTCCTCGCGCCGGTGCGTGGCGAGGAACGACTCGATGGCCTGGCGGGCGGTCATGGCGCGAACTCCGCGATGAAGCGCGCGAGCACGCGAAGACCCACGGCGACGTCGTCGCGCGTCACCGACTCCGCGGGGTTGTGGCTTACGCCGCCCTTGCAGCGCACGAACAGCATGCCGATGGGCGCGATGTCCACGATGGCCATGCCGTCGTGGCCTGCGCCCGAAGGCAGGTGCAGGACCTCGACGCCCTCGGCCGCGATGGCGCTCGCGATGCGCCGCTGCATCGCGTCGTCGCACGGCGCGGTCTTCGCCTCCCACAGGGGCGACACGGACAGCGCGACGCCGCGGCGCAACGCGATGGCGTCCAACTCCGCGCGCATCGCGCCCGCGGCGGCATGGCGCTTCGCGTCGGTGGGCGCGCGCACGTCGATCGAGAATGAAACCTTGCCCGGGATCACGTTCATGGCGCCCGGCCGCGCATCGATGCGTCCCACGGTGCCGACCACGTCGGGCATCGACACGGCGATGCGCTCGACCGCGAGCACGCACTCGGCGGCGGCCGCGAGGGCATCGCGGCGAAGGCTCATCGGCACCGTTCCCGCGTGCCCCGCCGTGCCGGCGATCTCCACCGCGAATCGATTGCCGCCGTTGATGGCCGTGACCACGCCCACCGGCAGGCCTCTCGCCTCGAGCACGGGCCCCTGCTCGATGTGGAGCTCGGCGTACGCGAGCACCGCGCCGGACGCGCGCGCGATGGCGGGAATCCGCGAGGGGTCGAGTCCGAAGGCGGCGAGCGCGTCGCGCATCGCGATGCCGTCGGCGTCGCGCTTGTCGAGGAGCTTCGCGTCGAACGCGCCGGCCACCGCGCGACTGCCGAGGAGCGTCGAGCCGTAGCGCACGCCCTCCTCGTCGCCGAAGCCCACGACCTCGATGGCGAAAGGCAGGCGCGTCCCGGATGCATGGAGCGCGGCCACGCACTCGATTGCGCTCACCACGCCCAGCATGCCGTCGTACTTGCCGGCATCGCGCACGGTATCGAGGTGCGAGCCCAGCATGAGGCAGGGCATGCCGGGGACCTCCGCCTCGTAGCGCCCGACGCAATTGCCGATCGCGTCGAGCGACGCGCTCATGCCGGCGTCGCGCATCCAGCCCAGCACGAGCGCGTTGGCATCGCGCTGCTGCGGCGACAGGAACACGCGCGTGAGCCCGCCCTCCATCCCGCTGAGCTTTCCGAGCGCCTCGCAGTGATCCCACACGCGCGCGGCGTCGAGGGCGGCAAGCATGGGCTCGAGCGGGGGCGGCATGCGGTCATTGTACCCGCGCGGGCGCCGCGGAAATGAAAGCCGTTTTCACGATCACGCTCCACGCGTAGAATCGGCCGCATGCCGGTTCGCCCACGCATCGCCGCGAAGCGTCCCACGCCACGCGCGCGAGGCGTCGCGCCGCCTCGCGCCGCGGACAAAGGCGCCGGGCACACGCAGGCGCTGTCGCGCGGACTGGCGGTGCTCGAGGCGCTTGCGGCCACCGATGGCGGCGCGACGCTCACGGAGCTCGCCGCCACGCTGCACCTGCCCGCCGCCACCGCGCATCGCCTGCTCGCCACTCTCGAGGCCGGCGGGTGGCTGCGCGCGGGCGTGAAGGGCGAATGGCTCGTCGGTGTAGGCGCGTTCCGCGTCGGCAGCGCGTTCCTCGCGCATCGCAACCTCGTGGTGCAGGCGTATCCGCACCTGCGCGAGCTCATGGACCGCGCGGGCGAGACCGCGAACCTCGCCGTGATGGAATCGGGCGAGGCCGTGTTCGTCGAGCAGGTGCAGTGTCGCGAGCTGATGCGCATGAGCGCGAAGCTCGGGGCGCGCGCGCCGCTGCATGCCTCCGGGGTGGGCAAGGCGATGCTGAGCGCGATGGCCCCGCGCGACGTCGAGGCGGCGCTCGGCCGCCGCGAGCTCACGCGCTTCACGCCGCGCACGTTCACCACGCTCGAGGGGCTCGCGATCGAGCTCGCCGCGGCGCGCGAGCGCGGCTACGTCGTCGACGACGAGGAGCACGCCGCGGGGCTGCGCTGCGTCGCGGCGCCCGTGCTCGACGAGAACGGCCAGCCGTGGGCCGCGGTCTCGCTCGCCGGCCCCACGGCCCGCATGACGCCCGAGCGCATCCCCGCGATGGGGGCGCTGGTCCGCGCCACGGCGCGCGACCTCACGATGACGCTCGGGGGACGCGCGCATGCCTGACTCCGTCAACGCGCTCGGGACGGCGCTGCGCCGAGCGGCGACCGATCCTTCGGCGCGGCCGGACTTCTACGCCGCGCTCATGGACGCGACGGTGTACGTGATCGGCACCGCCGGGCACGGGGGCGGCATGCTCGAAGCGGGCGAGAAGGTCTCGATCATGAGCTTCACGCGCGACGATGGCCAGCCTTTCATCCCTTTCTTCACCTCGGTCGACAGCCTGCGCGACGCGATCACGGAGCAGACGAAGTACCTGGCGCTGCCCGCGCGCTCGCTGTTCGAGATCACGCGCGGCGCGACGCTCGTGCTCGATCCCCGCTCCGACTACGGCAAGGAATTCCTGCCGAACGAGGTCGAGGCGCTGCTCGAGGGCGGCGTCAACATGCTGCCGCAGACGCACGTCACGCAAGCGCCCACGCAGGTGCTGCTGGCCCAGCCCGCCGAATACCCTCAGCGCATGGTCGACGCGCTTCGCGCGCTCTTCGCCACGCGCCCGGCGGTCGCGCGCGCATGGCTCACGCTGATGCACGATCCTTCGCGCGAC
>JBGAIS010000134.1:0-10520 GCA_044225355.1 Casimicrobiaceae bacterium | reverse complement strand
CGCCTCATGACGAGCCGCCGGCGCGCGCTTTGGGCCTTCGCGGTCGCGATCGCCTCGGCGGCCGCGCAGGTGCGGGCCCAAGCGCGCCCGCCGAGGCGCGTCGCGTTCATCCTCACCGGCACGCCGGATTCGCACGGCTACCTCGCGAAGGCGCTGCTCGACGCGATGAAGGACCTCGGGTACATCGAAGGCCGTGACGTCGTGTACGCCTACGGCTGGGCGGGCGGGCGCACCGATCGGTACGACGCGATCGCGCGCGACCTCGCGCGCGGCAAGCCCGAGGTCATCATCACGGGGACGGCCACCGCCACGCGCGCCGCGGCGGCGGCGGCGCCGGCCGCCGCGATCGTGATGGCCTATGGCTCCGACCCGGTCGGCAACGGGCTCGTCGCGAGCCTCGCGCGACCGGGCGGGAGAATCACGGGCCTGTCCAACCTCGGCGAGGGCATCGTCCCCAAGATGCTCGAGCTCCTGTGCGAGGTCGCGCCCAAGGCACGACGCGTGGGCGTGCTCGTGAACCCCAGCAACCCGTCGACGGCCACCTACCTCAAGGACTCGGACGCCGTCGCGGCTAAGCTCAACGTCGCGCTCTCGCAGCATCCCGTGAGGACGCCAGAGGAGGCGGGAAGCGCGGTGGACGCCGTGGCTCGCGACAGGATCGACGCGATGGTCGTCACGCCCGATCCCATGTTCCTGGCCGTGCGCGCGCCGATGGTCGCCCGCGCGAACGCCGCGCGCCTGCCCGCCATCTACTTCCAGCGCGAGTTCGTGGTCGATGGCGGGCTCATGAGCTACGGAACGAGCATCCGCGACTCGTTCGCGCGCTCGGCAGCGTACGTCGACAGGATCCTGAAAGGCGCCGACCCGGGCACCCTGCCGGTCGAGCAGCCGACGACGTTCGAGCTCGCGCTCAATGCCGGCACCGCGAGGCTGCTGGGCCTGCCCATCTCGCCCGCCTTCTTCGCGCGCGTGAGCGAGGTCATCCCTTGATCGTGCACCACCTCCCGAAGGCCGCGCCGTGATCGTCAAGGCTGCCGTGCCCGACGACAGGCAGCCGCCTGCGCCGCGGGCAACGCGCCAGGGGCGGCTTTTCCGGAAGTACCTGGTCCTCATCCTCACGCTCGTGAGCGGCGCGCTCCTCGTGTCCGGCGGCATCAGCCTCTATTTCTCCTACCAGGAGCAAAAGGCCGCGGTGGGCGACCTGCAGGAGGAGAAGGCCGTGGCGGCGGCGTCGCGCATCGAGCAGTACGTGCGCCAGATCGACCAGCAGCTCGCCTACGCCGCGCTCCCGCAGCTCGACGCGGGCGACGTCGAGCTTCGCCGCATCGAGTTCCTGAAGCTCCTGCGCCAGGTGCCGGAAGTGACCGACATCGCGCAGCTCGACGCGCAGGGTCGCGAGCAGGTCGCGGTGTCGCGCCTCGGGATGGACGTGATCGGGTCCGGCAAGGACCGCTCGCAGGAGGCGGCGTTCCGCGACGCGAAGCGCGGCAAGCCCTACATCGGCCCCGTCTATTTCCGGAAGGAGACCGAGCCCTACATGACGATCGGCGTGCGCGCGGGCGGCGACACCGGGCCCGTCACCGTCGCCGACATCAACCTCAAGTTCATCTGGGACGTGGTGTCGCGCATCAAGATCGGCGACAAGGGCAAGGCGTACGTCGTCGACGGCAAGGGCTTCCTCGTCGCCGACCCGGACATCGGTCTCGTGCTGCGCAAGACGAACATGGCGGAGCTTCCGCACGTGAAGTCCGCGCTCGAGACGCCGGGACAGGAGAGCGAGGCGACGGTGTCGCCCGACCTCGCGGGCCGGCACGTGCTGACCTCGCACGCACGCATCGATTCGCTCGACTGGACGGTCTTCGCGGAGCAGCCGGTGTCGGAGGTGTACGCGAAGCTCGACGCGTCGATCCTGCGCACCGCGCTTTTGCTCCTCGCGGGCCTCGTCATCTCCGCGATGTGCGCGCTCGTCCTCGCGCGCGGCATGGTCCGCCCCATCCGCACGCTGGCCGAGGGCGCGCAGCGCATCGGCGAGGGGGACCTCGACCAGCGGATCGTCGTGCGCACCGGCGACGAGCTCGAGGGCCTCGCGGAGCGCTTCAACCGCATGACGTCGCAGCTCCGCGAGTCGTACGCGGGCCTCGAGCGCAAGGTCGAGGAGCGCACGCACGAGCTCGCGCACGCGCTCGAGCAGCAGACGGCGATCAGCGAGATCCTGCGCACGATCTCGAGTTCCATCGCCGACACCGAGCCCGTGTTCGAGACGATCCTCGAGAGCTGCGAGCGCCTGTTCGCGGGCAACGTGGGCCAGATCAACGTTGTCGACGACCGCGGCCTCGTGCGCATGGCGGCGTACCGGGGGCCGCATCGGGAGGAGATGCACCACGCCTTTCCCTTCGCGGTCGGCAGCGACTCGTCGACGGGTCTTGCGATCGGCACGCGCAGCGTCGTTCACTTTGCCGACGTCGAGGGCGATCCTTCGGTGCCGCCCCTCGCGCTCGCCGCGTGGCGCGGCCAGGGCGTGCGCGCGGCGCTCGTCGCGCCGATGGTGTGGGAGGGCGCGGCCATCGGCGCGATCATCGTCGGCAGGCCCGCGCCCGGCGGCTTCACCGACAAGGAGATCGCGCTCCTGCGCACCTTTGCCGACCAGGCGGTCATCGCCATCCAGAACGCGCGCCTCGTGAGCGAGATTCGCAAGAAGGGACGCGAGCTCGAGGTGGCCAACCAGCACAAGTCGGCGTTCTTGGCCTCGATGTCGCACGAGCTCCGCACGCCGCTCAACGCCATCATCGGCTTCTCGGAGGTGCTGCTCGCGCGCCTGTTCGGCGAGCTCAACGAGAAGCAGGACGATTACCTCAAGGACATCCACAGCTCCGGCCGGCATCTGCTGAGCCTCATCAACGACGTGCTCGACCTGTCGAAGGTGGAGGCGGGCCGCATGGAGCTCGAGGCCTTCCGCCTTCGACCTGCCCACCGCGCTCTCCGACGCGATGTCGCTCGTGCGCGAGCGCGCCGCGCGCCACGGCATCGAGCTCGTGCTGTCGGCGCCGGCCGATCTCGGGGTCATCGTCGCGGACGAGCGCAAGTTCAAGCAGATCCTCCTCAACCTGCTGTCGAACGCCGTCAAGTTCACGCCCGATGGCGGACGCGTCGCCGTCGACGCGTCGCGCGCGGGCGGCGCGGTGCAGGTCTCGGTCGCGGACACCGGCATCGGCATCGCGCCGCAGGACCAGGAGGCGGTGTTCGAGGAATTCCGGCAGGTGGGCGCCGACTACACGAGCAAGCAGGAAGGCACGGGCCTCGGCCTCGCCCTCGCCAGGCGCTTCGTCGAGCTGCACGGCGGGCGCATCTGGCTCGACAGCGAGCCCGGCAAGGGATCGACGTTCCACTTCACCCTTCCCGATCGCGCGTGACGCGCGCCAGGAGATCGCATGGGCACCATACTCATCGTCGAGGACAACCCGCGCAACATGAAGCTCGTGCGCGACGTGCTGACGGTCAAGGGCCACACGACGATCGAGGCCACCACGGCCGAGGACGGCATCGCGCTCGCCGCCGAGCGGCGTCCCGACCTCGTGCTCATGGACATCCAGCTTCCCGGCATGAGCGGCATCGAGGCGCTCGCGGTCCTGCGCGCGAATCCCGACACCGCGAGCATTCCCGTCATCGCGGTCACGGCGTCGGTGATGCAGCAGGACCGCACGCTCATCACAGAAGCGGGGTTCGACGGCTACATCGGCAAGCCGATCAGCCTCGTCGAGTTCCTGCAGGCGGTGGACGACCGCCTGGCGCGTGGGCGAGGGTGACTATAGTGGGCTGTAACGGAGGAATCGGAAGTGAGCGATAGCGATATGGCGCCGCCATTCGTGCCGAGTGCGAGGCGCCGTTGCGATGCAATGGCTCGTCCCCCTTGCGAGCAACGGCAACGAAGTCATCGGCACGAAGAGCGAGTCAGGCACTTTCGATTCCTCCGTCAAAGGTCCACTAATCGAGCTCCAGCGCGTCGCTGATCGCGTCGGCGCCCGCCTTGGCGCACGCGTCGTCGGCGTCGCCGCCGGGCGCGCCCGAGACCCCGATGCCGCCCACGGTGGAGCCTTTCGCGCTGATCGTCCGCCCGCCGCCGATCGCGGCCACGCCGGGGATGTCGCGGATGCCGCTCTGCGGCTTCCCGGCCTGCGTTTGCGCGGCGAGCTCGAGCGTGTCCATGCGAAAGCTCACCGCGGTGGCCGCTTTCGCGATGGCGGTCTGCGTGGTGTGCGAGCCCGCGAGGTTGTCGCGCAGCACCGCGAGCGGATGCCCGCCCCGATCGACGACCGCCACGGCGACCGTGTAGCCGTCCTTGCGGCAGCGCGCGAGCGCGGCCTGCGCGGCCTGGCTCGCGGCCTCGGTGGCGAGGGTCGAGTACGTGACGAGGAGCTTCTCCGCGCCGGCGCCGCCCGCAACGGCGAGGCAGGCGATGGAGAACGCGACGGAAAAAATCGTGGGCGGCATGATTACTTTCCCTTGAAGACCGGCTTGCGCTTTTCCTTGAAGGCTTCGATGCCTTCCCGATAATCCTCGCTGTCGTAGACCACGCGCCGCAGGCCCTGGATGCGCTCGAACGCGTGCGGCGACATCGGGCGCGCCGCCGCGAGGATGCGAAGCTGCTCCTTCATCACCGCGATCGACAGGGGCGCGTTGGCGGCGATCTCGCGCGCGATGCGCTGCGTGGCGGCAACGAGCTCGTCCTTCGGGACGACCTGGTTGATGAGCCCCAGCGCCAGCGCGCGCGCCGCCGTCAATGGCGCGGCCGTGAACGCCATCTCCTTGACGATGCGGAGGTTCGTCGCGTTGAGGAACGTGACCATGCCCGCGACGTTGTAGGGCACGCCGAGCTTCGCGGGCGTCACCGCGAACGTCGTGGCGGGCGTCGCCATGACGATGTCGCACGCGAACGCGACCTCGCACGCGCCGCCCCAGACCGTGCCCTCGATCATCGCGATGACCGGCGCCGCGTATTCCTCGATCTCGCGGATGAGGAGCGGCAGCGGGTCGTCCCACCCGAGGGGGTCGCGGCCGTCGGTGGGAAGCTCGCTGATGTCGTGGCCGGCGGACCACACGGGCGCGCCGGGCGGCGCCGTGAGGATCACCGCGCGCGCTCCGGCGTCGCGCAGCGAGCCGAGCGCCCGTGTCATCTCGGCCACCAGCGGCGCCGACAGCGCGTTGTGCTTGGCCGGGTTCGCGAGCGTGATGGTGCCGACGGCATCCGCGATCTCGAAGGTCGCGAGGGGCATGGGACGTTCTCCTTGAAGGCTCGCCGCGAGTATATTGAAACCGCCGCGCGGCGCCGCCATTTGCGCTGCATGCCTCTCGACCTTCCCCGCACCGGCGAGCGCCCGGACGGCGGGCTCCTGGACGCCTACTCGCATGCCGTGACGAGCGCGGTCCAGCGCGTGGCGCCGGCCGTCGCCCACGTCCGCGTGCATCACGCCAAGGGTCGCCGCGACGGCTCGGGATCGGGCTTCCTCATCACGCCGGACGGCTACCTCGTCACCAACAGCCACGTCGCGAGCGGCGCCTCGGCGCTGGAGGTCACGCTGCCGGACGGCCGCACCGCCGACGCGAGCATCGTGGGCGACGACCCCGACTCCGACCTCGCCGTCCTCAAGGTGCAGGCCGACGACTTCGCGTGGATCCGCTTCGGCGACTCGTCCTCGGTGCGCGTGGGGCAGGTGGCCATCGCCATCGGCAGCCCGCTCGGCTTCCAGCACACCGTCACCGCGGGCATCGTGAGCGCGCTCGGCCGCTCGATGCGCGCGCAGACCGGACGCCTGCTCGACAACGTCCTGCAGACCGACGCCTCGCTCAACCCCGGCAACTCCGGCGGCCCGCTGGTCGACGCGCGCGGCGACGTGATCGGCGTCAACACGGCCGTCATCGCGGCCGCGCAGGGCATCTGCTTCGCCATCGCCTCGACGACCGCCGAGCGGGTCGCCATCGCGCTCATCCGCGAGGGCCGCGTCCGTCGCGCGCGCATGGGCGTCGGGGGCCAGACGCTCGCGCTGCCGCGGCGCATCGTTCGCCACTTCGAGCTGCCGTGCGACTCCGGCGTGCGCATCGAGACCGTCGAGCGCGGCTCGCCGGCGGCGCAGGCGGGGCTCGCGCGCGGCGACGTCATCGTCGCGGTCGACGGCGAGCCGGTGCCCGACATCGATGCGCTGCAGCGCTCCCTGGGCGCCGACGCCATCGGGCGCACGCTCGACGTCCGTTCCCCGTGCGTCGCGACAAGTATCGCTGGTGGTCGCGGTCACGCGAGTCGAGGCGGGTAGCGGCGTCGGCTGTGGAGCGCTGCTGCGCCTGCCCCGAAAATAATCGGTCCAACTCTACTTGCATCGAGGTGGCAATGATGGACTGTGACGCTACCGCCCGGTGCCATCGTCATCGTCAACGCCAGGAACCAGGTCTTTGGGGGCAAACGGATCTGCGTTGGCGATATTCGTGGCATCGGGCAGGCATCAATCCCGGTGAGACGCCCGAGCAGGCGATGTACCGGGAGTTGCGCGAGGAAGTCGGGCTCGATCCGCCCCACGTGAAGGTTCTCGGCCGCACGCGCGAATGGCTGCGCTACGAGGTTCCGCAACACTGGATCAAGCGCGAATGGCGCGGCAGCTACCGCGGCCAGAAGCAGATCTGGTACCTGCTGCGCCTCGTGGGGCGCGACACCGACGTGAGCCTCCGCGCCTCCGAGCATCCGGAGTTCGACGCGTGGCGTTGGCACGATTACTGGATCCCGCTCGAGACCGTGATCGAGTTCAAGCGCGAGTCGTATCGCCGGGCGCTCCTCGAGCTCGAGCGCTTCCTGCACTCGAAGCCGCAGACGCGCCGCCAGAGGCTGTACGGCGTGCCGCACCCCGAGATGCCCGATTCCTACGCGGAGCCCGCTGCCCCCGGCTTGAAGTGACGCGTCAGGGCGTGCAGTCCGCGATGCGCTTCGCGGCGACGCGCATCGTCACCTTGTAAGGCGGCTTGCCGCGGTCGGTGATGGCCATCAGCACGGTGCCGTCGTAGCGCTGGCCCGCGAATCGAATCTCGCCGCGCCCGCGCGACTGCGCGGAGCCGTTGATGCAGTAGAGCTCGTACGTCGACACGAGGTCGTCGTGCTTCACGTTCGAGAGCGTGCACTTGCCGAGCGGCCGCGGCAGGATGCGGTCGACGTTCTCGAGATCCTTGGGCCCCAGGCACTGCGTGACTTCCGGCAGGGCATCGAGCTCACCTCCGGTGTCGGCGACGATGTACAGCGACCACAGCCCCGGGTCCATGCGAGCGGACAGCGCAGGGCCGGCGAGCGCCGCGGCGGCGACGGCGACGACGAGGAGCGGTGTGGGTCGTTTCATGCGAGCAGCACCAGGTTGTCCCTGTGGATGAGCTCCGCCTCGTCGACGTAGCCCAGGATGGACTCGATCTCCGACGAAGGCTTGCGCAGGATCTTCGCGGCGTCCGTGGCGCCGTAGTTGACGAGTCCGCGCGCGACCTCGCGGCCGTCCGGCGCATAGCATCCCACCACCTCGCCGCGCCCGAACTGGCCTTCGACGGCGACGACGCCGATGGGCAGGAGGCTCTTGCCCTCGCTTGCGAGCGCGCGCACGGCGCCGGGGTCGAGCACGAGCCTTCCCGCGAGCTGCACGTGGTCGGCGAGCCACTGCTTGCGCGCGGCGAGCGAGACGGTGGGCGCGACCAGCAGCGTGCCGATCGCGTCGCCCGCGGCGAGGCGCGTGAGTACGCGCGGCTCGCGGCCGCTCGCGATGACCGTCGACGCGCCCGACCGCGCGGCGCGCTTCGCCGCGAGCACCTTCGTGAGCATGCCGCCCTTGCCGATCGCGCTGCCGGCGCCGCCCGCCATCGCCTCCAGCGCCGCGTCGCCCGCCCGCGCCTCGCGCACGTGCGTCGCGGCGGGGTCCTTGCGCGGATCGGCGGTGAAGAGACCCGCCTGGTCGGTGAGCAGCACGAGGACGTCGGCCTCGATCAGGTTCGCGACCAGCGCGCCGAGCGTGTCGTTGTCGCCCAGCCGGATCTCGTCGGTCGTGACCGTGTCGTTCTCGTTGATGATCGGGATGACGCCAAGCCCGATGAGCGTGCGAAGCGTCGTGCGCGCGTTGAGGTAGCGCCGCCGGTCCGCGAGGTCCTCGTGCGTCAGGAGCACCTGCGCGGTGCGAAGGTCGAAGGCGCCGAAAGCGGACTCGTACGCCTGCACGAGCCCCATCTGGCCGACCGCCGCCGCGGCCTGCAGCTCGTGGATCGCGTGCGGGCGGCTCTTCCATCCCAGGCGCTTCACGCCTTCGGCGATGGCGCCCGACGACACGAGCACCATCTCGCGCCCGGCGCGCGAGAGCGCGGCGATCTCCTCGGCCCATTGCGCGACGGCGGCGTGGTCGAGGCCGCGGCCCTCGTTGGTGACGAGGCTCGACCCGACCTTGACGACGATGCGCGTCGCGTTCCTGACGAGGCTCATGAATCCGTTCGGCGGCGGCGCGTGGGCACCGGCGCGGGCGTGACGATCACAGGCGTCGATTCTATAGGGGCGTCCTCGGGCAGGGGCGCCGCGGGGTGCGCGTCCAGCCACTCCTGGATCGCGTACGTCAGCTCGCGGCAGCCTTCGCCGCTCACCGCCGCGATCGCGAACACCGGGCCCTTCCATCGGTACGAGCGCACGAACGCCTTGACGCGCTTCACGCGCTCGTCTTCGTCGGCGATGAGGTCGACCTTGTTGAGCACGAGCCAGCGCGGCTTTTCGTAAAGCGCATCGTCGTAGCGCTTCAGCTCCTTCACGATCGCTCGGGCGTCGTGCACCGGGTCGACGCTCTCGTCGAGAGGCGCGAGGTCGACCACGTGCAGGAGGAGCCGCGTGCGCGCGAGATGGCGAAGGAATCGATGCCCGAGGCCCGCGCCGTCGGCGGCGCCCTCGATGAGGCCGGGAATGTCGGCGACAACGAAGCTCCGCGACTCGCTCGTGCGCACCACGCCGAGGTTGGGCGCGAGCGTGGTGAACGGGTAGTCGGCCACCTTGGGGCGCGCGGCCGAGATGGCGCGGATGAGCGTGGACTTGCCCGCGTTGGGCATGCCGAGGAGCCCGACGTCGGCGAGCACCTTGAGCTCCAGCTTCAGCTTGCGCTGCTGGCCCGCCTCGCCTTTCGTGAACTGCCGCGGCGCGCGGTTCGTGCTGGTCTTGAAGTGCAGGTTGCCCATGCCGCCCTTGCCGCCGGCCGCGACCAGCGCGCGGTCGCCGTCGCGCACGAGGTCCGCGACCTGCTCGCCCGTGTCGGCGTCGGTGATCACCGTGCCCACGGGCATGCGCAGCACCACGTCCTCGGCGCCGCGGCCGTACTGGTCCGCGCCGCGGCCGTTCTCGCCGCGCTTCGCGCGATGGATGCGCGCGTAGCGATAGTCGATGAGCGTGTTGATGTTGCGGTCGGCGACGGCGTAGATGCTGCCGCCGCGCCCGCCGTCGCCGCCGTCGGGGCCGCCGCGCGGCACGTACTTCTCGCGCCGGAAGGACGCGATGCCGTTGCCCCCGTCGCCGCCGATCACGTCGATCGTCGCTTCGTCGAAGAATTTCATGGGGAGGCTCTCACGTAGAGGACGAAGCTTTCGGTGTCGTCGCCGCGGCGCGATCCGCTCCACTTCGCCGTCCATCCGGCAGGCGGCGTCGAGGGGCCCTCGCGGCCATACTGCACGAGGAGCGACGTGCAGTCGTGCACGGGCTGCACCTCCTCGCGAATCGTCCTGATCCCCGAGAAGTAATCGAAGAGCGCGCGCTGCGGCTCGCCCAGGCGCCGGCTCGCGACGCAGCCCTGGGCGGGGAGCGCTCTCGCGACCGCCTCGACCGTCCATCGATAGCTGCGGCGCGAGTCGAGGTAGGGCAGCCAGATGGTGGTGACGAGGCCCCACAGGAGCGTCACGCCGGCGGCCCAGTTGAGGATCGCGCGACGGTTGCTGCGCCTCGCGGGCCGCACCAGCACCACCCACAGGATGGTGAGCACGAGCGCCGCCAGCACGCTGCCCAGGTGGAACGACGGCCGGAAGCCCGACTCGGTGTCGCGGAACAGGCGCGCGACCTGCGCCGGCATGCCGTAGACGTACGCGTCGATCCACAGCAGCCACAAGATCGCCGCGCCGATCCCGAAGGTGAGGATTCCGAACCAGTCGAGCGCGCCCGAGAAGCCGCGCTTGAGCGAATCGATCTCGAGCGCCGCCAGGAGCGAGAACGGGATGAGGAGCGGCAGCGCGTTCGCGAGCCGCGCCTCGGGCATCACGAGGAGATTCGCGAGGATGACCACCGCCATCACGCCGGGGATGACGACGCCCGGCGTGCGCAGGCCCCCGTTGAAGCCGCGGCCGCGTAGCCACAAGAGCCACAGGATGAGCGGCAGCGACGGCCACGCGAACCACAGCAGGTTGCGAAGGTAATAGGCGGGCTCGGCGGCGGCGCTGCCGAGGAACGCGACGTAGTCGCCGGGCGACTCGCTCGCGATCCATTGCGCGAAGAG
>JBGAIS010000133.1:0-10332 GCA_044225355.1 Casimicrobiaceae bacterium | reverse complement strand
CATGCTCCTGGCGCTCGGCGCCGCGATCCCCCAGGCGGTGGCCCGCGCGAGCAGCATGCACGACGACGACGTATCGAGCTTCGCGCCCGGTCTGGCGCTCGCGTCGGCGCGCCACGAAACCCAATACACGAGGCTCTTCCGCTCATGAAGCAGGTATTGCGCGTCGGCATCGGCGGGCCCGTAGGGTCCGGCAAGACCGCGCTCACGCTCGCGCTGTGCCGCGCGCTGCGCGAGCGCTACGAGATCGCGGTGGTCACGAACGACATCTACACCGAGGAGGACGCGGCGTTCCTGGTGCGCAACGAGGCGCTGTCCGCCGACCGCATCATCGGCGTGGAGACGGGCGGATGTCCGCATACCGCCATCCGCGAGGACGCGTCGATCAACCTCGAGGCCGTCGAGCGGCTCGTCGCGCGCTTCGGCAACCTCGACGTCGTGTTCGTCGAGAGCGGCGGCGACAATCTCGCGGCGACGTTCAGCCCCGAGCTCTCGGACCTCACGCTCTACGTGATCGACGTCGCGGCCGGCGACAAGATCCCGCGCAAGGGCGGCCCGGGCATCACGCGCTCCGACCTCCTCATCATCAACAAGATCGACCTCGCCCCGATGGTGGGCGCCTCGCTCGAGGTGATGGATCGCGACGCGCGGCGCATGCGCGGCGAGCGGCCGTTCGTGTTCACCAACCTCAAGACGGGCCAGGGACTCGACGACGTGATCGCGTTCGTGCAGGCGCGCGGCATGCTGCGTTCTCCCTAGCCCCGGGCCGCGCGGGCGATGGCCTTCGAGTACGGCCCGCTGATCGAGAGGTTCGGCTACCTCGCGACGTTCGCGGGCACGCTGCTCGAAGGCGAGACGCTGCTCATCCTCTCCGGGCTCGCCGCGCACCGCGGGTATCTCTCGCTGCCGCTCGTGATCGCCGTGGGCGCGGTGGGCGGCGCGCTCGGCGACATGGCGTTCTTCCTCCTCGGCCGGCACTACGGCGACGCTCTCCTCTCGCGCTTCCCGCGCTTCGCGCCTTCGGCCGCGCGCGTTCACCGGCTGATCGAGCGCCACACCTTCGCCACCATCCTGGCCGTTCGCTTCATGTACGGCCTGCGTACGGCGGGTCCCGCGATCATCGGCACGACTCGCCTTCCCTTCGTCGTGTTCGCGCTCGTCAACGCGGCCGGCGCGCTCGCGTGGAGCGCGTGCTGGACCGGCGCGGGCTTCGTCCTCGGCAAGGCCGCCGAGCACATCCTGGGCGATCTCGCGCGCGTCGAGCGCGACCTCTTCGCCGTCGCGATCGTCGTGGTCGTCGCCGGCGCCGTCGCCTATCGGGTGTGGCGCGCGCGAGCGAAGGCGCGCGGAGGCTAGTGGACTGTAACGAAGGAATCGAACGTGTCTGGCTTGCTCTTCGTGCCGATGGCTTCGTTGCCGTTGCTCGCAAGGGGACGGACCATTGCTTCGCAACGGCACCTCGCCCTCGGCACGAATAGCGGCGCCATGCCGCTGTCGCTCACTTCCGATTCCTCCGTTACAGCCCACTAGAATCTCGCGCCAGCCAAGCGTTTCCAATTTGGTGCAAGACGACCGGAACGGCGCACCGTTTTGTATCGGGCGGGCTGCACGCTAATGCGGCACGAGGCGCGATCGCCAGCTCGAGGTCTCCCGTTTCCCGCGCCAAATCATGGTGTTGCCGTAGCCGGCCGCCCCCTGGCATGCCGCATGCAAAGGAGGGTCCTGAAGTCGGAGGCAAGCCCGATTTGCCCACGCCTCCATCGAGTCGAAGCCGCGCCTTCACCCACTTTCTTCACACGACCGGGGACCCTACATGCAACGCAGAAACTTCATCCGCACCACGCTGGCGGCGACGCTCGCGGCGGCCGGCATCACGATCAGCGCATTGCCCGCGCAGGCGGCCGACACGATCAAGGTGGGCGTGCTCCATTCGCTGTCCGGCACGATGGCGATCAGCGAGACCGTCCTCAAGGACGTCACGCTGATGACGATCGACGAGATCAACGCGAAGGGCGGCGTGCTCGGCAAGAAGCTCGAGGCCGTGGTGGTCGACCCCGCGTCCAACTGGCCGCTCTTCGCCGAGAAGGCGCGCCAGCTCATCACGCAGGACAAGGTCGCGGTCGTGTTCGGCTGCTGGACGTCGGTGTCGCGCAAGTCGGTGCTGCCGGTGTTCGAGGAGCTGAACGGCCTCCTGTTCTACCCCGTCCAGTACGAGGGTGAGGAGCTGTCGAAGAACGTGTTCTACACGGGTGCCGCGCCGAACCAGCAGGCGATCCCGGCCGTCGAGTACCTCATGAGCAAGGAGGGCGGCGGTGCGAAGCGCTGGGTTCTCCTGGGAACCGACTATGTCTATCCGCGCACGACGAACAAGATCCTCCGCGCGTTCCTCAAGTCGAAGGGCGTCGATGACAAGGATATCGACGAGAAGTACACGCCTTTCGGGCATTCGGATTACCAGACGATCGTCGCCGACATCAAGAAATTTGCGGCAGGCGGCAAGACGGCCGTGGTTTCCACGATCAACGGGGATTCGAACGTTCCCTTCTACAAGGAGCTCGGCAACCAGGGCCTGAAGGCCACGGACGTTCCGGTCGTCGCGTTCTCGGTCGGTGAAGAGGAGCTTCGCGGCGTCGACACGAACCCGCTCGTCGGTCACCTGGCGGCGTGGAACTACTTCATGACGCTCAAGAACCCGTCGAACGACTCGTTCAAGAAGCAGTGGGCTGCGTACGCCAAGGCCAAGAAGCTCCCGGGCGCGGACAAGCCGCTGACGAACGATCCGATGGAAGCGGCTTACATCGGCATCCACATGTGGGCGCAGGCGGTGGCGAAGGCCAAGACGACGGACACCGACAAGGTGATCGCGGCGATGACGGGCCAGACGTTCGCGGCGCCTGACGGCTACACCATCAAGATGGACGAGAAGAACCACCATCTGTGGAAGCCGGTGTTCATCGGCGAAGTGCAGAAGGACGGGCAGTTCAACGTCGTCTGGAAGACGAAGGGCCCGGTCCGCGCACAGCCTTGGAGCCAGTACATCGCGGGCAACGACAAGAAGAAGGACGAGCCCGAGAAGAAGTAAGGTCGCTATTGCAGGGAAAGGGTGGACAGCCCGCCGGCGCGGGAGAGGTGGCGGCGATCGACGACGGATCGCACGAGCTTCCGACGCGCCGGCTTTTTTTGGGGCCGGCGTCCGCCGCACGCAACGAACGTCACCAGGGATTTGCGCCGTGCGCCGCCTAGCAGTCGCCTTCATGTTGTTGCTGTCCGCGAGCCTTGCGCGAGCTCTTCCCGCCGATGTCGTGCATGACCTGGCGCTCGGCGACAGCGACGAGCGCGCCAAGGCGATCGGCGCGCTCGTCACCGGCGGCGACGCCGCGGCGCTTCCGCTCCTCCAGGCGATGATCGACGGCCAGGTGCAGACGGTCGGCGACAAGACGGTGCTGGTCGTCAAGGACGACAAGGCGATCGACGCGGCCACGGGGCAGGCGGTCACGCCGCTGCCGGAGAATCGCGACGACGTCGTCGTGAACAATCGCATGCGCAAGCTGCTGGGCGGCGCCATCGCGTCGTTCAGGCTCGCGTCGCCGGACCGCGCGACGCGCCTCGCGGCAGCGAAGGAGCTGCAGGGCAACGCCGACGACGATGCGCTGCCCGCGATCGGCGCCGCGCTGTCGAAGGAATCCGACCCCGAGATCAAGGGCCTGCTCACGCTGACGCAGGCATCCATCCAGCTCGCGAGCCCCGATCGTGCGACGCGGCTCGGCGCCATCAAGGCGCTTGCCCAGAGCGACTCCGGCGCGACGCGCACCATGCTCGCGGCCGTCCTCGAGAAGAAGGACGGCAAGTTCGTCGAGCCGGACGACGAGCTTCGCGCCGAGGCGCAGCGATCGATGTCCGCGGTCGAGGGGCGGCTCGTGAAGGGCGACATCGCGGCGCGCATCTTCAGCGGCATCTCGCTCGGGACGATCCTCCTGCTCGCGGCGCTCGGCCTCGCCATCACGTACGGGCTCATGGGCGTCATCAACATGGCGCACGGCGAGCTCATCATGATCGGCGCGTACGCGACGTACGTCGTGCAGAACTTGTTTCGCCAGTATCTCCCGGGCGCGTTCGACTGGTACCTCGTGTTCGCGCTCCCCGCGGCGTTCCTCGTGAGCGGAGTCGTGGGCGTGGCGCTCGAGCGCACCGTGATCCGGCACCTGTACGGGCGCCCGCTCGAGACGCTCCTCGCGACCTGGGGCTTGAGCCTCATCCTTATCCAGGCCGTGCGGACGATCTTCGGCGCGCAGAACGTGCAGGTCGAGAATCCCGCATGGATGTCCGGCGGCATCGAGATCATGACCAACGTCGTGCTGCCGTGGAGCCGCATCGTCATCATCGCGTTCGCGGGATTCGTGCTGCTCCTCGTGTACTTCCTCCTCACGCGCACGCGCCTTGGGCTCTTCGTGCGCGCCGTCACGCAGAACCGCCAGATGGCCAGCGCCCTCGGCGTGCGCACGCCCAAGATCGACATGCTCGCCTTCGGCCTGGGCTCGGGCATCGCGGGGCTCGCGGGCTGCGCGCTTTCGCAGATCGGCAACGTAGGTCCCGACCTCGGGCAGAGCTACATCGTCGACTCGTTCATGGTCGTGGTGCTGGGCGGTGTCGGCCAGCTCGCGGGAACGGTGTACGCGGCGCTGGGCCTCGGCATCGCGAACAAGTTCCTCGAGGCTTGGCAAGGCGCGGTGCTCGCGAAGATCGCGGTCCTCGTGTTCATCATCGTGTTCATCCAGAAGCGTCCCCAGGGCCTGTTCGCGCTCAAGGGTCGCCAGGTGGAGGCTTAGGACGCCATGATGAAGACGCTCGCTCCCGGCTTCATTCCCGGTGCGGTTCCGCACGGCACGGGCGCGCTGCCGAGGCTGTGGTCGGGCCGTGCGTGGGCGCTGTTCGGCGCGGCGGCGCTGGTGCTGCTCGTCATCGTCCCCGTCGGCAACCTGCTGGTGCCACAGGGCAGCATGTTCCACGTATCCGACTACACGGTCACGCTCGTCGGCAAGATCATGTGCTACGCGATCGTCGCGCTGGCGATGGACCTCATCTGGGGGTACACGGGCATCCTGTCGCTGGGGCATGGCCTCTTCTTCGCGCTCGGCGGCTACGCGATGGGCATGTACCTCATGCGCTCGATCGGCCGCGACGGCGTGTACAAGAGCGACCTGCCGGACTTCATGGTGTTCCTCGACTGGAAGCAATACCCGTGGTACTGGAGCTTCACGGATCACTTCTGGTACGCGGCACTCCTGGTCGTGCTCGTGCCCGGCCTGCTCGCGTTCGTGTTCGGCTTCTTCGCGTTCCGCTCGCGCATCAAGGGCGTCTACTTCTCGATCATCACGCAGGCGCTGACGTACGCGTTCATGCTGCTGTTCTTCCGCAACGACACGGGCTTCGGCGGCAACAACGGCTTCACCGACTTCAAGCGCATCCTGGGCTTTCCCGTCGCCGCGCCGCAGACGCGCGTGGTGCTGTTCATGCTGACGGGGGCTGCGCTCCTGGGCTTCCTCCTGCTCGGCCGCGCGATCGTGACGTCGAAGCTCGGGCGCGTGCTCACGGCGATCCGGGACGCGGAGACGCGCGTCATGTTCTCGGGCTACAACCCCGTCTACTTCAAGCTCTTCATCTGGACGCTGTCCGCGGTCATCTGCGGCATCGCGGGTGCGCTGTACGTGCCGCAGGTGGGCATCATCAACCCGAGCGAGATGTCGCCCGCCAATTCCATCGAGATCGCGATCTGGACGGCGGTGGGCGGGCGCGGCACGCTGATCGGGCCCGTGATCGGCGCGGCGGTCGTCAATCTCGGCAAGAGCTGGTTCACGCAGGCGCTGCCGGAGTACTGGCTGTTCGCCCTGGGCCTCCTCTTCATCCTCGTCACGCTGTACCTTCCGCGCGGCATCGCCGGCCTGTGGACGAGGAAGCGGTCATGATGAACCTCGCGGTGTACGCCGACCAGATGGCGAAGAAGGAGGCGCCGTCGAGCAAGTCGACGGGCGTCAGCGACGGACGCGTGTTGACGCCCGGCGTCGACACGAGCCACCGCGCGATCCTCTACCTCGAGTCGCTCTCGGTGAGCTTCGACGGATTCAAGGCGTTGAACGACCTCACGCTGACCGTGGACGCGGGGGAGCTGCGCTGCGTGATCGGGCCCAACGGCGCGGGCAAGACCACGATGATGGACGTGATCACCGGCAAGACGCGACCCGACACGGGAACCGCGTTCTTCGGCCAGACGATCGATCTCACGCGGCTATCGGAGCCCGAGATCGCGGACGTCGGCATCGGCCGCAAGTTCCAGAAGCCCACGGTATTCACGGACCATAGCGTGTTCGAGAACCTCGAGCTCGCGCGCAAGGCCGACAAGCACGTGTGGCCGACGCTCCGCGCCAAGCTCGATTCCGTCGCGCAGGACCGCATCCTCGCGATCCTCGACACCATCAAGCTCGCGCCTGAAGCGGGCCGGCCGGCGGGCCTGCTGTCGCACGGGCAGAAGCAATGGCTCGAGATCGGCATGTTGCTCATGCAGGAGCCGCAGCTCCTCCTGCTCGACGAGCCCGTCGCGGGCATGACCGACGACGAGACGATGCGCAGCGCCGAGCTCTTCGAATCGCTGGCGGGCGACTACACGCTCGTCGTGGTCGAGCACGACATGGATTTCGTCGCGCGCATCGCGGATCGCGTCACCGTGCTGCACGAGGGCCACGTGCTGGCCGAGGGCTCGATGCAGCAGGTCCAGCAGAACGAGCAGGTGATCGAAGTGTTCCTCGGCCGATGACGCGCCTCCCATGCTGAACGTCCAACACCTCAACCAGTACTACGGCGGCAGCCACATCCTGCGCGACGTGTCGTTCGACGTGCCGGCCGGCAAGTGCACGACGCTGCTGGGACGCAACGGCGTGGGCAAGACGACGCTCCTCAAGGTGCTGATGGGGCTCATCCCCGCGCGCTCGGGCGAGATTCGCTTCGGCGACGCGAACATCGCGTCGCTGCCGCCGTACGCGCGCGCGTCGCTGGGGCTGGGCTACGTCCCGCAAGGGCGCGACATCTTTCCCCGGCTCACGGTGCAGGAGAACCTCGAGATGGGGCTCGCCACGCACAAGCGCAGCGCGGGCGTTCCGCAGTTCATCTTCGAGATGTTCCCGGTGCTGAAGGACATGCTGGGGCGCCGCGGCGGCGATCTGTCGGGCGGGCAGCAGCAGCAGCTCGCGATCGGTCGCGCGCTCACCCTGCGGCCGAAGATCCTCATTCTCGACGAGCCGACCGAAGGCATCCAGCCGTCGATCATCAAGGACATCGAGCGAGCGATCCGCAAGCTCACGAGCGGCGGCGAGATGGCGATCCTGCTCGTCGAGCAGTATTACGATTTCGCGAGGTCGCTCGCGGATCACTACGTCGTGATGTCGCGCGGCGAAGTCGTCGCGCAGGGCAAGGGTGCCGACATGGAAGCGAACAACGTCCGGGCGCTCCTGGCCGTATAGCGCGCAGGCACCGCGTCGACAGCCCCGGCGGCGGGGTCGAGGCTGGCGTCCCGGGAAATGGGGTCAGACCCCATTTCATCGCGTTTCAATAATCACCGACTGAACGTCGACCGGCGAATGGTGCCAGGTCTGTAATGGGGTCTGACCCCATTTCGTCGGCGGTAAGGCAATGATTCAGCGAGAAAAAATGGACGACCCCTGCCTCGACCGAAAAATGGTGCCGGGCCTGTAATGGGGTCTGACCCCATTTCCGCGGGGTCAGGGGGCGTTGGGCGGCGCTTTCATGGCGCGCAGCTCGCTGCGCAGCGCGGCCAGCTCACGGCGCAACTCGGCGATCTCCTTGTGGAGCTCGACGCTCAGGCGGAACTCCTCGGCGTTCAGGAGCTGCTCGATCTCGAGTCGCAACCGGACGACGTCGCCCTGCAGCGCCTCGCGCATTCGCGCGTCCTCGCCGCCCACGAAGAACGTCACGACGTGCGCCGTGAAGAGCGTCATCATCGCGACCCCCACGAGGACCGTCAGCGCTGCGAGGAGGCGCGTCGCGGGCGTCGTCGGGACGATGTCGCCGTACCCCACCGTCGATCCCGTGATGAACGCGAGCCAGAGCCCGTCCCCGAACGTCTGGATCTTGGGGTCGAGCCAGTAGAAGAGCGCGCCCAGGACCATGATCGTCAGCACCGCGATGCCGATCAGCATCGGCGCGCCCTTGCGCGTGAAGAGCACGCGGAACTCGGTCGCCGTGCGCACGATGACGAGCACCGCGACCGCCGCGCGCATCGCGCGCACGATGGCGATCCACTCGGTCGCGGCCCCGAGCGCCGCCGCGGCCGCGCCCAGGATGATGACGACGTTGAGCCAGTTCTCGAGGAGGTAGCGAACGGGGAAGCTCGACACCTTGAGCATCCACGCGAGCTCCGCGACGAACGCGATCAGGATGACGAAGTCCAGCGCCGATGCGATCTTGTGCCAGAAGGGGTCGAGATCCGACGTCGACAGGAGATACGCCGGCACCGACATCAGCGCCACGATCACCATCACCCAGTGCAGGCGCCTCTCCCAGCGCTTCGCGTTCGCGTTGTCGTCGGCGGGCAGGCCGCCCAAGCCGAACCAGACGAGGGGCGAATGCGTCACGGCGGGTCGATCGTCGGCCGTGCGCTTCATTCGGTCTCGAACTCGCGGCCGTCGAGGAGTGCTGACCGCGAGCGCCACGCAGGGGCTCCGCGCACGCGGTGCGTCGCGCGCTCGACGGCTCGGAGGGCAGGGGATTTCATCGAAGCGACGCGTGGGATCGTGGAATTTCCGGTTCGCGGCGGGATGATGCGGGCAATCACGTCTTGCGCGCAACCACGGAGAAGAACTGGGCTCCGGCCGCTCCCGGCCGGGTCCCGTAGTCCCAGGCCTCGTCGACAGGCACAAGGCCCGCTTGCGAGAGCGCCGCGCGAAGGTCCGCGGGTGCGATCGGCCGGATCACCTCGCTGACCTCGATGGTCTCGACCGCGCGGCCGCCGGCCGCGATGATCTCGTAGCGTCGCTCGATGCGGTTCGTACCCTCCGGCAGAGGCGTGATGCGCTTGCTCCGCGCAAGCGTGAGCGCGCCGAACGGTCGCCGGTAGTCCGGCGTGAACGCCGGTTGCGCGGTGACCTCGCGAGGCACGAACGCGTCGGCGACCAGCACTCCGCGCGGTGCGAGGAGGTCGCGCGCGCCCTGCAGCAGGGCGGCCAGGTCCTGGCTCGTGGTCATGTACGTGACGAGCGAGTACGGGCACAGCACCGCCGACGCCGATTCTGCTCGAAAAGGCAGGCGCCGCGCATCGGCGCGCACCGCGCGTACCGGCAGCGTGCGCGTGGCGGCCTTGCGCGCGAGCTCGCGGAGCATCGGTCCCGACGCGTCGACGCCCACCGCGTCGAGGCCGCGCGCGAGCAAGGGAAGGAGCACACGGCCATTGCCGCAACCCAGCTCGACCACGCGCCCGCCCTGGCGCGCACAGCGGTCGGCGTAATAGGCGACGTCGTCGAAGCGCATGTTCTCGCCCATGTCGACATCGTAGAAGCGGGCGATGCGGTCGTACGTGCTCAGGGCACGATCTCCATGAAGAGGGCGCGCAACCGCGCGACGGAATGATGCCATCCGAAGGCATCGAGCGCCGCGGAATCCGGTTTCTCCAGCGCGTGCCGCCTGCCTTCGTCGCGCAGGAGCGCGATCACCGGCGCGGCCATGCCGGTCGCGTCGGGGACGATCACGAGCGCGGGCGGCGGCGAGCGCGCGAATCCGCGCGCGCCGTCGCGCGTGGTGACGCACACGCGGCCGGCGGCCAGCGACTCGACGAGCTTCACTGCGGATCCGCGGATGTTCTCGATGGGATTGATCGCGATCGCCGACGCGGCGATCAGCGCCGGGACGTCGTCGCGATGCCCCAGCACCGTGACGCCCTCCTGCGCGAGCAAGGGCTCCGATCGCACGGCCGCGAGGGATTCGTCGCCCCCAAGCACCGTCAGCGTCGCCTCGGGCACGGCCGCGCGCACCGCGGGCCACGCCTCGCGGAGGAAGCGCAGGATCCCCTCGCGATTGGGTGCGTACCGGAACGGCCCGACGAAGACCAGCCCCGCGGACGTCGAAGGCGCGTACGCGGTCGCGACCGGCTGCGCGCCGTTCGGCACGCACACCACGCGCCGATGGTCGACGAGCCGGCCGTCCTCCTCGGAGCACACGAGCACCGCGTCGTAGCGCGCGAGATCCTCCGCGAACCCGCGCGCCGCCGCGGCGTCCGCGAAGTCCCCGGGAGCGTACGCGTCGTGCAGGTCGAGCACCCAGCGCGCGGACCCC
>JBGAIS010000132.1:0-10392 GCA_044225355.1 Casimicrobiaceae bacterium | reverse complement strand
GCGCTCCCTTTCGCAGGCCCGGTCCTGTTCGTCGTCTACATCACGCGCTTCCAGATCGTGCCCGAGGAGCGCATCCTTCGCCGCAGGTTCGGCGTCGATTACGTCGACTACGCGTCCCGCGTGCGCCGGTGGCTTTGACGCCGCGACGACACCTCACGAGAAAAGGAGAAGCAGGCATGTTCGATCACGTAGGCTTCGGCGTCACCGACATCGCGGCGAGCAAGGCGTTCTTCCTTCGCGCGCTCGCCCCGCTCGACGTGGCGCTCGTCATGGAAGGGCCGTACGGCGTGGGCATGGGCGCGAACGGCAAGCCGTCGCTGTGGCTCCACGAGGCCGAGCAGGCGCCCGCGCCGCTGCATATCGCGTTCACCGCATCGAGCCGCGCACAGGTCGATGCCTTCCACCAGGCCGCGCTGGCCGCGGGCGGCAAGGACAACGGCGCCCCGGGCCTGCGCCCGCACTATCACGCGAACTACTACGGCGCTTTCGTGATCGGACCGGACGGCCACAACGTCGAAGCCGTCTGCCACAAGCCGGGCACTTGACGGGAAGATTCGACGCGGGACGACCCGCTCACGCCTGCCACAAGTCTCCCTGCCGGCCGGCGCGCTGGTGCAGGCTTTCCTGGATGCGCCACCACGAGCACAGCTCCTCCTCCGTGAGCGGATGCGCGATGAGGAAGCCCTGCGCCTCCTCGCATCCGTGCGTGCGAAGGAAGTTGAACTGCGCGGGCGTCTCCACGCCTTCCGCTATGCATCGCAAGCCGAGCGAGTGCGACAGCGCGATGATGGCCTGCGTGATCGTCTCGTCGTTGCGGTTCTTCTCGAGCCCGTGCACGAACCGCTGGTCGATCTTCACGCCGTGCAGCGGCAGGCTCGCGAGGTACGACAGGCTCGAGTAGCCCGTGCCGAAGTCGTCGATGGTGATCGATACGCCCATCTGCTTCAGCTTCATGAGCGTGGCGACCGCCTTCTCGGGGTGCGTGATGATGACGCTCTCCGTGATCTCGAGGTCGAGATAGCGGGGCGCGAGTCCGCTCTTCGCGAGCGCGTCCTCGACCACCGCGAGCCAGCTGTCGTGCTGGAGCTGCTGCACCGACAGGTTCACCGACAAGCGCAGCGCCATGTTCTGTCGATGCCACTGCACGACCTGCCGGCACGCGTCGCGCAGCACGCGCGCGCCCAGCGCCTGGATCATGCCGGACTCCTCCGCGACGGGAATGAAGTCGGCCGGCGCGATGATGCCGCGGTCCGGGTCGCGCCAGCGCACGAGCGCCTCGACGCCGCACGCGCGGCCCGTCTGCATCTCGATCTGCGGCTGGTAGACGAGGAAGAACTCGTCGTCCATCAGCCCGCGGCGCATGTCGGTCTCGAGCTGCAGGCGAAGCTGGACGCGCGCGTTCATGTCGGCGGTGAAGAAGCGATACGCGTTGCGGCCCGCGTCCTTCGCCGCATACATCGCGGTGTCGGCCTGCTTGATGAGCCCGACGCCGTCCTGCGCGTCGACGGGATAGAGCGCCACGCCGACGGAGCACGTGAGCGTGGGCGTCTGGTCGGCGAGCCTGAACGGCGCCTGGAACGCCTCGCGGACGCGCGTCAGCACCGTCATCACCTCGAACGTGGCGGGCTCCGCGGGCAATCCCGGCAGGATCACGACGAACTCGTCGCCGCCGAGTCGCGCCACGGTGTCCGACTCCCGGACGGCGCTCGTGAGGCGCTGCGCGATGGCCTGCAGGAGCTGGTCGCCGGCGTCGTGGCCGAGCGTGTCGTTGATGCGCTTGAAGTGGTCGAAGTCGAGGAACAGGCACGCGACGTACGAGCCGTCGCGCTGCGCCTGCGCGAGGATCTGCTTCAGCCGCTGGTTGAGCAGCGACCGGTTGGGCAGCCCCGTGAGGATGTCGTGCTGCGCGAGCTTGTACGCCTGCGCCGTCGCGGCCTCGAGCTCGCGCGTGCGCTGCGCGACCTTCTCCTCGAGCGTGCGCTGGTAGCTCGCGACCTCCGACTGCGATTCGGCGAGCCGCTGCGTCATGTGATTGAACGTGTGCGTCAGGAGACCCAGCTCGTCGGACGACCCCGCGGGCACGTAAACGTCGAGCCGGCCCGAGCCCACCGCGCGCGCCGCGCGCATGAGCCTTCGCATCGGGGCCACCAGCCGGCGCGTGAGGAGGAGCGTCGTCAGCACCGCGATGACCACGAGGAGGCTCACCACGCCGATGGCGCCGATCATCTGCTCGCGGAACTGCTTGCGCTGGACCTCGAACGTGAGCCCGAGGCGGATGTAGCCGATGGGCCCGGTGACCGGCACCGCGGACTTCGACGCGCCGTTCGCGTCCTCGAGCGATTCCCGCGGCGGCGCGCCGGAGCTCGCCACCGGCGCAATCACCTCGAGGTACTTTTGCCCGTCGAGGTCGTACTCGAGCGTGCGGAGCTGCCCGCGTTCGGGAAGCGCCGTGTCCGCGGCGAGCGGCGGGAGCGCGCGCGAGGGCGTCGGGAGGAATCGCCGCTCGACCAGCGGCTGGCGGTTGCGATCGAGCACGCCGATGAACGAGACCTCGGGATCGGCGCCGATGCCGTCGAGCAGCTGCTCGAGGGACGCCTTGTCGGAGGTATACAGCGAGTACTCGGCGAGCTCGGTCATCACCGTGGCGAGCGCCGCGCCGCGCGCACGGAGCTGCGCCTCGTCGTCGCGCCATCGCTGCGCCGCGTAGAAGACGGTGATGGTGACCGCGGTGAGGAAGATGAGGCTGATCGTCAGGAGGTTGAGCTTCGCGAGGAGGCCCATCTTCACCGGAGGCAGGTCGAGCATCGACGCCGTATCGGCGCCGAGCGGCGACAGGTGCTTGCGAAGCCCGAGGCGCATGCGCTTCATCGCTCGTAGGTCCTGTCGACCGAGCGCATGACGTCGGCGCCCCACTGGATGCGAAGCTGCTCTGCCGATCGCGTGTTCACCACGGCGCGCGTCGCGGGCGGGAGGGCCGGCGCCGCATGCGACGGCTTCGCGCCGGCGAGCCGTGCGACCGCGATCGACCCGCAGTAGCGCCCGAGGTCCGTGTAGTCCCAGTCGATCGAATACAGCGCGCCCGCCTTCACCCAGCCCTCGGTCGGCCCCACGAGCGGGATCTGGTGCCGGAACGAGAACAGCAGGAGCGCCCTCGAGTGCTCGCGCGCGTACACCGTGGTGTCGGGAAGGGCGAGCAAAGCGTCCACGCGATTGACGAGCCGGTTGAGCGCGTTGGGCAGCGCCGTGGGCCCGGCGACGGGCTCGAGCACCGGCTGGAATCCCGCGCGTCGCAACGCGGCCGCGCCTTCCGTCGCGCGCCGCTCGTTCTGCGCGGGATCGTACAGGATGCCGACGTTGCGCACGTCGGGCAGCAGCCTCTTGAGCCAGGCGATCTGCACGTCCATGGGAATGTCGAGCGGCACGCCCGTCGCGTTGCCCGAGCGGGTGTCGTTGCCGGCCAGCAGCATGCAGTTCACGACGGGCGCGCTGGGAGTCGCTCGCGCGACCAACGTCGCGGCGGCGGAGCCGAGCGTCACGATGGCCGTGTCGCGACCGGCCTGGCTCACCGCGGCGGCAATCTCCTGCTCGCGCTCGGTCCCGAGGGCGAGCGAGTCGACCACCGTCGCGCTCTTCTGGAGGCCCGACAGCGCCTGCTGGTAAGGCTGTGTGTCGCCCGACGACACGACGACGAGCTTCTGCGCGCCGCACCACCCCGCGTGCAGGAGCGCGAGGCTCGCCGCGCACGCGTAACGGGAGAGCGAGCCTCGCGTGCTCACCGGAAAGCGTACTCGAGCTTGAGCCAGAACTGGCGGCCCGGTTGCGGGATGCGGTCCTCGCGATGCTCCGCGCCGCCGGGATCCGCGAGCGACGCATCGAACACGTTCTGCACGGCGGCGGTGATGCGCAGGCCGCCCCAGACCTTGTTCGCGGTCAGCACGAGGTTGGTCAGCGCCTGCGCGGGAATGCTCGTGCCGTAGATCGTGGCGCGGCTCGTCTGGTACACGCTCTCGAGCGCGACCACCGCGCGATCGCCGGCGAACGACTGCGCGATGCGCCCCTTGACCTGCGTGCGCGGCGAGCCCACCGGCAGCGACCCGAACTGCGTGGTGGCGGCGCCGAAGAGCTCGAGCCCGAACGACGTGCGTCCCTCGATCTCGCCCTCGATGCCGCGTCCGATCTGCGAGTCGGAATTCACGTTCACGAGCAGACGGGTCGACGGGTCCGTGACCGTCGTGTTGAGGTCCGTGATGCGGTTGAAGTAGAACGAGCCCACCGCGCGCCACTGCGGCGCGAACGTCCACTCCGCGAGGATCTCCGACGTCTTGATGCGCTCGGGCGCGAGGTGCGGGCTCGCCTCCTGCGATACGCCGCCGTCGTTGTAGTAGAGCTCGTAGTCGTTCGGCGCGCGGAACGCCTGGCCGTATAGCGCCTTCAGCGTGAGCGTGTCGCCCGGCCGGTAGATGAGCGCGAGGCGCGGGTCCGTCACGCCTCCGAACGAGCTGTAGTGATCGTGGCGCACGCCGAGCGTCGCGTCCCATCCGGGCGCGATCTGCCACTCGGCCTGCGCGTACAGCGCCCAGTAGCGCGTGCTGTCGGTCGCGTAGAAATAGCGCTTGTACGACGCGTCGCGGCCGTCGACGAACGTGCGGTCGCCGTTCTCCTGCTGGTTGTTGATGTCGGACTGCAGCTCGACGCCGCCGACGAGCGTGAGGCTGCGCGAGAGCGCGCGCGAGTAGGTCGCCTCGCCCGACCACCACGTGGCCTTCGAGCGGTCCTGGTTGATGACGGTGGGATCGGTCTCGGTGACGAGATCGCCCTGGTAGCGATAGTCGTCGACGGCCACGCGCGCGGTGAGGTTGCCGCCCGCCACCACGCCGTCGTAGCGGCCCTCGACCCATGCGCGCGTGTCGGTGGTCTGGCTGCGGTTGTCGTCGAACACCGAGTTGAACGGGGCCGTGGGCACGTGCTTCACGCGCTGGTCGAAGACGGCCGACAGCGAGAGGTCGCCGGTGCGCCAGTTGGCGAGCGCCTTCACCCAGCGCTCGCCGTCAGCGTCGTTGGCCACGAAGCCCGGAAAGCCGGGCGAGGGCCGGAAGGTGATCGGGCTCTCGCCCGCGGTGCGGCCCGCGGTGGCCGAGACGAGGTACTCGCTGTGGTCGCCGACGCGATCGCCCGCGGTGATGCGTCCGCTGTAGGTCGACTGCGTGCCCGCGAGTCCCGCGGCCTCGACGCCGCCCACGTCGCGGCCGCGGCGCGTGATGAGATTGATGACGCCGAAGAACGCGTTGCTCCCGTAGATCGAGGAGCCCGCGCCGCGCACGATCTCGACGCGCTCCACGAGGTCCATGTCGACGGGGCCTTCGGCGCCGAGCAGCGCCTGGTCGTAGATCGTGTCGTTGGTCCGGTGCCCGTCGACGAGCAGGAGGATGCGCGCGTTGTAATCGCCGGTGCGCGAGAAGCCGCGCACGCCCGCGTAGGCATAGTTGCGGTCGTTGGTGACGAGGAAGCTGCGCACGCCACGCAGGACGTCGGCGAGCGTGAGCCAGCCGTATCGCTGGATCTCGGCGCGGGTGACGACGCTCACGTCCGCGGGGGCTTCCGCGAGCGGCTGGTCGTACTTCGAGGCGGAGAATACGCTCGGCACGTCGCCCAGCAGCTCACGCTCGTCCGGCGCCGACTGCGCGAGCGCGTGCGAGGCGACGCACGCCGCCAGGAGGGCCGCGGCGCGCTGGCGTGGGAAGCGAGGCGGAAACAAGGCCAATGCCCTGGCTCGAAGAGGGGACTTCGAGCTAAAGCACAAGCCGTGCCGGCTATTCTGCCGCGACGGGGATCTTGCCGATCCTCGCCTGCCACTGCCTGGGCGCCGTGTGATGGACCGAGTGACCGCGCGCGTCGACGGCCACGGTGACCGGCATGTCCTTCACGTCGAACTCGTAGATGGCCTCCATCCCCAGGTCGGCGAACGCGACCACACGCGAGCCGCGGATGGCCTTCGAGACGAGGTACGCGGCGCCGCCCACCGCCATGAGGTAGGTCGCACCGAATTTCCTGATGGCTTCGATGGCCGCCGGCCCGCGCTCGGCCTTGCCGATCATCGCGACGAGGCCGTGCTGCTCCAGCATGAGGTGCGTGAACTTGTCCATGCGCGTGGCCGTGGTGGGGCCCGCGGGACCGACCACCTCGTCGCGCACGGGATCGACCGGCCCGACGTAGTAGATGACCCGGTTGCGGAAGTCCACGCCGTCGGGCAGCGCCTGCCCGCGCGCGTGGTGATCGGCGATGCGCTTGTGCGCGGCGTCGCGACCCGTGAGGAGCTTGCCCGTGAGAAGCAGCGTCTCGCCCGGTTGCCAGGCCGCCGCTTCCTCTCGCGTCAGCGTGTCGAGGTTCACGTGCCGCGCGTCCGGCGACGGCTTCCAGTGCACGTCAGGCCACAGCGACAGGTCGGGCGGATCGAGTCGCGCGGCGCCCGAGCCATCGAGCGTGAAGTGCGCGTGGCGCGTGGCCGCGCAGTTGGGGATCATCGCGACGGGATTCGACGCCGCGTGCGTCGGGTACTGCAGGATCTTGACGTCGAGCACCGTCGACAGGCCCCCGAGTCCCTGCGCCCCGATGCCGAGCGCGTTGACCTTCTCGAAGAGCTCGAGGCGCAGCTCGTCGAGGCGGTTGGCGGGTCCGCGCTTGCGGAGCTCGTGCATGTCGATGGGCTCCATGAGCGATTCCTTCGCGAGGACCATCGCCTTCTCCGCCGTGCCGCCGATGCCGATGCCCAGCATGCCGGGCGGGCACCAGCCCGCGCCCATCGTGGGCACCGTCTTCAGCACCCAGTCGACGATCGAGTCGGACGGATTCAGCATCGCGAACTTCGACTTGTTCTCCGACCCGCCGCCCTTCGCGGCGATCTTCACGTCGACGGTATTGCCGGGCACGAGGTCGAAGTGGACCACCGCGGGCGTGTTGTCGCCCGTGTTCTTGCGCGAGCCGACGGGGTCCGCGAGCACCGAGGCACGCAGTCGATTGTCGGGGTCCATGTACGCGCGGCGCACGCCCTCGTTGATCATGTCGGCGACCGACATCGTGACGCCTTCGAAGCGCACGTCCATGCCGACCTTCACGAACGCGCACACGATGCCCGTGTCCTGGCAGATGGGTCGCCGGCCTTCCGCGCACATGCGCGAGTTGGTGAGGATCTGCGCGATCGCGTCGCGGGCCGCCGGCGACTCCTCGGCGCGATACGCCTCGCCGAGCGCGGTGATGTAGTCGACCGGGTGGTAGTAGCTGATGTACTGCAGTGCGTCCGCGACGCTCTGGATGAGGTCCGCCTGCCGGATCGTGGTCACTTGAATCCCTCCGGCATGTCGTGGTCGTGCTTCTCGACGCGAGGAGGCCGGTGCCCGGCGGGCATGATGCGATCGACCGCGGCTATGGCCACCGCCGAGAACAGGAACGTGATGTGGATCACGGTCTGGTAGAAGAGCGTCTTCTCGGTGAACGCCTGCGCGTTGATGAACGTCTTGAGGAGGTGGATCGACGAGATGCCGATGATGGCCGTCGCGAGCTTCACCTTCAGCACCGACGCGTTCACGTGCGAGAGCCACTCCGGCTGGTCGGGATGGTCCTCGAGCCGCATGCGCGACACGAAGGTCTCGTAGCCGCCGACGATCACCATGATGAGGAGGTTGCTGATCATGACGACGTCGATGAGGCCCAGCACGACGAGCATGGTGAGCGTCTCGCGCGTCATCGCCTTGGCGATCTCGGGGTCGGCGCCGGGGACCGCCACGCTCCGGCGCACGACCTCGATGGCCTCCGCGTTCCCGGTGGCGGCGGCCAGCAGGTGGACGAGCTCCAGCATGAACTGCCAGACGTAAACGCCCTGGGCGACGATGAGGCCCACGTAGAGCGGCACCTGGAGCCAGCGACTCATGAAGATGAATCTCGGCAGCGCCTTGAATCGCGGATCGTGGAGCGGCTTGCGTTCGGCCATCGCGGGAAAGATGTGCGTCTGGTGGCGGGAAACCCTTGAGTCTACCATCCGGTCCCCGCGCGGGCGGACGCGGCGACGACGCTCGGACAGCGTTGCTTGAGCTAGCGCAAGCGAGCGCCGTCCGAGGGGCTGCGCGCCCCCGCGCGCTGCGGTAGACTCATCGACCTGCCTGGCCGATAACATTGCGAAGGAGGAGCGCCCATGTCCACGATCGAGTCCGTCCTCACCGAGAACCGCGTATTCCCGCCGTCGCCCGAGATGGTGCGGCAGGCGAACATCTCGGGCATGGACGCCTATCGCGCGATGTGCGCCGAGGCCGAGCGCGACCTCGAGGGCTTCTGGGCGCGGCGCGCGCGCGAGGAGCTCCTCTGGCACAAGCCGTTCACGAAGACGCTCGACGAGAGCCGCGCGCCCTTCTACAAGTGGTTCCACGACGGCGAGCTCAACGCGTCGTACAACTGCCTCGACCGGCACCTCTCGACGCAGCCCGACAAGGTCGCGATCATCTTCGAGGCCGACGACGGCGCCGTGACCAAGGTCACGTACAAGGAGCTCTATCACGACGTCTGCCGCTTCGCCAACGCGCTCAAGGCGAAGGGCGTCAAGTCGGGCGACCGCGTGCTCGTGTACATGCCCATGTCGATCCAGGCGGTGGTCGCCATGCAGGCGTGCGCGCGCATCGGCGCCACGCACTCCGTCGTGTTCGGCGGCTTTTCCGCGAAGAGCATCCAGGAGCGCGTGGTCGACGCCGGCGCGACCATGCTCATCACGGCCGACGGCCAGTTCCGCGGCGGGCGCGAGATCCCGTTGAAGCCCGTCGTCGACGAAGCCCTCGGCATGGGCGGATGCGAGGGCATCCGCAGCGTCATCGTCTACAAGCGCACGGGCGCCGACATCGCGATGAAGGCCGGGCGCGATGTATGGTGGGACGACGCGGTCAAGGGACAGGCCGACACGTGCGAGCCCACGTGGGTCAACGCCGAGCATCCGCTCTTCATCCTGTACACGTCGGGTTCCACCGGCAAGCCCAAGGGCGTGCAGCACTCGACGGGCGGCTACCTCCTGCTCGCGATGCTCACGATGAAGTGGACGTTCGACTACAAGCCGAGCGACGTCTACTGGTGCACGGCCGACGTGGGCTGGGTCACGGGCCACAGCTACATCGTCTACGGCCCGCTGGCCTGCGGCGCCACGGAGATCGTGTTCGAGGGCGTGCCCACGTATCCCGATGCGGGGCGCTTCTGGAAGATGATCCAGGATCACAAGGTGTCGGTGTTCTACACCGCACCCACCGCGATCCGCTCGCTCATCAAGGCGGGCGGCGACCTGCCGAAGCAATACGACCTGTCGAGCCTGCGCATCCTGGGCTCGGTGGGCGAGCCCATCAATCCCGAGGCGTGGATGTGGTACTACGAGACGGTCGGCCGCTCGAAGTGTCCCATCGTCGACACGTGGTGGCAGACCGAGACGGGTGGACACATGATCACGCCGCTGCCGGGCGCCACGCCGCTCAAGCCCGGATCGTGCACGTTCCCGCTGCCGGGCATCATCGCGGACATCGTCGACGAGACGGGCCACACGGTGGAGTTCGGCAAGGGCGGCATCCTCGTCGTCAAGCGCCCGTGGCCGTCGATGATCCGCACCATCTGGGGCGATCCCGATCGCTTCAAGAAGAGCTACTACCCCGAGGATTTCCACGGCAAGTACTACCTCGCGGGCGACGGCGCGTCGCGCGACCTCGAGGGCTACATCCGCATCATGGGCCGCATCGACGACGTGCTGAACGTCTCGGGGCATCGCCTCGGCACCATGGAGATCGAATCCGCGCTGGTGGCCAATCCGCTGGTGGCTGAGGCCGCGGTGGTGGGCCGTCCCGACGACCTCACGGGCGAGGCCGTGTGCGCGTTCGTCGTGCTGAAGCAGACGCGCCCGGAAGGCGCCGCGGCGGACAAGATCGCGAAGGAGCTGCGCGACTGGGTCGCGAAGGAGATCGGCCCCATCGCCAAGCCCAAGGACATCCGGTTCGGCGAGAACCTCCCCAAGACGCGCTCGGGCAAGATCATGCGCCGCCTGCTGCGCTCGATCGCGAAGGGCGAGGCCATCACGCAGGACACGTCGACGCTCGAGAACCCCGCGATCCTCGACCAGCTGAGCAAGGTCTCGTAGGCGAGGCGACATGGGCGGCGACGACCTTACCGCGCTCACCGCGCTGTCGCCGCTCGACGGCCGCTACGCGGCCAAGGTCGCGGCGCTGTCGCCGCACTTCTCGGAGTTCGGACTCGTGCGCCATCGCGTGCGGGTCGAGCTCGCCTGGCTCGTCGCGCTGGCCGACGAGCCCGGCATCGCGGAGCTGCCGCCGTTCTCCGCGGAAGCGCGCGCCGCCATCGATGCCGCCGCCGCCGCCTTCT
>JBGAIS010000131.1:0-10586 GCA_044225355.1 Casimicrobiaceae bacterium | reverse complement strand
GTGGGTACGGAAGGGCGCCTGGGCGGGCAGGCGGCGGTGCCGGGCGTGGCGGGCACCTGGAAGGACCTGACCGACAACGTGAACCTGCTGGCCGCGAACCTCACCTCGCAGGTGCGCAACATCGCGGAGGTGACCACGGCGGTGGCGCGCGGCGACCTGTCGCGCAAGATCACGGTCGACGTGAAAGGCGAGATCCTCGAGCTCAAGAACACGATCAACACGATGGTCGACCAGTTGAACGCCTTCGCGTCCGAGGTCACGCGCGTGGCGCGCGAGGTGGGCACCGAGGGCAAGCTCGGCGGCCAGGCGCAGGTGCCGGGCGTGGGCGGCACGTGGAAGGACCTGACCGACAACGTCAATTTCATGGCGAGCAACCTGACGGCGCAGGTGCGCGGCATCGCCGAGGTGGCGGCGGCCATCGCGGGCGGCGACCTCTCGCGCAAGATCACCGTGGACGTGCGCGGCGAGATCCTCATCGTGAAGGAGACCATGAACACCATGGTCGAGCAGCTGCGCGCGTTCGCCTCCGAGGTGATTCGCGTGGCGCGGGAGGTGGGCACCGACGGCAAGCTTGGCGGCCAGGCCGTCGTGCCGGGCGTGGCGGGCACGTGGAAGGACCTCACCGACGCCGTCAACCTCCTCGCGGCCAACCTGACCACGCAGGTGCGCAATATCGCGGAGGTGACCACGGCCGTGGCGCGCGGCGACCTCTCGCGCAAGATCACGGTCGACGTGAGCGGCGAGATCCTGGAGCTCAAGAACACCATCAACACGATGGTCGACCAGCTGAACGCGTTCGCGTCGGAAGTCACGCGCGTCGCGCGCGAGGTCGGCACCGAAGGGCGCCTCGGCGGCCAGGCGCAAGTGCCGGGCGTGGGCGGCACGTGGAAGGACCTCACCGACACGGTGAACGTGATGGCCGCGAACCTCACGGAGCAGGTGCGCGGCATCGCGAAGGTCGTCACGGCGGTCGCGGAGGGCAACCTGAAGCAGAACCTCGCCGTGCAGTCGAAGGGCGAGGTGGCGGCGCTCGCCGAGACGATCAACAGCATGACGCGCACGCTCGAGATCTTCGCCGACCAGGTGACGTCGGTGGCGCGCGAGGTCGGCGTCGAGGGCCGGCTGGGCGGGCAGGCCAACGTGCCGGGCGCCGCGGGAACGTGGAAGGACCTGACGGGCAACGTGAACCTGCTGGCCGCGAACCTCACGAACCAGGTGCGCGCGATCGCGGAAGTCGCCACCGCGGTGACCAAGGGCGACCTCACGCGCTCGATCCAGGTCGCGGCGCGCGGCGAGGTCGCCGACCTCAAGGACAACATCAACACGATGATCGGCAACCTGCGCCTCACGACGCAGCGCAATACCGAGCAGGACTGGCTCAAGACCAACCTCGCGAGCTTCACCGGCATGCTGCAAGGCCAGCGCGACCTGGCGACCGTCGGTGAGAAGCTCCTGTCCGAGCTCGCGCCCCTCGTCAATGCGCACCAGGGCCTCCTTTACCGGATCGCGGGCGAGGACGAGCAGCAAGTACACCTGCGACTGCTCGCGAGCTACGCCGAGTCGTCGCACGCACCCTATCCCGCGCGACTCAAGATGGGCGAGGGCTTCATCGGCCAGTGCGCGGCGGACCAGCGCCGCATCGTGCTCACCAACGTCCCCAAGGACACCGTGACCATCGGCCCGGTGTTCATCAACGCGCTGCCGCGGAGCATCGCGGTCTTCCCCGTCACGTTCGAGGGCCGGACCAAGGCGGTGCTGGCGCTCGCCTCGCTGCAGGAGTTCGTGCCTTCGCACCTCGCGTTCCTCGAGCAGCTCACCGCGAACTTGGGCATCGTGCTCAACAGCATCGAGGTGACGATGCGCACCGAGGCGCTCCTCAAGCAATCGCAGCAGCTCGCGAAGGAGCTGCAGACGCAGCAGGGCGAGCTCCAGCAGACCAACGACCAGCTCGGCCAGAAGGCGCAGCAGCTCGCCGAGCAGAACGCGGAGGTCGAGCGCAAGAACGGCGAGATCGAGCAGGCGCGCCGCGCGCTCGAGGAGAAGGCCTCCGAGCTCGCGCTCACGTCGAAGTACAAGTCCGAGTTCCTGGCCAACATGTCGCACGAGCTGCGCACGCCGCTCAACAGCATCCTGATCCTCGGCCAGCAATTGGGCGACAACCCGGAAGGCAACCTCACGCCGAAGCAGGTGGAGTTCGCGCGCGCCATCCACGGCGCCGGCTCGGACCTCCTCAACCTCATCACCGACATCCTGGACCTCTCGAAGATCGAGTCGGGCACCGTGTCGGTGGAGGCCGAGGATCTCCTCTTCACCGACGTGATCTCGACGGTGACTCGCACGTTCCACCTCGAGGCCGAGCGACGCAAGCTCCTGTTCGACGTCGAGCTCGATTCCTCGCTGCCGCGGCGCATCGTGACCGACTCCAAGCGCCTCCTGCAGGTCCTGAAGAACCTCCTGTCGAACGCGTTCAAGTTCACCTCGCACGGAAGCGTGCGGCTCGAGGTCGCGGTGGCGACGGCCGGCTGGACGCACGACCACCCGATCCTCGATGCGGTGGGCACCGTCGTGCGCTTCGAGGTGAGGGACACCGGCATCGGGATTCCTGCGGACAAGCAGCGGCTCATCTTCGAGGCGTTCCAGCAGGCCGACGCGGGGACGAGCCGCAAGTACGGCGGGACGGGCCTCGGCCTCGCCATCAGCCGCGAGCTCGCGGGGCTCCTGGGGGGCGAGATCACGCTGCGCAGCACGCCGGGTGAAGGCAGCGCGTTCACGCTCTACCTGCCGCTCGACTACACGAGCGCCCAGGGCCACGTGCCGGACGCGCCGTCGAAGGCGCCGTCGCCGGACGCGCCCGATCGCGCGGCGCCGCTGGTCGCGCGCCGCGGCGATTCCGCGATCAGCATTCCCGACGATCGCGAGTACGTACGCCCCGGCGACCCGTCGATCCTCGTCGTCGAGGACGACCCGAGCTACGCGCGCGTGATCGTCGACCTCGCGCGCGAGAACGGATTCAAGGTGCTCGTCGCGAGCACCGGCGGCGATGCGCTGAGCCTCGTGCGCGAGTACCGGCCGGCGGCCATCTCGCTCGACGTGTTCCTTCCCGACATGCTCGGCTGGACGGTGCTGAGCAAGCTGAAGCGCGATCCGCAGACGAGGCACATTCCCGTCCAGGTCGTGACGCTCGACGAGGACCGCCAGCACGGCCTCGCGCGCGGCGCGTTCGCCTTCGTCACCAAGCCCGCGAGCGCCGACGGCCTCAACGCGGCGCTCGCGCGCATCAAGGCATTCTCGACGGCGCCGCGCAAGCGGCTCCTCGTCGTCGACGACAACCGCACCGAGCAGGCAAGCATCGCCGCGCTGCTCGAGCACGACGACATCGACATCACGATGGCGGATACGGGCACCGCCGCGCTCGTCGCGCTGCGCGAGCAACCCTACGACTGCGCGGTCCTCGACCTGCGCCTGCCCGACATGACGGGCTTCGACGTGCTGGAGGCGATCCGCGACGACCGCTCGATGCGCGACCTCCCGGTGGTCGTGTTCACGGGCAAGGAGCTCACCGCCGAGGAAGACGCGCGGCTCCGGATGCTCGCGCGAAGCGTGGTCGTGAAGGGCGTCGAGTCGCCGGATCGCCTGCTCGACGAGACCGCGCTCTTCCTCCACCGCGTGGTGTCGGACCTGCCGCATTCGAAGCGTCAGATGCTCGAGCGCCTGCACGGGTCGGACGAGGATCTCGTCGGCAAGCACGTCCTCGTGGTCGACGACGACATCCGCAACATCTTCGCGCTGAGCAGCGTCCTCGAGCGGCACGGCATGCGCGTGCTCACCGCGGAGACGGGGCGCGACGCCATCGCGAAGCTCGCCGCCAACGACGCCATCGCGATCGTCCTCATGGACATCATGATGCCGGAGATGGACGGCTACGAGACGATGCGGCAGATCCGCCAGGACGTCGCCCACCGACGGCTGCCCATCATCGCGCTCACCGCGAAGGCCATGGTGGGCGATCGCGAGAAGTGCCTGCAGGCGGGCGCCTCGGACTACCTCGCGAAGCCCGTGAACACCGAGCAGCTCATCTCGGCGCTCAAGATGTGGCTGCACCGATAGCGATGCGCCCGTGAAGCCCGTCAACATCCTGATGGTGGACGACCAGCCGTCGAAGCTCCTGACGTACGACGCGATCTTGGGTCCGCTCGGCCAGAACCTTCTCAAGGCGCAGAGCGCGCGGGAGGCGATGGCCCATCTCCTGCGCGAGGACGTGGCCGTGGTGCTGATGGACGTGAACATGCCTGAGCTCGACGGCTTCGAGCTCGCGGCGATGATCCGCGAGCATCCGCGATGCCAGCGGACCGCCATCATCTTCGTGTCGGGCGTCCACCTGAGCGACGTCGACCGCCTGCGCGGCTACGAGATCGGCGCCGTCGACTACGTGTCCGTGCCCGTGGTGCCGGCCATCCTGCGCGCCAAGGTGGGCGTGTTCGTCGACCTCTATCACAAGTCGGTGGCGCTCGAGGAATTGAACCGGACGCTGGAGGAACGCGTGCTCGCGCGCACCACCGAGCTCGAGAACCTCGTTCTGCAGCTTCGCACGAGCGAGCGCCGCCTGATCGAGCAGGGTGCGGCGCTCGCGGAGCAGGACCGGCGGAAGAACGTGTTCCTCGCGATGCTCGCGCACGAGCTCCGCAACCCGCTGCAGCCCATCTGCATGATCCTGGAGCTCGCTCGCGGCGCAGGGCGCTCGGGCGCGCTCGGCGATTCGGAGCGGCAGATCGTCGAGCGCCAGGTCGGCCAGCTCGTGCGCCTGGTCGACGATCTCCTCGACGCGAGCCGCATCGCGAGCGGCAAGCTCGAGCTTCGCCGCGCAGACGGCGACCTCGCCGTGATCGTCGAGTCCGCGATCGAGGCGGTGCGCGCGCTTGCGAACCAGAAGGGCCAGGCGCTCACCGCCACGCTCCCGCCCCATCCGGTGGCGGTGCACTGCGACGCGGTGCGCCTTACGCAGGTGCTGCAGAATCTCCTCAACAACTCGATCAAGTTCACGCCTCGCGGCGGCAGCGTGGCCCTCCACGTCGACGTCGCGGGCGGCGACGTCGTCATCCGCGTGACGGACACCGGCGCGGGCTTCGGCAAGGAGGAGTGCGCCCGCGTTTTCGAGATGTTCTACCAGGGCCCTCGCGACACGAGCACGCCGCAGGCGGGCCTGGGCTTGGGGCTCGCGCTCGTGAAGCAGCTCGTCGAGCTCCACGAAGGCACGGTCAGCGCGCACAGCAACGGGCCCGGCCAGGGATGCGAGTTCGTGCTGCGGCTGCCCATCGCGCGGGCGCCGGCGGCGGTGCCCGAGGCTTCGCACGAGGCAGCGCACGACGTCGCCTCGAAGCGCATCCTCGTCGTCGACGACAACCAGGACGCCGCCGACAGCCTGGTCGCGCTCCTCTGCGCTGAAGGCTCGACCGCCACCGCCCTCTACTCGGGCCGCGACGCCATCGCGTCGGTGGCGGAGCTGCGACCGGAGATCGTGGTGCTCGACCTCGGCATGCCGGACCTCGACGGCTACGAGACCGCGCGCGCCATCCGCGAGGTGCTGGCGGGGCAGCCCGCGCTCCTCGTGGCACTCACGGGCTGGGGCGGCGCCGACGTCCAGAAGCGCGCCCGCGCTGCCGGCTTCGACGTCCACCTCGTCAAGCCCGTCACGCTGGAGACCCTGATGCCCGCGCTCGGAATGGCGCCGGCTCGCTGAGAAGCGATCTGCTGGAGGCGTCGGTGAAGACGGCGCATGACGACACGCCGGCGCCGCGCCGAGGGCCGGGGCGACCGCCTCAGGCCCGGGCCCGCGAGTACGAAGCGAGCTCGATGAGCGTGTTCTGCGCGCGTATCGCGATCGCCTGCTCGTCGCCGCGCTCGCGATACGTCGCGAACTTCGTCTCCTTGACCTTGGCGCCCACCTCGGGCGACCACCACGTCACGTAGTCGCACTCCGTGGGGAACCTGAACGGATTGTTGTCGTCGACGCTCATGATCGTGCGCATCGTGATCGCGTTGAACGTGCCCGCGGCCGTGGTCACCGACTCGTAGCCACCCACGCGGACGAAGCGCTGCACGTTGCTCATGAGCTGGTTGGCCGGATTCGAGTAGCGCACGGTCTGCCGCCACGACGTGCCCGGCGTCAGCGGAAACTGGAAGCGGATGAGCGGGGTCTCGAACGCGCGATTGATGGCGTTGTCGTAGATGGAGCCGATGCGCACGATCCCCGGCGCCTCCCACAGCTCGACGCGCGTGTAGTCCATGGTGGGGCCCACCAGCGTGACGCGCACGGCGATGCCCGTCGAGTCGATGGTGATGACCTCGTGCGTCTCGACCCACGTGACGGGCACGCGAAAGCCATCCGAGCAGTTGTAAACCCAGCGGTCGCCCACGCGCACGACCGGCGCCGGAGCGGGCGGCCCCGATGCGCCTCCCACCGCGACGCAGCCGGCCATCACAAGCGCGGGAGCCGCCACCACGAATTCGCGTCGGTTCACGAGGCCTCCTCCTCAAGGAAACGAGATGGCGGCACGCTATCGCGCCATCGCGTCCGGCGCAACCCTGCGTGTGCGGGCGAGGGTTCCGGCGGCCTCAGGCGGCGCCGACGGCGCCCGCAGCGCGGAGGCGGGCGATCGCGCCGTCGTCGTAGCCCGCCTCGCGCAGGATCTCGTCCGCGTGCTGGCCGAGGCGGGGTGCGCAGGCGCGGACGGCGCCGCCGCCTTCCGCGAGCAGGAAGGGCGGCCCGGGGACGCGCGTCGGCCCGAACGGGGTTTCGACCTGCATGAGCACGTCGCGATGCGCGAGCTGCGGATGATCGACGATCTCGCTGATCGAGCGCACCGTGGCGCACGGGACGTCGGCAGCGGTGAGGCGCTCGCCCCATTCCTCCGCGGTGCCCGACGTCATGCCGCCCTCGATGACCTCGCGAAGCTCCCGCTCGTGCTCCGTGCGCGCGAACCAGTCCTTGAATCGAGGATCGGACAGCGCGTCCTCGCGGCCGATGGCGCGCATGAGGTTGACGTAGCCCTTCTCGGTCAGCACCGCCAGCACGAGGTAGCCGTCGCCGGCCTTGAAGCGATGCGCGGTCACCTTGCGGCTGACGGAAAGGTTGCCGAACTGCCCCTGGCGTAGCCCGGTCATCGTGTACTCGCAAAGCTGCGTGCCGAGGAAATTGAGCGTCGAGTCGAGGAGCGACGCGTCGATGTACTGGCCCTTGCCGGTGTGCGTGCGCTGGAACAGCGCAGTCGAGACGGCAAAGGCGCTCGTCATGCCGCCGATGAGGTCGCAAGCCGCGAACCCCGTGCGCATCGGGCCGCCCGCGGGGTCGCCGGTGATGGACATGATGCCGGACATCGCCTGGATCTTGCCGTCGAAGGCCGCCGTGTCGCGCTCGGGGCCGGCCTGCCCGAACCCGGAGAGCGCGCAGTAGACGAGCGTGGGGTTGATGGCCGACAGCACGGCGTAGCCCAGTCCCAGGCGGTCCATCACGCCGGGCCGGAAGTTCTCCCACACCACATCCGCGTCGCGGACGAGGTGCTTCACCACCTCGACGGCCTCGGGCTTCGTGAGGTCGAGCACGATGCTGCGCTTGTTCGAGTTCACCGCCATGAACGCGGGCGCCATCTTCTGCGCCGCGAGCGCGCGGTCGATGGTGGTCGTGCGCGTGTCGTCGCCGCCGGGGGGCTCGATCTTCACCACGTCGGCGCCGTACAGCGCGAACTGGAACGTCCCGAACGGTCCTGCGAGGAAGTGCGTGAAGTCGAGGATGCGAACGCCATGGAACGGCGGGTTCATCGCGGGGGCCCTCAGCGCGCGATCGTCTCGTCGCGGACCTGCTTCGCGACGGCCTTCATGCGATCCTGCTCGGCGCGCAGGCGCGCGACCTCCGCGGCCGGCACGAGCTCGATGTTGTGGAAGTCGCGCTTCCACGCGTGGTCGTCGCTCCACCGAAGCGGCGACTGGACCGTCGTGCGTGCCGATCGCGCGGACTCGAGGAGGTCGAGCGCGAGCGCGAGCGTCTTCGCCTGCGATGCCGGATCGTGCGGACGCCCCGAGCCGTTGCCGAGGGGAAAGTCGCTGAAGACGAAGCGCGCCACGCCGCAGTGCTCGACGATGTCTTTGGCGCAGCCCATGATCACCGTTGCGATGCCGTGAGCCTCGAGGTAGCGCGACACGAGGCTGATCGTCTGGTGGCAGACGGGGCAGTTGGGAACGAGGATCGCCGCATCGACGCCGTCCTCGCGGCAGCGCGCAAGGATCTCGGGGCAATCGACGTCGAGCGTGTGGCGCTGGCTGCGGTTGGTGGGCGCACCGTGGAATCGTGACGCAACGCGGCCGATGCGCCCGGACGCCGCGGCGTCGCGCAGCGCCTGCAGCGGAAACCAGCAGCGCGCATCCTCCATGCTCGTGTGCTTGCGATCGATGCCGACGTGCGAGACGCGAAGGTCGTGCTCGCGCGACGTGTCGCCCGAGTACACGGCGTAGAACTTGGCCGACGCGTTGTAGGGCGCGCCCGGGCCCTGCGGCCCCTTGTCGGGCTGGTAGGGCGCGGCGGTCGTGACGATCGCCACCGTCGCACGCGTGAGCGGCGCCGCAAGCGGCGCGAACGGGACGTCGTGGTAATGAGCCCAGCGGTAGGGATTGTCGTAGCCGAGTGCCAAGTACCAGTCGCGCGTGCGCTTCATATAGGCGATGGGCACGTCGTCGAGCGGCGCGAATCCCAGGGCCTCGCCGTCATCCAGGGGGGTCATTGTCGGGGTCTCCTCGGCCATCCTTCGCGCAGGGGCGCGGGCGGCGTCGTATCTTGTCGGGGCGCTACGGATGCTTACGGATGCTGCAGTTCCATATAGTGGAACAGCTATTCTATATTGCAGTACAATCTACGCCTGCGCACCGGACTCCGTCAACGGGCCGACGACATGAACAATACCCTCGTCAAGGGGCTCGCGCTCCTCGAGCTCCTCGCTCGCAGCGACAACGCGCTCGGCGTGAGCGAGATCGCGTCGCGCATGGGCCTCGGCAAGAGCAACGTGCATCGCCTGCTGCAGGCGCTGGTCGAGCTCCGCTACGTGCGCAAGGACGAGGTCCGCGGAACGTACGCCGCGTCGCTCAAGGCGTGGGAGCTGGGGCACGCCGTGCTCGGCCGCCTCGACGTGCGCAAGGCCGCGACGCCCGCGATGGAGCGGCTCTTGGCGTCCACCCGCGAGACCGTTCACCTCTCGGTGCTCGACGGCAGCGAGGTCGTCTATATCCACAAGCTCGACAGCCCCGAGCCCGTGCGCGCCTACTCCGAGATCGGCGGCCGCGCGCCGGCGCACTGCGTCGCGACGGGCAAGGCGATCCTCGCGTGGCAGGCGCCGGAGCGCATCCGCGAGGTGGCGCAGGCGCTCGTGGCCTGCACCGAGCGCACGATCGTCGACGCCGACGCGTTCGTGCGGGAGCTCGCGCGGGTGCGGCAGAACGGCTACGCCGTCAATCGCGGCGAATGGCGGGACGGCGTGTCGGGCGTGGCGTCCGCGATCCGCGATGCGAGCGGCGACGTGGTCGCGGCCCTCGGCATCTCGGGACCGTCGTCGCGGCTGGGTGCCGCAGCCCTCCGCCAAAGGGCCCCCGAGGTGGTCGCGGCCGCGAAGGCCGCGTCGGGCGCCATGTCGAAGGCGATGCGCGCGCGGTGATCTGCGCGCGTGCCGGCAGCGATGGGCGAGCGCATGCCGCCGCGTGCATTCCAGTGCAGTCTGCGGTCCCATGAGTTCTGTAATGCGGTATCGCTATTCCATATAATGGAACAGCATTGACACGTTCGGTGGACGCCGCCTAGACTGGCCGCGAGCTGCAAGTGCCCGGTCGCCGGCCGTTTCGCCGGACGATTCGCCCTCGAGGCGCGCAGCCACCCTGGAGGAACGCCCGTGATTCGCTGCCTCGTCGCCGCCCTGTGCGCGCTGCACGTTCTCGCCTTGCCCTCGCTCGCCAGCGCCGCCTACCCCGACAAGCCCGTCCGCATCGTCGTGCCGTACCCGCCCGGAGGGTCGACCGACGGCCTCGCGCGCATCGTCGGCCAGAAGCTGTCGGAGGCATGGGGTGTCGCGGTGGTGATCGACAACCGCCCGGGCGCCGACACCCAGATCGGCAACCAGCTCGTCGCCGCGGCGCCGCCGGACGGCTACACGCTGCTCATGATCACCACGGTGTTCGCGATCAGCAAGGGCCTTTACGCAACGCTGCCTTACGACCCCGCGAAGGACTTCACGCCGATCTCGCCGATCGCGAGCTCGCCGTTCTACCTCATCGCCGGCCCGGGCCTTCCGGCCCAGGGCGTGAGCGAGCTCGTCGCGCTTGCGACGCAGAAGCCCGGGCAGCTCAACTATTCGTCGTCGAGCAGCGCCAACTACCTGGCCGCGGAGCTCATGAAGAAGGCCGCGGGCATCGATGTCGTGAACATCCGCTACAAGGGCAGCGGCCCCGGGGCACAGGCCGTGGCCACGGGCGAGGTCGCGTATACGCTCGACACGCTCCTCACCGCGAAGCCGTTGATGGACGCAGGCAAGGTCCGCGTGCTGGCGGTCACG
>JBGAIS010000130.1:0-12301 GCA_044225355.1 Casimicrobiaceae bacterium | reverse complement strand
CATCGACCGCTACTCGAAGGACTACGTCGAGCTGCAGACCAAGGACAAGGTGCGCTTCTACAAGACGCCCGACGCCGTCCTGCAGGCGCAGATCGTCGCGTACGACACCGCCGCGGCCAAGAAGGGCGAGGGCAACGCCATCTTCAAGGAGATCGAGGCCTCGCAGAAGGCATTCGCCGAGCGCGCCGTGAAGTGGGACATGGACAACAACGTGAACCGTCGCATGGCCTACAACCACTACTTCGCGGCGAAGCCGACGGGCACCAAGAAGTCCTGACGCCCGGACGTCGACCCAGGGGCACCACGCGGCGCGAGCGCGTGGTGCCCTTTTTGCGTGCTCGCGAGCTCCAGGGACCTGCGCGATGACCGAGAACCGCTTCATACACGCTGCCGACCTCGTCAGCACGTGGACCGGCAAGGCCGCTTCCTGGCTCATGGTCGTCCTGATGCTCACGGTGTGCGTGGAGGTGGTCAAGCGCTACCTCCTCAACGCGCCGACGGCCTGGATCTTCGACGCTACCAACATGCTCTACGGCACGCTCTTCATGATGTGCGGCGCGTACACGCTCGCGCAGGGCGGCCACGTGCGCGGCGATTTCCTCTACGGCTCGTTCCGGCCGCGCACGCAGGCGTCGCTGGACCTCGTGCTGTACATCGCCTTCTTCCTCCCGGGCATCGCCGCCCTGTTGTATGCGGGCTGGGGCTACGCCGGCGACTCGTGGCGCATCAACGAGCACTCCAACGTGACGGCCGACGGGCCGCCCGTGTACCAGTTCAAGACCGTCATCCCCATCGCGGGCGCGCTCGTGCTGCTGCAGGGCGTGGCCGAGATCATGCGGTGCATCGAGTGCCTGCGCACGGGCCAGTGGCCCGAGCGGCTCAAGGACGCCGAGGAGATCGACGTCGTCGAGCAGCAACTCGGCGCGAGCACGCTCGTGGACGAGGAGTCGCGCAAGCGCGCGATCCAGAACGTCCACGACATCGACGAAGCCGCGAGGACGCGCGGCATGGGCGCGGACGCGAAGCTATGAGCCTCGATACCGAGGGCGCGAGCACGGCTCGCGTCGACGACGCCAACGTACCGCGGCAGGAGAGCGACGATGTCTGATCCCGCACTGGGCCTCACGATGCTGGCCCTCATCGTCGTCGTGATCATGCTGGGCTTTCCCACGGCGTTCACGCTGATGGGCCTCGGCATGATGTTCGGCTTCGCCGCGTTCTACGATCCCACGCAGTCGTGGACGCAGAACCGCGTGTTCGACCTCATGGTGGAGCGCACCTACGGCGCGATGAACAACGAGTCGCTCATCTCGATCCCGCTTTTCGTATTGATGGGATACGTGATGGAGCGGGGCGCGCTCGTGGACAAGATGTTCTACAGCATCCAGCTCGCGTTCCGGCGCATGCCCGCGTCGCTCGCGGTCGCGACGCTCATCGTCTGCACGTTCTGGGGCATCGCGAGCGGCCTCGTCGGCGCGGTGGTGGTGCTGATGGGCGTCATCGCGATGGGCCCGATGCTGAAGGCGGGATACGACACGCGGCTCGCGTCGGGGGTCATCACCGCGGGCGGCACGCTCGGCATCCTGATCCCGCCGTCGGTGATGATCATCGTGTACGCGGCGGTGGCCGGGCAGTCGGTCGTGAAGCTCTACGCGTCGGCCATGTTCCCCGGATTCTTCCTCGCGCTCCTGTACCTCATCTACATCATCGGGTGGGCGCTCATCAATCCCAAGGTCGCGCCGAAGCTCGAGACCGAGGTCCCGGTGCCGGCATGGATCACCCAGTTCCAGGCGGCGTACCGCAGGAACATGATGGTGTCGCTCTTCGCGGCGCTGTTCCGCCCGGCGAAGGCCGCGAGCCTCGTCGTCGACGGCAAGGCGCTCGGCTACGTCGGCATCGTGCGCAACTTCGTGATCGCGTTGTCGCCGCTCGCGCTCACCGCGGTGACGATGTGGGGCGTGTACTGGTACGTCGTCATCCACCCGATGGCGGACGCGGTCGCCGACAAGCCCGTGCCCATGTCGGCGGCGCCGGCCGCGGAATCCACCGAGAGCGCCTCGACCGGCCTCACCACGCCGCCTGCCGAGGAGACCGTGCAGGAGCTGGGCGCGGCGGAGCCGCAGGCGTCGACCGAGATCGCCAAGGACTCCGGCATGCCGCAGGAAGTGGGCAGCGCGGAGCTCCGCGCGCAGGCGGCCGTAGCGCCCGCGGAGCTCGGCCCCCCGCCGGAGTTCTTCACGTGGTACTGGGGCATCGTCGCCGTGCTCGCGGCGCTGCTCTTCTGGTACTACGCGAAGCTCGGCGCACCGCAGTTCGAGCTCCTGAAGCTCCTCACCGTGTCGGTGATGCCGCTCGGCATCCTCACCTTCGTCGTGCTCGCGGTGATCCTGTTCGGCATCACCACGGCCACGGAGTCGGCCGCGGTGGGCGCGCTGGGCGCGTTCCTCATGGGATTCCAGGCCAAGACGCTCAACTGGGAGCGGATCAAGCAGTCGGTCTTCCTCACGGCCAAGACCACGTCGATGGTGTGCTGGCTATTCGTGGGCTCGGCGCTCTTCTCCGCGGTGTTCGCGCTGCTCGGCGGTCAGGCGCTGGTCGAGCGCTGGGTGCTCTCGCTCGACCTGTCGCCCGTGCAGTTCATGATCCTCTCGCAGGCGATCATCTTCATCCTGGGCTGGCCGCTCGAGTGGACCGAGATCATCGTGATCTTCGTGCCCATCTTCTTGCCGCTGCTGAAGCACTTCGACATCAACCCCATCCTGTGGGGCACGCTCGTGTTCGTGAACCTGCAGGCGGCGTTCCTGTCGCCGCCGGTGGCGATGTCCGCCTTCTACCTCAAGGGCGTGTCGCCGCCGCACGTGACGCTGAACCAGATCTTCGCGGGCATGATGCCCTACATGCTCATCGTCATCCTCTGCATGGTGATCATGTACGTCTGGCCGGGCATGACACTCTGGCTGCCCAACTACTTGTACGGAGGCTGACCCTGGGAGTACCCTTGATGCAGGGGACGAGTTACAGCGAGACGGAGGCGTCATGCTGGTCAGCGAGATCCTGCGCATCAAGGGCAACGCGCTGTTCACCGCCGCGCCCGACGGCGCCGTCATGGACGCAGTGAAGGTCATGGCGGACAACGACATCGGCTCGCTCGTGGTGATGGATCACGGGCGCCTCGCCGGGATGCTCACCTTCCGCGAAGTGCTGGCGGCGCTCGCCGGGCGCGGCGGGTCGATCGGCGCGCTGCGCGTCGGCGACATCGCGGATCACGACGCCATGACCGCCGGCCCCGCGCTCGACGTTATGGAGCTTCGCGGGCGCATGCTCGAGAGCCACTCGCGCTACGTTCCGATCATGGAAGGCGACACGCTCCTGGGCGTGGTCTCGTTCCACGACGTCGCCAAGGCGGTGTACGAGGAAGCCTCGTTCGAGAACCGCATGCTCAAGAGCTACATCGAGGATTCGCCCACCGCCGCGCGGTAGCGCCGTCCGTCACGCGAGCCGCGACGCATCCATGACGTAGATCGCCGGCCGCCTCGACCATCGCGACGCGTCCTCCCGCCGCCATGCCGCGGCGCTGCGCCGCTCGATCGCCTCGGTCGGCAGCGTGAGGTCCGCCGCGACGCACACCTGCGTATCCGCGCGCAGCGACTCGCCGACCGCCCCGATCATCGCCTCGTTGCGGTAGGGCGTCTCGATGAAGACCTGCGCGCGCTGCGCCGCCCGCGAGTCGTCCTCGAGCTTGCGAAGCGCGGCCGTGCGCTCGGCCGCGGCCACGGGAAGGTAGCCGTGGAACGCGAATCGCTGGCCGTTCATGCCCGACGCCATCAGGGCCAGCAGGATCGACGACGGCCCCACCAGCGGGACCACGCGCACCCCCGCCTCGTGCGCGGCGGCGACCAGCGCCGCGCCGGGATCGGCCACGCCCGGGCAGCCCGCGTCCGACAGCATGCCCACGTCGCGGCCTTCGCGCGCGGGCGCCAGCAGCGTCGGGATGTCGCGCGCATCGAACGCGCGGATGTCGAGGTCGGCGATCGCCCGCCCGGGCGCGATCGACTTGATGAACGCGCGCGCGGGCTTGGGTGTCTCGACCACCCAGTGCTCGAGCGTGCGCGCGAGCGCGATCGTGCGCGCCGGGAGCACCTCCTCCGGCGGGACGACGCCCAGGAGGTTGGGCACGAGGAAGAGCGTGGCCAAGGCGGACGGCGAGCGAGCGGTCAGGCGAGCGGGTCGACGCCCTCGGCGCGCAGCATGCGGCCGAGGGCGATGAGCGGCAGGCCTATGAGCGCAGTGGGGTCGTCGCTCGCGATGCGCTCGAAGAGGGTGATGCCGAGCGCCTCGGACTTCACGCCGCCCGCGCAGTCGTAAGGCGCCTCGCGGTCGAGGTACGCCGCGATCTCGGCGTCGGAGAGGACGCGGAAGACGCTCGTCACGTCGACCATCTCGCGCTGGCAGCGGCCGGTGGCGGCGTCGACCACGGCGACGCCGGTGTGGAAGACGACCGTGCGCCCCGACAGCGCCCGCAGCTCGGCGACGGCACGGTCGCGGTGGCCGGGCTTGCCGATGGCGCGCCCGTCGCAATCGGCGACCTGGTCGGATCCGATGACGATGGCGTCCGGGAAGCGCGCGGCGACGGCCCTCGCCTTGGCCTCGGACAGGCGAAGCGCGAGGGGACCGGGGGCTTCTCCCGGGCGCGGCGCCTCGTCCACCTCCGGGGAGGCGACGTCGAAGGGCAGGCCCAGGCGCTCCATGAGCTCGCGCCGGTAGCGGGACGTGGAGCCCAGCACGAGCCGCCTCTTCCCCGTTGTTTTTTCAGACATTTCTTTGACACTCTCACTGCTTTGGGCTATTATTCCACGTTTACCGCGCAAGTGAGCCAGATGTCGAAGGCAGCGGGGGCAGGCAACAGGACGGGCAGCGGAGCAGGCGTTGGCGAGGCAAGTGCCGCGGGGTCCTTCGACGCCTACCGCCTGTCGCGGGATCGAGGCGTGCTCGAAGGATCGCTCCAGGTGTGGGACTCGGAGCGCCTCGAGGATCGCGTCGCCGCGCCCGCCGACGTCGCGTGGCGCATCGCCGGCACGACAGACGTCATGGGCCGTCCCGCGATCGAGATCGCCATCGACGGCCAGGTCCCCGTGACCTGCCAGCGATGCCTGGCCGACTTCGCGCTGCCGGTCTCGCGCCGCACGGTGGCGGTCCTCGCGAAGAGCGAAGCGGACGCCGACGCGCTCGACGCGACGAGCGACAACGAGGTGCTGGTGGCCAATCGCCCGCTGGTCGCGTCGGACCTCGTCGAGGATGAATTGCTGTTGACGCTGCCTTACGCGCCCATGCATGAAATGCCCTGCGCGCCCGGCGGCGATCAACCGAGTCAAGGGTAAGCAACACCAGCAACACGAATCTTTCCAGGAGCACGACCATGGCTGTCCAGCAAAACAAGAAATCGCCGTCCAAGCGCGGCATGCATCGGGCGCACGATTTCCTCACCGCGCCTTCGCTCGCCGTCGAGCCGGTGAGCGGCGAGACGCACCTGCGTCATCACATCAGCCCGAGCGGCTATTACCGCGGCAAGAAAGTCGTCAAGACGAAGGCCGACGAGTAATCCCCGGGCATTCGCCATGCCCGGCTCCGGGCGCGCCCGCGGAGTAAACTCCGCGGGTGCCTCCGCGCCCCTCTGCCTCTTCGTGCGTTAACGCATGACCGTCACCGTTGCCGTCGACGCGATGGGGGGCGACCACGGCCCGACGGTGACCGTCGCGGCTTCGCTCGCGTTCCTGGAGGAGCGCCCCGACGCACGCGTGGTGCTCGTCGGGCTCGCGCCCGCGCTCGAGGAGGCGCTCGCCAGGGCGCGGTCCAAGGCCAAGGACCGCGCGACGATCCACGCGTGCAGCGAGGTGGTCGCGATGGACGAGCCGCCCGCCGACGCCCTTCGCAAGAAGAAGGACTCCTCGATGCGCGTCGCCGTCAACCTCGTGAAGGACGGCGCGGCGCAGGCGTGCGTGTCGGCCGGCAACACGGGCGCGCTCATGGCCATCGCGCGCTTCGTGCTGAAGACGCTCCCGGGCATCGATCGTCCCGCCATCGCGTCGCAGCTTCCCACGCGCACGGGCGTCACCACGGCGCTCGACCTCGGCGCCAACGTCAACTGCACCCCGGCGCAGCTCGTGCAGTTCGCCGTCATGGGCAGCGCGCTGGCCACCGCGGTGGAGCGCATCGAGCGCCCCACCGTGGGCCTCCTCAACATCGGCGAGGAGGACATCAAGGGCAACGACGTCGTGAAGCAGACGGCTGAGCTCCTCAAGTCGGCGCCCATCAATTTCTACGGCAACATCGAGGGAGACGACATCTACAAGGGCACCACCGACGTCGTCGTCTGCGACGGCTTCGTGGGCAACGTCGCGCTCAAGGTGTCCGAAGGCCTCGTCGTCATGCTCTACGATTTCCTGCGCACCGAGTTCACGCGCAACCCTGCGCGCAAGCTCGCGGCGCTCGCCGCCATGCCGGCGCTCAACGCGTTCAAGAAGCGCGTCGACCCGCGGCGCTATAACGGCGCCACGCTCGTGGGCCTCAAGGGCGTCGTCGTGAAGAGCCACGGCGGCGCCGACCACCTGGGCTTCCTGCACGCCATGCACACGGCGCACGCGGAAGTGGTGAACGGCGTGCTCGACAAGATCGCGCGCGAGGTCGCGGCCATGCCCGTGCACGTCGAGACCGCGCATGCCGAGACCGATGCCGGCTAGCCGCATCGCGGGCACCGGCCGCTACCTGCCGGCCGAGATCCTGACCAACGAAGCGCTCGCGTGCCGCGTGGACACGAGCGACGAGTGGATCCGCACGCGCACCGGCATCCGGCAGCGGCACATCGCCGCGGACGGCGAAGCCACGTCGGACTTGGCACTCGCGGCCTCCCGCCAGGCGCTCGACGCCGCCGGCATGACCGCCGCGGACGTCGACATGATCATCGTCGCCACCGCGACGCCCGACATGATCTTTCCGTCGACGGCATGCATCCTGCAGGACAAGCTGGGAGCGCGCGGGGGTGCGGCGTTCGACGTCGCCGCGGTGTGCTCGGGCTTCGTCTACGCGCTCGCGATCGCCGACAAGATGGTCGCGAGCGGCGCGGCGCGCAACGCGCTCGTGGTGGGCGCCGAGGTCTACTCGCGCATCCTCGACTGGAGCGACCGCGGCACGTGCGTGCTGTTCGGCGACGGCGCGGGGGCGGTGGTGGTGGTGCCGTCCGACGCGCCGGGGATACTGGCGTCGCACCTGCACGCCGACGGCAGCCATCGCGACATCCTCTGCGTGCCCGGCACCGTGCACAACGGCGCGGTCTCGAGCACGCCGTTCCTGCGCATGGACGGCAGCGCCGTGTTCAAGTTCGCGGTCAAGGTCTTGGCCGACTGCGCGCACGAGGCGCTCGCCACGGCCGGCAAGCGCGCCGGCGACATCGACTGGGTGATCCCGCACCAGGCCAACATCCGCATCATGGACGCCACGATGAAGCGCCTCGAGCTTCCCGCCGAGCGACTCGTGTCCACCGTCGCGCTCCACGGCAACACGTCGGCCGCGTCCATACCGCTCGCGCTCGACACCGTGCCTCGACGGCCGCAGCCAGGCGGGCCAGCACCTCATGCTGCTCGGCGTCGGCGGCGGATTCACGTGGGGCTCCGTGTTCCTCAAGTGGTGAAATCGACGGTATCGACATGAAGCTCGCATTCGTATTTCCCGGGCAGGGATCACCGAGGCGGTCGGCATGATGGGCGGCTTCGCGGCGCATCCGGTCGTGAAGGCGACGTTCGCCAGGGCCTCCGACGCGCTCGGCGAGGACCTCTGGGCGCTGGTCGAGGGCGGCCCGCAGGAAGGCCCTGGCGCTGACGACCAGCACGCAGCCGGTGATGCTCACCGCGGGCGTGGCGGTGTGGCGCGCGTGGCAGGCGAGGCGGCCCGGCACCTGCGATCGTCGCGGGTCACAGCCTGGGCGAGTACACGGCGCTCGTCGCCGCGGGCGCGCTCGCGTTCCGCGACGCCGTGCCGCTCGTGCGCTTTCGCGCGGAAGCCATGCAGGGCGCCGTGCCCGCGGGACAGGGCGCGATGGCGGCCATCATGGGCGGCGACGACGGCGCCGTCGTGTCGGCGTGCGCGGAAGCCGCGCAGGGACGAAACGTCGAGGCGGTGAACTTCAACGCCCGGGCAGGTCGTGATCGCCGGCCACAAGGAGGCCGTCGAGCGCGCCATCGAACTCGCCAAGCAGAAGGGCGCGAAGCGCAACGTGCTGCTTCCCGTGTCGCTTGCCGTTCCATAGCTCGCTCCTTGACCCGCGGCAGCGCCGAAGCCGCCGGGCGTCTTGCAGGCGATGCCCGTGCATGCGCCGTCCATTCCCGTGATCCACAACGTCGACGTCGCGCGCCACGCCGAGCCGCAGGCGATTCGCGACGCGCTCGCCCTCAGGCCGCGAGCCCCGTGCACTGGACGGCCACGATCCGCGCGATGGCGGAAGACGGCGTCACGCACGTCGTCGAGTGCGGACCGGGCAAGGTGCTGGCGGGGCTCACGAAGCGCATCGCCGATACGCTGCCGGCGTACGCGCTGACCGACGGCGACGCGCTGTCGGCCACGCTCGCGGAGCTTCGCTCGTGAGCGCGGAGGAGAGTGCCGTGGGCGCGCCGCTCGCCGAGACGGGTCGCGCTCGTCACCGGCGCCACGCGCGGCATCGGCCGCGCCATCGCGCTGCGCCTCGCGCGCGACGGCGCGTCAGTCGTCGAGTACCGCCACCACCGACGAAGGCGCCGCCGCCATCGCGGCCGCGCTCGCGCAGGCCGGCCACGCCGGCACGGGCATGCGCCTCGACGTGACCGACGCCGCGCAGACCACGGCCGTGATGGATGCCATCGAGGCGCAATTCGGCGCCGTGACGATCCTCGTCAACAACGCGGGCGTCACCCGCGACAACCTCATCCTCCGCATGAAGGAAGAGGAATGGGCGGCGATCATGGCCACCAACCTCACGCCGGCGTATCGCCTGGCCAAGGCGGTGATGCGCGGGATGATGAAGGCCCGCCACGGCCGCATCATCCAGATCGGCAGCGTGGTGGGCAGCAGCGGCAATGCCGGCCAGGCGAACTACGCGGCCGCGAAGGCCGCGCTCATCGGCTTCACGAAGTCGCTCGCCCAGGAAGTGGGCAGCCGCAACATCACGGTCAACTGCGTGGCGCCGGGATTCATCGACACCGATATGACGAAGGCATTGCCCGAGGCGGCGCGCGAGGCGCTCCTCGGGCGCATCCCGCTCGCGCGCCTGGGCACGCCCGACGACATCGCGCACGCGGTCGCCTACCTCGCGAGCCCGGGCGCAGGCTACGTCACGGGCACCACCTTGCACGTCAATGGCGGCATGTACATGGCCTGACGCGGGGCGAGGTTCTGGTAGAATTCGCGGGTTTAGATAGGGGGCCCCGTCACGGGGAGGAGAGCAATGGATAACGTAGAGCAGCGCGTCAAGAAGATCGTTGCGGAGCAGTTGGGCGTCAACGAGGCGGAGATCAAGAACGAATCTTCCTTCGTCGACGACCTGGGCGCCGACTCCCTCGATACGGTCGAGCTCGTCATGGCGCTCGAGGAAGAGTTCGAGACCGAGATTCCCGACGAGGAAGCCGAGAAGATCACCACCGTCCAGCAGGCGATCGACTACGTCGGCGCCCATCTCAAGAAGTAATCCGTCCTCGTAGACGGCGGGCGCCCGTCGCCCGCCGATCGTCGTCATGTCACGCCGCCGCGTTGTCGTCACCGGTCTCGGCATCATTTCGCCCGTCGGCATTGGCATCGACGAGGCGTGGTCGACCGTACTGAGCGGCCGCTCGGGCATCACGCGCATCACGCGCTTCGATGCCTCTGCCTTCCCGTCGCAGATCGCGGGCGAGGTGAAGGGCTTCGACGTCACGAAGTACCTCTCGGGCAAGGAAGCCCGCCGCTACGACACCTTCATCCACTACGGGCTCGTGGCGACGATGGAGGCCGTGAAGGACGCCGGACTCGAAGGCTTCACGGGCGACAAGGAGCGTACGGGCGTGTGCATCGGCTCGGGCATCGGCGGATTGCCGATGATCGAGGAGACCCACAACCATTACCTGTCCGGCGGGCTTCGCAAGATCTCGCCGTTCTTCGTGCCCGGCTCGATCATCAACATGATCTCCGGCCTCGTATCGATCCACTACGGCTACCAGGGTCCCAATCTCGGCACGGTCAGCGCGTGCTCCACCGCCAATCACAGCATCGGCGAGGCCGCGCGGCTCATCGAGTACGGCGACGCCGACATCATGATCGCCGGCGGGTCGGAGTCCACCGTGTCGCCGCTCGGCATCGGCGGCTTCTGCGCCTCGCGCGCGCTGTCCACGCGCAACGACGACCCCGCCTCCGCGAGCCGTCCCTGGGACGTCGGCCGCGATGGCTTCGTCCTGGGCGAAGGCGCGGGCGTGCTCGTGCTGGAGGAGCTGGAGCATGCGAAGGCGCGAGGCGCGCGCATCTACTGCGAGCTCGCCGGCTACGGCATGAGCGCCGATGCCCATCACATCACGGCGCCCCCGGACGACGGCGACGGCGCGCGGCGCAGCATGCGCAACGCGCTCGCCAATGCCGGCATGCACCCCACCGACATCGACTACATCAACGCGCACGGCACCTCGACGCCGCTGGGCGACATCGCCGAGTGCATCGCCGTGAAGCGCGCGTTCGGCGACCATGCGAGCAAGCTCGCCGTGTCGTCGACCAAGTCGATGACCGGGCATCTCCTGGGCGCCGCCGGCGGCATCGAGGCGGTATTCACGGTGCTCGCGATGCGCGACCAGGTGGCGCCGCCCACCGCGAATCTCGTCGACGTCGATCCCGCGTGCGACCTCGATTTCGTGCCGCTCGCGGCGCGCAAGATGAAGATCGCGGGCGCGCTGTCCAACTCGTTCGGATTCGGCGGCACCAACGCGACGCTCGCGTTCCGGGTGGTGTAATGAACCGACGTCCCCTCGTCCCGGCCGGGCGCCTCGTTGCGCGCGTCTCCAGGGCAGGCGAGGGGCTCACCAGGATGAATCGGCCCACACGCACGCGTCGCTCGCCCTGCCGACGGTTCGCGGCGGGCCTTTCCCACTGACATGGCACTCATCGTCCAGAAGTACGGCGGCACGTCCGTCGGCACCACCGATCGCATCAAGAACGTGGCGCGCCGCGTCGCGCACTTCCACAAGCAGGGCCACCAGGTGGTGGTGGTCGTGTCCGCGATGTCGGGCGAGACCAATCGCCTGCTGGGGCTCGCCAAGGAGATTTCGGCCAACCCGTCGGGCCGCGAGCTCGACGTCATCGCCGCCACGGGCGAGCAGGTGACGATCGGGCTCCTCGCCATCGCGCTGCACGAGCTCGGCCTGGACGCGAAGAGCTACACCGGCGCGCAGGTGCGCATCCTGACCGACAACGCGTACACGAAGGCGCGAATCCTCGACATCGACGAGGCGAACATGCGCCGCGACCTCGCGGCCGGCACCGTCGTCATCGTGGCGGGCTTCCAGGGCGTGGACGCCGACGGCAACATCACCACGCTCGGGCGCGGCGGGTCGGACACGTCGGGCGTCGCGCTCGCTGCCGCGCTCACCGCCGACGAGTGCCAGATCTACACCGACGTCGACGGCGTGTACACGACCGACCCGCGCATCGTGCCCGAGGCGCGCAGGCTCGACACCGTGACCTTCGAGGAGATGCTCGAGATGGCGAGCCTCGGGTCGAAGGTCCTGCAGATACGCTCCGTGGAGTTCGCGGGCAAGTACAAGGTCAAGCTGCGCGTGCTGTCGTCGTTCGACGATCCCGAGTCGACCGCGCCGGGCACGCTCATCACGTTCGAGGAAGACGACACCATGGAACAGGCGATCATCTCCGGCATCGCGTTCAACCGCGACGAGGCCAAGATCTCGGTGATGGGCGTGCCCGACAAGCCCGGCATCGCGGCGGCCATCCTGGGGCCCGTGGCCGACGCCAACATCGACGTCGACATGATCGTGCAGAACATCGGGTCGTCGAATCACACGGACTTCTCGTTCACGGTCAACCGCAACGAGTACCAGAAGGCCATCGACGTGCTCGAGGGCTGCCGCAAGAGCGGCCTCGAGGCGCGCGAAATCATCGGCGACAAGCGGATCTGCAAGGTGTCGGTCGTCGGCATCGGCATGCGCTCGCACGTGGGCATCGCGTCGCGCATGTTCAAGGCTCTTGCCGAGGAGGGCATCAACATCCAGATGATCTCCACGTCCGAGATCAAGATCTCCGTCGT